>JAACCU010000186.1 GCA_009937405.1 Actinomycetota bacterium
CCGGGGCGGAAGTTGTTGACGACGATGTCAGCCGTGGCGATCAGCTCCATGACTACGGCGAGACCGTCATCGGTACCAAGGTTGACACTCAGCGACGGTTTGCCAACATGGACGCGGTTGTGCAGCCCACCCATATCGGGATCCGGGGTGCCATCGGGCCCGATCTGGCTTCGCATCGAGTCGGGCCTGGTCGACGACTCGACGCGAATAACTTCGGCACCAAAGCTGGCCAGTGTCCTTGTGCCCAGCGGGCCCGCCAGTACCCAGGTGAGGTCCACGACTCGAAGGCCTTCGAGTGCACGGGCCGGGTCGAGGGGTGCCGACGGGACCGATCTACTCGGCGCAAACTCGGGCAACTCATCGAGCAGAGCCTGATGTTCCCCGAGCGCGGGGGCCCGACGGATCTCGATCGGTTCGCGCATTCCATCGACGGGTGATCGCACGAAGGCGACAGTGCGACCCAGCAACTCATTCTCCACCTCAAGGAACTGTTCGTTGACGACGTACTGCTCGGTGCGTTCAAGATCATCGAACCCCAAAACCGGGAGACAGACAATGTCGGCCGCAAGAGCCCCGGCCGCGAACTCATCGCGAGTCAAGGCGTCGGCCAATGCCAGCGTTGTAGCAGAGACCGGGTTGTCTTTGCGGGGGGCGCTGAGCATCGCCCAGTGCCAGTCGTCGCTCGTCATCCCATGGTCGATTCCGACCTGTTCCGCCCAGTTCAAGAAACCATCAAACCGATCAGGGCGAACCAGGTGCCCCACATAGCCGCCGTCGGCACAACGCAGCGCTTGCGACAGCCCTGGGCGACGCGGGATGCGATTGTGCCAGACCCATTGCGATGGCGTAGCCGTCTGCATCACCGCCATGAGCACCGCTTCCTGCAGGGAGACGTCGAGATGGACACCCGCCCCTGCACCCTGAAGCGCGACCGAGATGCCGGAGGCGGCGATGAGGCCGGCCATCGCAGCGGAAACATCAGACCCACCCTGCACGGGTGTCCCCTTCGGCTCGCCGCACAACCACACCAGACCGCCGGCGGCGCAGGCAATAAGGTCCGTTGCCTTCCAATCTCGCCACTCGGCATCGAGGCCAAATGGGGTGACAGAGCAATGGACGAGCTCAGGGTTGAGTCCGATGAGCCAGTCGTGGTCGTGTTGCCCGTTGTCGATCACCACGTTCGCCGACGCCGCCAGGGTGGCGAATAGCGGGTCGAATGGGTTGAGAACAACGGAACGTTTGTTGGCCGAAAAGTACTGGTGTGCGGCTGACGCCTCAGCCGCAATAAAGGGCGCCAGTTTGCGGATCGAATTGCCATCCTCCGGCTCGACCATGATCACGTCGGCACCGAGGTCGGCGAGTATTCGGCCGGTCAGTGCCGCGGACCGATCTGTGAAATCAAGGACCCGCACGTCCGAGAGCGGATCGCTCATTGAGGTAGCGGGATCACGAGCGTGCCGACCATCGCTGTTGGACCGTCGACCAGATCAACTTGGAGATCGAAGGCAACCCGATTCGATTCGGTCGCCGTCACCGTGGCCGTCGCGATGATGTGAGAACCGTCTTCGGTCGGCGCCTTCCATCGGAAGTCGAAGTTTGCTCCGTGCAACAACGACTCAATACCGAACTCCTGCATCACCGCCTCGAGTGCGAAGGCAGCCACATGCGAACCACCGGCGATCGGCCGACCGAGACCAGCTTTCTTCGCCTCTTCTGGATCGGAGTGGATCGGATTGTCCGGATTGTCGGTATCACGAGCCGCCATCATGGCGAGCGTCACCGGCACCTCAACCCCACCCAACACCTGGCCGACCTTCGCAAGCGTTAGTAAGCCGGCATGAGGATTGCCCCGCGCCGCCTCCCAGTCTGGCTCGGGCGCTGGAGTGTCCTCAATAGCGAGCCCCTCGTGAGAGTCGCTCAGGGAACGATCAGGTCGGTAGCTGAACAGGCCCGTGGTGAGGTTCGTGGCAAAGCATTCACCAACACTGTTCCGCGAAATCGATCGGGTCGTTGAATATGTACGACCCTTGCGCGCATACGTCCCCGTCGATTCGCCCGTCACCTCCCACACGTCATCGACGGCTAGGGGACGATGGATGGTGTAACGCTCGCGCACCCAGATTTTCCCCGCAGTGCCGCTCGCCTTTCGTTCACCATCGGGCCGGGGCTTGCGAGGCTGGTTGGAGATCAGAGCCAAGGTCATGCCGGTGATCAGATCCGGCTGCACAAACCCTGCCGCGACCAGTGTTCGTGTCGCGTCGCCATACGTGCCCATACCCTCGACCGCGCCTTGGATCTTTTCTTCACGGAACGGGCCCTTCACCGGTACGAGCGTCCGCGGAAAGTTCGTCATGGAGTGACAGTAGCTCTACTCGAGAACTCGATCCGGTTCGACAAACTGCGGCGCCGGCGGCAACGATCTTGGCGTGACCGAATTTTCCCTCACCCCCGAACACGTCAACGAAACGATCCGCCAACACTGGCCGACGACCATGCACGAGTGCGTTGAGATCGGGCCAGCACACGCTCTCGCGCGCTATGTCATTGAGCAGGACATGCTTCGCCCCGGTGGGTTCGTCGCTGGCCCCACCCAGTTTTCGATCGCCGATGTTGCGCTTTGGTACGTCAGTTTCTCTGCCCTCGGTCGAGTCGAACCGATGACACTCACATCCGAGTTGTCGATCCGTTTCCTGCGCCCGGCTCAAGGCCGGGTGATGTGGGCTCGTGCCGATGTCGACAAGGCAGGCCGTAGCTCGGTGGTTGGCACGGTCAAAGTCTGGATGGACGACCGTCCCGACCGTCTCGTGTCGACGGCCCAGGGCACATATGCACTACCCCCAATGGCTTGATTTGATCTTCAGCCCGTCGGGAATCGCGCCGATGGAGAAGCATGGACGTACGGACGTCGCCGGTGGCGACATGGTCAGCAAAACCCACCCTCGGATGGACGATCCGCATAGCGCTCTTCGCCATTCCTCTTGCCGCTGCGTGGCTGGCAGTTCGGTTTGCGATGGTGGTGGTTCCCCAACCTGTGGAGTCGGCTCGAATCGTCGTGTGGATCGGTGGGGTCGTCGCGCTGTCGATACTCGTTCACCAACTCGTCCGTCGGCCGCTAGGCCGCTTCAGTTCCCTCGGGATGCTGTTCAGCATGTCGCTGACATTTCCTGATGTGGCGCCCTCAAGATGGCGCGCCGCCAAGCTCGCCAGCCACGCCAGCGGCGTTGAAAACACCACCGGTGTGGCATCCGCGGGAGCCCGTCAGGCCGAGTACCTCGTTGAGTTGGTTGGACGAATCAACCGGCATGAAGCCACCACCTGGGGGCACGGTGATCGGGTCCGATCGTACGCCGAACTAATTGCCGAAGAGCTGTCGGTCACGGGCCCGGATCTCGAACGGCTGCGCTGGGCCGCCTTGCTCCATGATGTCGGCAACCTTGATGTCCCCGCCGCGATCCTTGAACACAGCGGCCAACCGCGCGTGGAGGACCGACTGCTGATCGAACAGCACCCCAACCATGCCCTGCAGCACCTCGCCCCAGTGCAGGAGTGGCTCGGTGACTGGGTCAACGCTGTCACCGAACACCACGAACAGTGGGATGGTGGTGGCTACCCCGCTGGGCTCGCAATGACCGAGATCTCCCTTGGTGCGCGAATCATCGCTGTGGCGGACGCCTATGACGCCATGACATCGAGCCGCTCATACCGGCGCCCGATCTCAGCCGCCAAAGCTCGCCAGGAACTCGTCGACAAGGCCGGTACCCAGTTCGATCCAGCGGTCGTGCGGGCATTCCTCGATGCCGGTATCCGACGCCAGCGAGTCGGCCTCGGACCGCTGGCGGCTCTCGTCGAACTTCCGGCGCGTCTGGTCACAGTCGGCTCAAGCGCCGTCACCGGCGCCAGCATGGCTGCCGCAACCGGCGCAATCGTGGTGACGAGCGCGCTGGCCGCTCCACCTCAGCCCGCAACGGTCGAACAGATGCCGATAGTGCAAAGCGCCGTCGAAGAGGCCCAAGAAGCCACCACAACCTCTTCATCTACGACGAGCAGCACGACCACGACCATCCAGGCCGCAACCCGTCAAGCCGCCACCACCAGCACACAGGCGCCCACAACGACCACCGCACCACCGACAACAACAACGACACAGGCTCCCCCGACCACCGCACCAACAACAACAACGACACAGGCTCCCCCGACCACCGCACCAACAACGACCACCACAGAAGCACTCGAACCTGTCGGTTCGGACTACCCGACTGTCACCACGACGGTCACTGCCCCCCCACCGACCTACCCCACGACATGATGCCGAGGCCCGACTGCCGCGTCACTAACCAGCGCGTACAGCTCGAGCGACTTCGCCCCACTTGCCGAGCTCGGTGGGGTCCTTCTGCATCTGCGAACCGCCGAGATACATGACGACACGGCCTGCCGTGCCCTTGTAACGCTCGAGCAACTTGTCGGCTATCTCGTCCCAGCTGGACACAAGGGCGTAGTGCTCGAGCATCTCGTCGGTGATGATCTCGCCGATGGTGGCGATGTCGCCTGACTTGAACTTGTCGCGAATTCTGGTTGTGGTGCCCTCGAACCCGAGATCGTCGAACTGGAACGCGTAGTTGGGTGTCGATCCGTAGAACGCAATCTGACGCTTCGCCTGAGCCGTGTACGCCGCTCGTTCCTCTGGGGTGTCGCCCGGGCAGGCAAATACAGGGACGATCAGTTCGAGGTCGTCGGCGTTGCGGTCGGCCTTCGCTGCACCCTCAGCCAAGCCGGGGAGCAGACGATTCTCGATGTACGGCATTGAGTGAAGCGGGTGGACGTGCACACCATCGGCGACCTCACCTGCCACCCTCGTCATGACTGGACCAACAGCGGAGATGTCGACCGGGGTCGGGTGGTCGTGGGCCCGGGGCGCCCAGTCGGGAGGAAGTAACGACAGTTCATAGAAGTCACCATCGTGGCTGAGGTGCTCTTCACGGTTGAACGCTCGGAAACAAGCTTTCACGGCTGAGACATAATCACGAAGCCGGGCGGCGGGTTGATCCAATTCGCTGCCGTACCGACGAGTGACGTGAGCTTTGACCTGGCTGCCCAAGCCGAGCCGGAACCGCCCACCCGTGTTCGCCGCCATCTCATAGGCCACGGCGGCTGAGACCATCGGGCTGCGTGGGAACGCCACCGCTATGCCAGTCGTGAAAAAGAGCTCGGGTGCCGCCATCGACGCCGCAGTGATGCTCATCCACGGCACCGAACTCGTTTCGGTATAGAGCAAGCCGGAGAAACCGGCGCCCTGCAGTTTGCGGGCGAGGTCAGCCGACTCCGCCCAGGACAGATTGTTGCCGCCGGTCATCAGATCGAATTCCATAAACGGCAAGCGTAGTTTCAGCTGCCGTCACCGACCTCGTTCGGAAGCGACTCATCGGCACCCCACGCCGACCACGAACCGACAAAGAGCTTGCCGTCGTTAAGCCCCGCCCGACGCATGGCGAGAAGATCAATGCAGGCTGACACGCCGCTACCGCAATAGGCGACCACATCTCCGGAGTGGGCACCGACAGCGGCGTAATGAGCAGCGAGATCCGCCGGGGAACGCAACCGACCGTCGGCCAGGTTGTCGGTTGCCGGAGCAGATCGTGCCCGCGGCACATGGCCGGGCCGTGGATCAACCGGGCCACCGTGGGCGAATCGGTCAGCGGATCGAGCGTCGAGGACCGTGAGATCTGCGCCGAGCGCATCTGCCAGCTGAGCTTTCGTCATGACTCGATCCGCGGGCCACGGGGTCACGGCAAATGGGGCGGGAACAGGTGTCACGGGTTTGGTCGCCAGCGGTCCGACCCAGGAGGCGATGCCGCCATCGAGGATGGCGGCTTCGTGGCCGAGCACATCAAGCATCCACCACAGGCGACCGGCTATCACGCCGCCGACATCGTCGTAGGCAACAACTCTGGTTGTGTCGGCGATGCCGAGACGGCTCATGGCGAAGGCGAAGTCGACGGGTTCGGGAAGCGGGTGACGACCACCTTCAACGGACGCCGGAGCCGCAAGATCGGTATCAATGTCGGCCCACACTGCGGACGGGATGTGTCCGCTCTCATAGACCCCCCGACCAGATCGACCGTCCAGATACCACCGGCAGTCCACAACAGCGAGATCTGGCTTGCCCAACTGTTCCGCCAGCCATTCGGCGCTGACAACCGGCCCGAAAGAGGTCATCAGATTGGCCTGTCCCCAACGATCGTCACGCGCTCGACTTGGCGGGTCTCGGGCCAGTAGTCGTTGGTGGCGAAGTGCTGGACCGCTCGGTTGTCCCACATGACGAAGGTGTCAACCTCCCACCGGATTCGGCATTGCACTGACGGGTTCATGATTTGGCGCTCGAGAGACTGGATGATCTCCCGGCTCTCGTCTTCTGAGACGCCCTCGATGTGCGAAACGAAGATTCGGTTCGTATAAATCGAACGCTTACCTGTATCCGGATGGGTTCGCACCACAGGGTGACGGGCTGGCGGATATTCACGCTGCTTCTCCGTTCGTTTTTCCCGAGACAGATCGCGGCCGAACGTCGAAGTGAAGTCATGGACCGCAACAAGAGGGTCGATCCGTTCCTTCCACTCTGGGGAGAGACGATCATAGGCGGCGCCAGCATCGGCGAAACACGTGTCGCCTCCAGCAGGAGGGAGCACAACACCGCGCAGGATAGAACCCATCGAAGGTTCTTGTCGCCACGTCACATCGCTATGCCAGAACGACGCAGCGCTCTGATCCTGGGACGTCGATGTGAGGCTCACGACTTCAGGGTGGCCGGCTTTGTCCGGGGCGAAAGGGTGAATCTCAAGGTCACCGAAGAGACGGCCGAAGGCGATGTGTTCCTCAACGGTGATGTGCTGGTCGCGCAGAACCAGCACCTTGTGATCGAGCCAGGCCTTGCGAAGCTGGTCAAGAGTCTCCCCGTCGACGCTCGCCATATCGACACCGGACACCTCCGCTCCGAGGGTTGCAGTGATTGGTTGAAAATCGATGCTCATGTAACTGCCTCTTTTCCTCTCCATCGTGGCACGATCAAGGGGTGGATGTCCCAACGCTTCGCACAGAGCGCCTCGTGCTGATGCCCCTAGGGTCGGCGGATCTTGATGAAGCCGCTGCGCTCTACAGCGACGAATCGGTGATGCGCTATGTCGATGGCGGAACGCGCGACCGCCCCGCCACAGCCCACCTGCTTGAGGCCAACGAACGCTGCTGGAAGTCTGAAGGATGGGGACTCTGGGCGGTGCGAAACGCTGACACCGGTGCCTTCATCGGCGCGTGCGGGTTCCATCGCCTCACCGATGTCCAAGGCGCCACCGTCGAGTTCTCATGCACCCTCAGCCGTCGCAACTGGGGCCAAGGACTCGCCGCCGAAGCTGGCAATGCCGTCCTTTACGACGGCTGGGAGCGCCTCAAAGACGACCTCATCCATGCCGTAGTTCCCCACGACAATCGTGCCGGGGCTAAGATGCTACGCATACTCGGCTTCCGTCGTAGTGAAGATCAGTTGATCCACGGCGAAGAGCAGCAGGTCTGGGAAAGCCAGCGTCTGAGCTGACGCCGGACACAACTTCATCACCCGTCGCTCGCACCCTTTGACTGCGTCGCGTCTCAGGTGGCTGGGCCAAGCCAACCGGCCATTTCGGTCGCGCCAGCTGCGGTTGTCTTTGGCCGCTAGGTTTCGACTATATGAGTTGGTGGCAGATAGTGATCTTGACCGTGGCAGTGCTGGCACTGCTTGTGGCGATGCACGATCTTTCCCAGAAGCGGCACGCTCTGCTACGCAACTTCCCGATCGTCGGTCATTTTCGCTACCTGCTTGAACGGGTCGGGCCCGAACTGCGGCAGTACATCGTCACCGGCAATAACGAGGAGTTGCCGTTCTCTCGAGACCATCGCCGGTGGGTGTATGCATCGGCGAAGGGCGAGAACGCTTATTTCGGCTTTGGAACCGACAATCGGATGGACGAAAGCGGGTACCCGTTCTTCCACCACTCGGCCTTCCCCATCGACGGTGATGCCGACGAACCGGTCCCGTCGCTCAAGGTGCTCGGCGAATGGCGAGATCGTGCTGACGCTTTCCGGCCGGCCTCGATCATCAACATCTCGGCCATGAGCTTTGGCTCGCTTTCCAGTGCCGCCATCCAAGCCCTCAACCGGGGCGCTGGACTTGCCGGATGTATGCACAACACCGGTGAGGGCGGAATCAGCACTCATCACCGCCACGGCGGCGATCTGGTCTTCCAGATAGGAACCGGTTACTTCGGCGCTCGCGACGGTGACGGCCGGTTTTCGATCGACACCATGCTCGCTTCGATGGAGGGCACACCAACCCGTGCCATCGAGGTCAAGCTGAGTCAGGGCGCGAAGCCAGGGCTTGGTGGCTTGCTCCCCGGCTCCAAGGTCACCAAGGAGATCGCCAATGCCCGTGGTGTGCCGGTCGGTGTGACTGTTCGTAGCCCCGCCCGGCACCAAGAGTTCGGCGACATCGCCGGTCTGGTCGACTTCGTCGAACGGATCGCCGATGCTGCCGGCGTGCCGGTCGGAATCAAGTCCGCAGTTGGCGATCCTCACTTCTGGAGTGAGTTGGCGGACGAGATGCAACGGCGAGACATGGGCCCCGACTTCATCACAGTTGATGGTGGGGAAGGCGGAACGGGTGCTGCACCGCTTCTGTTCGCCGATCATGTCGCCTTGCCATTCCATGACGCATTCGGAGTTGCGTATCGAGCATTCGATACTGCCAGCATCGCCGAGCAGGTGACGTTCATCGGGTCGGGCAAACTCGGCTTCCCTGCCCCTGCTGCTCTTGCTCTGGCTGCCGGCGCCGACATGATTAATGTCGGTCGTGAGGCAATGCTGGCCGTGGGCTGCATCCAAGCGCAGAAGTGCCACACTGGACACTGTCCCACTGGCGTAGCAACACAAAATGCCCGCTTGGTGCGAGGCCTCGATCCCACCGACAAGTCGGTGCGAACTGCCGGCTACGTCGGTGCGCTGCGCCACGACCTGCGAGCCCTTGCCTACGCCATGGGCCACGACCACCCCGCCAAGATCACCCCGGACCAAATCACGATTCGTTGAGCGAAGCCGGGGTCAAATCCCGGATGGGATGGTTAGCTCCAGGATTCGGGGTCGGCGGGGTCGCCGAAGAGTTCGATGTTGTTGTATGCCGGGTCGGGTTCGATGCTTGCGCCAGCAGGCCAGATGCCTGCCGCCGCCGCCACCTCGTTGCGAGCGCCACCGCTTCCCCATTGCACAAAGCCGAAGATGGCGTCGGGGTTGGTGAAATCCTGGGCGATGTACAGAGCGGCCTCCCCGCCCGTCGTGTTGAGCCCGCCCATAGTCGCGGCGTCGATCTGGACGGTGCCTCCCGCGGGGATGGTGCCACCTTCGACCACATCACCGAGATCGACGTAGGTCGGGAATTGGCAGAGGATGATCCCGTCAAGTGATGCGTCGGTGCCGCCATTGTTGACGATCTGAACGAAGCCCGCATCACCGAATTCGACAAGGTTGATCTGAAGATCGGGAATCGCAGTGGCCGCTTCGGGGATTGTTACTGTGGTAGTCGCAGCCGTGCTCTCCTGGTCGTCGTCAACGGTGACGGTGGTTGAGACATCTGGGTCACCGGCGGGGACGGGTTCATCGCTCTTACCACCGCAGGCCGCGGTCAGCATCACCGCCACGAGCGCTGGGGCAATCATTCGTTGCATTCGACTCATGGCTCTCTACTCCCTGACTCGATCTCACCGGTGACAGTAGCGGTGCGCGGACGGCGCCTGAGGTCAGCGGAGAATCAGGATCCGCTAGCGGGCGGCGGTGGAGGGAACCTTGACTTCAGACCCGGAGGGAACGATACCGGAGGAGAAGGGCACGAGGGCCCCGGTGGGAGCGCTTGCCGCCCACCGGGGAGTCTCTATGGACCGCCGCCCGAAAGCTACGTCCATTGTGTCCGAATTGGGCAGAAGAGTTCGTCAGGTGGACGCCACATACAACGTCACCAGGGTGACAGAACGGCAGTTTGGAATGACGACAGTTACAAAACGCCGCGACTACGCACCGGCATCGCTCGAATCGGTATCGCTCGCATCGGATGCAGGAGACATATCGACGTCAGCCAGGAGAGCCGCCATCTGCTCCTCAAGCGTGGCCGCTTCCACACGGTTGGGTGGGTCCTCGGCTAGCGCAGCGTCCCGAGCGGCAAACAGACGAGCGACCTCAGCCAGCATCGCTGCGGGAGTCACCGGCACAGAATCATCAGGGGCTTCATCGGTGTCGGAATCATCAGGCACCGCAGTGTCATCAGCTTCAACAGCACTCGGCGGGGCACCGAGGATGTCGCTGAAATCAGCACCCGGGAACAGTTGACTCAACGCGTCACCAAGGTTTTCGCCGATGGCGATCTGCTCGCCCTCGCCGATCGTGACGATCACGGCCTCCAACGTCGGAACCGACGAGGTTCCCTCCGCCGCGACATACAGCGGACGCACCCACAGGATCGAGTTGGCGATCGGCAACAGCACAAGATCACCGAATTCGACCTGCGATCCTGAGTCATCGAGCAACGTGAGTCGACTGGAGATCTCTTCGTTCTGTGCGATCGCGGACGCGATCAGCACTGGGCCAGGCGCGTCAGCGGACGTGATCTCGTAGCTCACCAGACGCGAGGTGCCATCGGGTCTTGTCTCACCGATCATGAAGGCTTCGAGTTCGCGACGATTATCGTTTTCGTCGAACGGCACAAAGCTTCGTAACGTGACGAAGCTTAGATCATCCTCGCCCGGCAGTTCGAGGAGCGTGTAGTAGGGGTCGACGCGTCGCTCACGACTCGTGGACAACCCAGTGTCCTCATCGGTGATTGTCTCGCTGGTGGATCCCGCGATGACTTGGCGACCCGGGTTCTGAGCGACTGCCCAATCCTCACTGCCGACGATCAGGCTCACCGGATCATCAACCTGATAGCGGGCCCACATGTTCGTCTGGATTCTGAACAGGTCCTGGGGGTATCGCAGGTTGTCCCGCAGGCCCTCAGGCATCTCGTCGAAGTCCGTGAAGAGATCGGGGAATGCGGAACGCCAGGCTTCGATAACCGGATCATCGACGGGCATGACGTAGAAGGTCACGTCGCCGTCATAGGCATCAACGACTGCCTTCACAGAGTTGCGCACATAGTTGAACTGGGCGCCGTTGAGGTCGCCCTGAACCATGCCAGTTGCGTCTGCTCGCTGGGAATACGGGAAGCGGTTCGACGTGGTGAATGCGTCGATCACGTAGTGGATCCGGCCCTCAACCACCACAGGATATGCGTCAGCGTCAAATTCGAGGAAGGGTGCAAGCTCCGCTACACGTTGGTGAACGTCACGGTTGTAGATCACCCGGGTTTCATCAGTGACGAAATTAGAGATCAGCGGCTCGATTTGCCCGAACCGCATGGCGAACGCGGCGCGGCGGAAGATGGAGCCGAGTTCGACCCCGCTCTCGCCTTCATACCGCGTGAGCACATTCTCACTTGTTGCACTGTCGACATAGTCGATCTCGTCAACACTTGTGCCGACGAGGGCGTAGCCGTCCAGCCCCTCGCCGTGGTACACCTGGGGCGTCTCAAGCCTGAGATCGATGCTCGGATCGGTGCTCAACGGCAAGCCGCCGACCAGAAAGTTGGGTCGACCTTCACCAGTTGTGGCGTTGGCCTGAGCGAGCGCGATGCCGTAGCCGTGGGTAAGCCGCACGTGCTCACGTTCCCAGCTGAGATCGCTGAGGTTGAGCTCACGCACGCCCAGCACCACCTGGGTGACCTGACCCTCGATGAGATACCGGTCGGTATCAAGGGTGGCATCGAAGTCGGACTGACTACTGCGCTGTTCGACGAAGGCCAGGCTGCCGTTGAAGCCATAGAACTCGCGCTCGGCCTGGAAACGCTCAAACGTCGGGTGGCTTACAAGAGGGTCAAGGACACGAGCATTTCGAACCGTGTCTGCGTGACCACGGATTTCCGCTTCAGTGAGATCCTCGGTGTAGTCATAGGACGTTTCGGTCAGATCAAGATCGGGCACCAGCCCGAAAGCATTACGGGTAGCCGAAATATTTCGGTCAGTGAACTCCGCCTCGCGAGTCGTTTCGTTTGGCTCCACCTGGAAGCGCTGCACGAACGCCGGATAGATCCCACCCATCACGATCGCAGTAAATGACCACAGGCCGACGGCAAGGATCGGCATGACCCAGCCACGTAGACGCAGGTTGATCACCAGCAGCACCACAGCGCACAACGAGATCGCTATCAGCAGCGAAGTAGCAGGCAGCTGTGCATTGATGTCGGTGTACAGCGCACCATCCACAACGCCACGCGTCGAGACGGTGAGCTCATAGCGGCCTAACCAGTAGTCGGCGGCCTTCACGAGCGCTAGCACGGCAAGGATTGCACTGAGTTGGACCTTGACATGCGACGTCACCCGATCCGCACCGACCACCGCCAACCGGATTCCACCGTTGAGGTAATGGGCGATCGCCGTGAGAATGAAGACGATCATGACCGCCGCGAATAGCCAGTCAACAACAAAGCTGAAGAACGGGAGTTCGAAGATGTAGAAGCCGATGTCCTTGCCGAACTGCGGGTCCGTGACCCCGAAGTCTTGACGGTTGACGAACAGCAGCCATTCTTCCCATCGACTGCCGACGCCTGCTGACGCGATCAGTGCAAAGAGCACCGAAACGCCCACACGCAGAATCCCGGTTCGACCAGCCGTGAGGTCGTAATAGCGGGCCAGCATTTCTTCTTCAGGACCAGGCGCCCGCACTTCGGGTGCCCCACGGTCGGCAATGAACAGGTTCGCGAACATGAACACAAAGAACGTGCCCGCGAAGATCAACGTGAGGACGATCTTGGCCCCGAGCACGCTCGTGAACACATCAGTACGGTCGAGCGAGTCGAACCACAGATAGTCGGTATAGAAGCCCGCGACCCCCCGAAGGGAGAGAGCGAACACAACAAAAGCAGCAACCAGGATTGCGAAGAAAGCTCGGCTTCGCTTTCCGAATCGGGATTGCCTGGATGGGGGGAGATCTTCAACACGACGCATACCTGTGTAACCCTACCGGGCGGGTTCAGCGGGCGGGTTCAGCGGGCGGTGATCGTCGTGCTCTTGAGCGGCTTAGTCAGTGGCCACGAGGCGACACGTGCACGTTGGATGCGCGGGGGGATGAGCGTGTCCGGTTGGGAACCGCTGGCCCGCATCGACAAGGCCCTGCAGTTCGTTGTCGGCACAGCCAGGACCACACGAACCCTCCGGAGCGCACACCCATCGCACCTGGCCGGTAGCGACTGCGATGACGACAAGGCCGTGCACTGCGGACACCACTGCATCCGCAGCCTCAGGGACCCTTCGGCTGCGTGACTCTCGGTAGAGACCACGCACAGTGTCAGAGAGCTCATCAGGGTCGTCGGTGGCTTCAGCAACCTCGCGCAGCCGTTGGTGGACAGGCTGAACGACAATGCTCGCCACAAGATCCAGCACCGCATCAAGATCAATACCAATTGGAGCGCCGAGCTCGGCAGCAAAGTCTAGGAGGGCCGGACGAATCGCTTCGTCATAGGGATCGCAGGCCCCGTCGGCATCAACCACGGGGCTGATCGCCTCGGCGCCGCTTCTGCGAACACCATCAAGCAGAGTGCCCTGTTCGTCAACCACAACCTTCTTCAACGCTCGACTCGCCGCAGCGACTGCCTTCTGCACAGCAATGACAACGAGATCCTCGGGCACGAGCTCTTCGACCACGGGTTCCGGTTCCGCCTCGGGCTCTTCGACCACGGGTTCCGGTTCAGGGGAACCGGCGTCGACTTCGCTATGGGCTTCTCGCAATTTGGCGAACACGCCGGCCTCGGGTGATGACCCAGCATCGTCTGGTTCATCCGCCTCCGCGTCGAACAAGTCCGTGCCAGGCTCAGGCTCAGGCTCAGGCTCAGGCTCAGGCTCAGGCTCAGGCTCAGGCTCATCGACCGGATCCAATGCAAGATC
>JAACCU010000187.1 GCA_009937405.1 Actinomycetota bacterium
AACCCGTCATCGCGGCCTATGCCCGTGGCCTGCTCAAAGAATTCCCGGGTGTGCCCGAAGGCGTCATCGACGTGATCCCGTGCGACCTCGTTGTTGCCACGATCATCGCCGTGGCCGCCCGCGGTCCCAAGTTTGACGACGCCGGTGTTGCTCAGCCCGATGTCACCCAGATCGCCAGCGGATCGACCAACCCGCTCAAGTACGGCGACATGGTCGACTTTGTGCGCAGCTGGTTCACCGAACACCCCGTCTACGACGACAAGAACCAACCAATCTCTGTGCCCAACTGGTCGTTCCCCGGTCGTGGCCGCGTCGCTCGTCAGCTTGACCGGGCGCAGAAGAGCCTCAACGCAGCCGAACGAGTCCTTGATGCGCTGCCTCTTCGCGGTCGGCAAGCCGAGTTGGGCGCCGAGCTCGAAGAGAAGAAAGACCAACTCGAACGGGCCAACGGCTACGTCGAGCTCTACGGCGCCTACACCGAGTGCGAGGCCCTCTACCAGCTCGACAACATGTACGAGCTGTGGAACAGCCTCGATGCCGACGACCAGCGCGACTTCTGCATGGACCCCAAAGCCGTCCACTGGAAGACCTACGTCCACGACATTCATCTGCCGTCGATGGTCAAGCAGGCCCGCCTGAAGATGGCCCCCGGAACCAGGCAGGTGAACGACCGCACCGATCGGCTCCGTAAGCAGGTGCTGTCGCCGGACCGGCAACTGGCCGTCTTCGACCTCGAAAACACGCTCATCGCCAGCAATGTTGTGGCCAGCTACTCATGGCTCGCCACGCGCCACCTCGACACCGCCGACCGGCTCAAGTTCACAGTCAAGACGCTGCGCGAGGCACCCCGTCTTCTCCAACTCGACCGCGCCGATCGCAGCGACTTTCTTCGCTACTTCTACCGCCGCTTCGAAGATGCCCCGATCGAGCGTCTCGACGCCGACGCCATGGAGATGATGAGCGATCTGCTCATGACCAAGTCGTTCCCCGCCGCCATCCGACGTGTCCGCGAGCCCCGCGCCTTAGGTCACCGCACCCTCTTGATCACCGGCGCTCTTCGCCTTGTCGTCGACCCGCTCAAGCCGTTGTTCGATGACATCGTTGCTGCCGACATGAGCACCTCCAACGGCACCTACGACGGCCAACTCACTGCGGTGCCGCCCACCGGCGAAGCCCGCTACCAAACACTGGCCGACTACGCCGATCTCCACGGCCTCGATCTGCGCGAGTCGGTGGCCTACGCCGACTCCAGCTCAGATCTACCGATGCTTGAAGCCGTCGGCTTCCCGGTCGCGGTCAACGCCGAAACGAAACTCGCCTCGATCGCCCGCCGCCGCGGCTGGCTAATCGAGCACTGGTCCAAGTCGCCAGGCGCACCCAACCGGGTGCTGCCCATCGGCCCTCGCACCGTCCGTAGCCCAATCCGCAACCGCCGCGCCGTCTAACCGCGCCCCTGCACCGCTTTACCACAGGAACCCATATGGCCTCCGATTCCCGCCGCACTGCTCCCCGACCTGGTCTCGTCCTTGACGTCGACCGGTCAACGCCGCCCGTCCTCTTCCACCATGGTGAGGGCTTCCGGCTCGAGAAGCTGCCGGCCGACCGCAGTCGCATCATCTACCCAGCCGAACCCCTGCCCGGTCTCCCCGACCCTGACGAGTCAATCCGCCAGGCCCTGCTCAACCCGATCGAAGACGACCCGCTGCCGTCCCTGCTCACTCCCGGGATGAAGCTCACGATCGCCTTCGACGACATCTCGCTTCCCCTGCCGTCAATGCGTAAACCCGACATTCGTCAACGCATCATCGAGCAGGTACTCGACATGGCCGCCGCGGCCAGCGTCGATGACATCCACCTCATCGCCGCTCTCGCTCTCCATCGCCGGATGACCGAGGATGAACTTCGCCACTGCCTCGGCGACCGCGTCTATGACGCTTTTGCACCCCAAGGCGCTATCTACAACCACGACGCCGAAGATCCCGATGGCATGGTCGAACTCGGCCTCACCCGTCACGACGAGGAAGTCACGATGAACGCCCGGGCCGCTGAGAGCGACCTGCTCATCTACGTCAACCTCAACATCGTTTCGATGGACGGCGGTTGGAAGTCGACCGCCACAGGCCTATCCGGCTATTCGGGCATCCGCCATCACCACAATGTGGCCACCATGCAGAAGTCGAAGAGCTTCATGGACCGGCACAAGTCGGAGCTTCACCACTCCAACTGGCGCCAGGGCGAGGTAATCAAGAAGAACGGCCCGCGCATCTTCCAGATCGAAACCACGATCAACAACAACACCTTCGGCTACGACGGCCCCATGTCTGTGCTGCAGAAGCGCGAGTGGGAATGGACCGCGAGAGATCGAGCCACCTTCATCGGCATGAAGAAGGGCCTCGACATAATGCCCACGGCCGCCAAGCGGGCAATCTTCAACGGTTGGAAGGCGCCCTACGAGCTCACCTCGGTGCAGGCCGGCGATGTCGAGGCAGTCCACGAGGTCACCCTCGAGCACTGCTTCAAGCAGCACCTCGTGCCTGTCGAAGGCCAAACTGACGTGCTCACGTTCGGACTGCCCTACATCTGCCCGTACAACGTCAACTCCGTGATGAACCCGATCCTCGTGATGTGTCTCGGTCTCGGCTACTTCTTCAACATGTACCGCGGTAAGCCGCTGGTGCGTGAGGGCGGCGTGCTCATCATGAGTCACCCCACCCCGTGGGAATTTCACCCCGTTCATCACCCGAGCTACATCGACTTCTTCGAGCAAGTGCTATCTGACACCACCGATCCGCTCGAGCTCGAAGCCAAGTACGAGAAGCAATTCGCCGAAGACGAGTGGTACATCCACCTCTACCGCAATAGCTACGCCTATCACGGCGTTCACCCGTTTTACATGTGGTACTGGGGGGCCTCGGCACTACAACATCTCGGCCGGGTCATCATCGTTGGCGGCGACAAGCGAGCCGTTCGTCGACTCGGGTTCCAGCCTGCGTCAACCATGCAAGACGCGCTTGAAATGGCCAGCGACGTCGTCGGACCTGCGCCATCGATCACGCACTTACACAACCCGCCAATCCTGATGGCGGACGTCACGTGAGCACCGCGTCGTGAGCAAACTGGCGCGCCAGATCGGACTACCCAAGCTGCCGGCCGCGTTTTCGCTGATCCGTCGATTCCGCGCGCTCTCGTTCCCGTATCGCTCTCCATCTACTCCTCGCGGAGTGCGGCCACTGCGGCCAAAGGCTCGCACCGGGGCCGACTACGACACTTCATGGTCGCGCCGCACCCCAGCGCGCATGGCTCGAGCCGCCATAATCGAAGGCCCGATGCGTCTTGCGGTCAGTGGTCTAGCTGCCCCCGATCGTCGTGGCATGGATCGACTGGCCGCCACCAAGGGTCCAGTCATCTTCGCGGCCAACCACCACAGCCACCTCGACACACCCCTGCTGCTTACGTCGATCCCTGAGCCGTGGCGTCACAAGGTGATCGTGGGGGCTGCCGCCGACTACTTCTTCGGCACGCGCGTCACCTCAATGCTGTCTTCCCTGGTCATCGGCGCCATCCCGATCGAACGCACCAAGGTCGGCCGCCGCAGCGCCGACCTGGCCGCCGAATTGATCTCCGACGGATGGAGCCTGGTGATCTTCCCCGAAGGTGGCCGCAGCCCTGACGGATGGGGCCAGCCATTTCGGGGCGGTGCCGCCTTTCTCGCCTCGAAGACCGGCGTGCCGGTCGTGCCGATCCATGTTGAAGGTACCGGTCGCATCCTGCGCAAGGGTCGATCGCTCCCCCGTCCGAGCACCACGTCGGTCACTTTCGGTCGCCCCATCACCGCTGAGGATGGCGAGAATGCCACCCGCTTCGCCGCTCGCATCGAGCGCGAGGTCGCGGCTTTGGCCGACGAGGCCTCATCAGACTGGTACACGGCCCGCCTTCGGGCCCACGCCAGCGAGAGCCCCGAACTGACCGGCCCCAACTCGGGTAGCTGGCGTCGGGCCTGGGCACTTGGCGATCGCAGCCGTGGCGCTAAGTCCCGCACGCGTCGCTGGCCAAACCTCTAACGCACGCCCAAATACTGTGCCGCCCAGGGCACCACGGGCACAGGCGCGGTTCATTCGATAAGACGGAGTCCGGCCGGTGTCTCACTGCGGCCGGCCGACGGAAGATCAACGGTGAACGCGGTGAGGTGCCCGGGATAGACGTGTTCACTCATCAATACCGGCGAGCCATCCGCAGAGTAGGTAACCCTCTCGCACACCAGAACGGGCGATTCCTCGGGAACACCCAGATCAGCGGCATCATCTGATGATGCTGCAGCCGCCCCAATCGTTTGCGTGGCACCGGCCAGCGGGATATCGAGTACCGCCGAGAACAGGTCGTAGAACGACCGCTGCTCAACATCGTCTCTCGAGAGCGACGCACCCAAACGTTCGGGACACCACACCGTGACCCGCGCGAACGGCTCACCATCGGCGAGGTTGATACGGCGAACTTCCAACATGCGACCGGACCCGAGCACCTGAGCGACTCTGGGCGGCGCGTCGACGAATGCGAAATCGATGACCCGGCGTTCGGCTACAACCCCCGATTGGGCCAACTGCTGCTCGACGGTGTCGAGCTCGTTGATCGACTGCTGAAGTGGCTCGCCGGCCACATACCAGCCAAGTCCCTGACGGGCAGCAATAAGACCGTCGTCTCGTAGCTGTTCTAGCGCCCGGCGCACGGTGACCCTGCTGACGCCGAATTCTTCACTGAACGTCGCTTCGCTGGGCAGCAGTCGGCCCGCGACAGTTTGGTTGTCGCGTATGCGGTTCCGGAGTTCGTCCGCAATCTGTTGGTATCGAGGCGTACGCACTTGTCTTCTACTTGTCTACTTGTTTATACTGATTCAACGGTTTCGGCAACCCAGCCCGTCCTAGGCTGCCACGAGAACCGCCGCCACCGACGTACACCGAGGTCCCATCATGGCTGTAGCTGCCAGTACCCCCATCGAACTGATCAACGGCGTCTATGCCACCCTCGACGAACGCATCGGCACCGCTCGTGAGCGGTGCGGTCGAGCCCTCCCTCTCGCCGAAAAGATCCTGATCAACCATCTTGACCGAGCCGACCAGGAACTAGAACGAGGCGACTCATACGTCGACCTTCGCCCTGACCGTGTCGCCATGCAGGACGCCACCGCCCAGATGGCGTGGCTCCAATTCATGACCGCCGGCCTCAACGAGGTCGCCGTCCCCACCACCACCCACTGCGATCACCTCATCCAGGCTCGCGTCGACGGCAAGAAAGATCTTCTCGCCGCCGTCGACACCAACGAAGAGGTCTACGACTTCCTCAAGTCCGTTTCCGCCAAGTACGGGGGCGGCTTCTGGAAGCCCGGCTCCGGCATCATCCACCAGGTCGTCCTCGAGCAGTACGCCTTCCCCGGCGCCATGATCATCGGCACTGACAGCCACACCCCCAACGGCGGCGGTATCGGCATGATCGCTGTTGGCGTTGGTGGCGCTGATGCGGTCGACGTCATGACCGGCTTCCCCTGGAACGTGAAGTGGCCGAAGCTCATCGGCATCAAACTCACCGGCTCGCTCAACGGTTGGACCGCACCAAAGGACATCATCTTGAAGGTGGCGGAAATCCTCACCGTCAAGGGCGGGACTGGTGCCATCGTTGAGTACTTCGGCGAAGGCGCCAACAACATCAGTTGCACTGGCAAGGCCACCATCTGCAACATGGGTGCCGAGATCGGTGCCACCACCTCGGTGTTCGGTTACGACGACTCGGTCGCTCGCTATCTCAAGAGCACCGGTCGCGAGGACGTGGCCGACGCCGCCAACGCCGTCGCCCACCACCTACGCGCCGACGATGAGGTTCTCGCAAACCCTGAGGCCTACTACGACCAGGTCATCGAGATCGATCTCGACACGCTGACCCCACATATCAACGGCCCTCACACCCCGGATCTCGCCCGCGAGGTCGCCGCACTCGGTGAAGAAGCCCGTGCCAACGGCTGGCCCCTCGAGGTCAGCGCGGCGCTGATCGGTAGCTGCACCAACTCCTCCTACGAGGACATCACCCGCGCCGCATCAATCGCTCGTGAGGCTACGGCGAAGGGACTGAAGGCCAAGAGCCGTTTACTCATCACCCCCGGCTCTGAGCAGGTTCGCGCCACGATCGTGCGTGACGGATTGCTCCAAGATTTTGAAGCACTTGGTGCTGTGGTGCTCGCCAACGCGTGTGGCCCGTGCATCGGCCAGTGGGACCGTTCCGAAGAGGCCGATCACTCGCCAGGCACCCCCAACGTGATCGTCACCTCCTACAACCGCAACTTCCCCAAGCGCAACGATGGCGATGCCGAAACCCTCGCATTCGTGACGTCGCCTGAAACTGTGATCGCCCTCGCGCTCGCCGGCACGCTCGACTTCGATCCGATCAACGACACGATCACCAACGACGCCGGCGAGGAAGTCTCCCTCTCAACGCCCATCGGTCTTGAGCTTCCCGAGGCCGGTTTCGACCCGGGCGAAAACACCTTCATCGCTCCCCCCGCCGACGGCTCTGGCATCGACATTCAGGTCTCCCCCACCAGCGATCGTCTCCAGCTTCTCGAGGCGTTCATTCCATGGAATGGCTCCGATTACGAAGATCTCCCCGTGCTCGTCAAAGCCCAAGGCAAGTTCACCACCGACCACATCTCGATGGCCGGTCCATGGCTCAAGTACCGCGGCCACCTCGAAAACATTTCCGGCAACCTCTACCTCGGCGCTGTCAACGCCTACTCGCAGGCCGACGGCTCAGAGTACGAGGTTGGCTACGGCAAGAGCCAGGTCGACGGGTCGATCAAGCTCTTCCCTGAACTGGCAAAGGACTACCACGAGGCTGGCGTTCAGTGGGTCGTGATCGGCGACGAAAACATGGGCGAAGGCTCAAGCCGCGAACATGCCGCTATGGAGCCCCGCTTTCGCAACGGCATGGTGGCCATCGCTCGCTCCTTCGCCCGTATCCACGAGACCAATCTGAAGAAGCAGGGCATGGTGCCACTGACCTTCGCTGACCCAGCCGACTACGACCAGATCGGCGAGGACGACCGCATCGCCGTTCGTGGCCTTGCCGATCTCGCTCCTGGCCAGCCGGTCACCGTCGATGTCACCAAGCCGTCCGGTGAGATTGTCTCGTTCTCGACCAACCACACCTTCTCGAACGATCAGATCGAGTGGTTCAAGGCCGGCAGCGCACTGAACATCATCAAAGCCCGCACCGCCTCCTAAGCAACCACCTCGTTCTCTGCGTGAAATAATCCCGATTCGAGACTATTCAGCCTCACGGCCCGGGGTCTCTTTCAGGTGAAGACTCTGGTACAGCTGTCGCCAGCCCACAGGATGGTGACAACCCCTTCGGGGTGAAGTCCATCGGTAATGCCGTTGAGGACCGCCCCTGTGCTCGGGTTGGTGATGGCAAAGAGTCCGATGTCATCGCCTTCAAAGGCAGCGATCAGGACGAGAGCATCGCCGAACGTAACTTCGAGAAAGCCCACCGTGGCCGACTCGCCGAGACCGTCGAGCGTGACGAGCCCTGCCGGATCACTATGTCCCTCGGTGTACCACTGGGTGAAAACGCCGGTGTCGGAGTCCTCGATTTCTTCAGTAAAGATCAGTTCCAGTGAACCCCACCGGATGAACCGCGTACGGGTACCAATGCAAAACTCCCAAAGTTCGAAGCCGGTGTCGGAGTCAGGGGAGCCAAGCGTCTCGATGGCTTCGGCGAGTACGACGTCGACGCTTTGACCGAACTGCACGATGGTGCCGTCATCGAACAGCAACCCATTGGCCGAAAGGGTGGCCGCGCCAGCCGACGCCACCCGCACCGGGGTCGTGGTGGTGGACGTGGTCGTTGTTGATGTCGTTGTCGAGGACGTGGT
>JAACCU010000188.1 GCA_009937405.1 Actinomycetota bacterium
CTACCTGCCGGGGCGCTTTTCGTTCAACGTGAAAGGAGGCCGGTGCGAAGCCTGTCAGGGCGACGGCACCATCAAGATCGAGATGCATTTCCTGCCAGACGTGTATGTGCCGTGCGAGGTATGCAAGGGCAAGCGCTACAACCGGGCCACGCTTGAGATCACCTTCAAGGGCAAGAACATCGCCGAGGTGCTCGATATGGCGATCGAAGAGGCACTCGGCTTCTTCGCCAACCAGCCACCGATCGCTCGCCACATGCAGACCCTGGTCGATGTCGGCCTCGGCTATGTCCGTCTCGGACAGCCGGCCCCAACCCTGTCGGGGGGCGAGGCCCAGCGGGTGAAGCTGGCGTCTGAACTGGCCAAGCGCAGCACCGGCCACACGATCTACATCCTTGATGAACCCACCACCGGTCTACATTTTGAAGACATCCGCAAGCTGCTCGGTGTGCTCGGCCGCCTCGTCGAGCAGGGCAACTCGGTGCTGGTGATCGAGCACAACCTCGATGTGATCAAGACCGCCGACTGGCTAATCGACCTCGGTCCTGAAGGGGGTTCAGGAGGCGGATACGTCGTCGCCAGTGGAACGCCTGAAGAACTCGTGCAAGTTCCCGAGAGCCACACCGGGCGGTTCTTGGCGCCTCTTCTCGACTGACTGTCATCGAAGTGCGATTGGCTCGATTCGTCCGCCCAATGGCCGATGTATAGTCATTGGTATGAGCGTTGATGGCCGTATCGAAGGCGAGCGGGCCTTTCATGACGACCGCTACCGCAATGAACTGCGCGAGTCTCAGGACAAGTTCTACGAGGGACTTCAAGACTCCGAAGGACGGTTTCAGGAGTTCGTTGATCAGTTCCACGCCGGAGATCGGGTCCTCGAACTCGGCTGCGGGGTCAACTCGCGAGCGTTTTCCCTCGCCGCCCGCGGAGTAGAGGTTGTAGGAATCGATGTCTCCCCGGTAGCGGTCGAGATTGCCCAGAGCGAGGCGTCGTGCCGGGGCCTTGATGGCGCAAGCTTTCGAGAGATGAACGCCGAAGTCTTGGATTTCCCTGCTGGCTCGTTCGACGGCGTTATCGGTACAGCGGGTCTTCATCACCTTGATGTGGTCTGCGCCTACCGAGAAATGGCTCGGGTGCTCCGACCGGGCGGCCGGGCAGTGTTCATTGAACCTCTCGGACACAACCCCTTGATCAACGCCTATCGCCGGCGCACACCCCACAACCGCACTCAGTTTGAGCATCCCCTGCGATGTGAGGACTTCACACTCTCCTACAGCTACTTCGAGAACGTTCATGTAGAGACGTTCCACCTGTTCGCAATTGTGACCAGCCCGATCGCCAAACGACCGTGGGGCCGTCCCGTGCACGCCGCAGTCAGCTGGGTCGACCGCCAGTTACTCAAGCGCCCGTCGCGGTTGCGGTGGCATGCCTGGATCGCCGTCGTGGAGTTTCGCGGGCCACGATGAAAGCGGACGGTCGGTGTCGGCGCTACGCAGTTGCGGACGATTGCCGGAGCTGTCTTCATGGGTGCAGCCCAACGAAGGATGCGTATCGCCGTTTGGGTCCTTCTGTGACCGCTGGTGACGGGCGATGAACCCCCGTTCAACTGTCTTGATCGTCGCATACGGCGTCGACCACCTCGACCTTGGATGGGTGCCCGATGAGGCACCCATCGTGATCGTGCACAATGACCACGCGCTCGCAGACGAGGCCTGCATTCATCCGCGAATCACCCATCTTCGACCGGGTCGGAACCTTGGCTTCGGATCGGGAATGAACCTCGCTCTCAAGACTGTGGTGACTGACCGGGTGATCTTCTGTAACCCCGACACGGAGCTGACCGTTGAGCATTTCGAGGCCTTGGACGATGGAGATGACTCGAGCATCGTGACAGTGCCGCTTGTCGAGTCCGATGGAACGCCTAACGCAGTCGTCAGTCCGTACTGGAGCGTCCCGGCTTTTCTCCTGACCGTCTTCCGCCTGGGCCGCTTCGCCCCTCGTGGAGGCCGGCTTCGAGCAACAGCATTACGCGTTCTCGGCCGTTATGGAGCCGGGCACCTCGCCTCGCTCGAGCAGGACGCCGGGGAGTGGCCCTTGATGGAGCGGTGGGCAACCGGTGCCTTGTTCTCTGCGCCGACCGATGCTTTGCGTTCGGTCGGCGGTTTCGAGGAGGACTACTTCCTCTACTATGAGGACGCGGATCTTCAACAACGCCTCGCTCGGGAATTCCCAGAGATGCGAGTGCGTCTTGAGCCTGTGGTGCCAGGCCGGCACCTCGTCGGCGGGTGTGCGAAGACGCCGGCAGACCAGGTCAATGTTGCTGTCCATCGCCGAGAGAGTGCTCGGCTCTATGCCTCACGCCAGCGAGGCATTTGCTGGCGCATGGCTGGGGCGTTGATCGGGGCACGCTCATGAGTGCTCTCCGAGCGGTCGTGGTTCGCCCTGGTCGGGCTGCGTTCGGGGAAATCCGCCGGACACAAACCTGGATCCGGCTCTTTCGGGCAGCCGGAGCCGAAGCATCTGACGTCAAGTTCCTCAATTTGAAGTCCATCAGGGTGCGCCCCACCGATGCGGTGCGACTTCGCAAAGCTGAGATCGTGCCTGAGGCGATGGTCTGGAGCGGCGCCAGGGTTCGTCAGGAACTCGAGGAGCTGAAACCTGACGTCGTGATCATGCAGACGGCACGTTCGTATCGTCGGGAATTGCTCGATGGTCCGTGGGTGTCGATCCTTGACCTCGTCGACAGACTCAGCGTCAGCTATCGACAGCGAGCTGCTTTTGCATCGGGTAGGGCGAAGCGGAGCTTGCTGTCGGGCTTGGCGACCGCCCACGAGCGTTTTGAGTTAGAGGCCCGAGTGCGCTTTCCGAATCTTGTGACCGCTGGATGGGGAGATGCAGCGGCGTTGCATGCTACATGGATTCCAAACCTGCTCGATCCCACACAGCGGCCGGAGCGAGGCCGCGAAAAGCCGTACGATGCTGTCTTCTTTGGGTCGCTCGGATATGCACCGAACGTCGAGGCGTTGCGATGGCTGGCCGAAGGCGAGCCCACGGCGAGGGCCGGCCTTCGGGTTCTTGTTGCGGGGCATGCTCCCGCTGAAGAGGTGCGAAATCTGTGTGAGTCTCGCGGCTGGGACCTTGTTGAGGATTACCCTTCGAACGACTGGCTGGCCGAGCAGGCCACGATCTCTCTTGCCCCTCTGCAATCGACGGCCGGCATCCAGAACAAGGTGCTCGAGGCGGCGATCCTTGGGATACCGCAGGTGGTAACCCCGTCAGCGCTCGCAGGCGTGTCCGAAGGATTTCCTGCGGTTGTGGCGGAGACACCGGCCGAATTCGTGGCCCAGGCAAGGCGCCTGATCGACGATGTCAGCGGCCGAGATCAGTTGGCTGACAACGCTTGGTCGTACGCCCACGCCAACTACACCGTCGACCGCTGGTTGCCGATGCTTTACACCCTGATCAACCACGGCGATTCTGTCGCGCCCACATGGGTGACCCATCCGGAGAGGGGTGGATCATGACTGCAAGCGTCGCATTCGTCGTCGCCCCGTTTCGCTCCGGCAGTACCGCTGTCTGGAGCGCTTGTCGCTTGATCAAGGGCATCTTCCGTGGCTTGGCCGCAGTTCACCGTCGATTCAAGATGAAGGCTGCATCGCTGGTGCCCCACGTTGTCGCCGCTGGCCGCGGTGATGCGC
Organism: Actinomycetota bacterium; assembly: GCA_009937405.1. GTDB lineage: Bacteria > Actinomycetota > Acidimicrobiia > Acidimicrobiales > Aldehydirespiratoraceae > JAACCU01. The sequence continues at coordinate 3,696 of JAACCU010000188.1, forward strand.
AAGTGCCGGATGCCGTATGGGAGCCGAATCTTGATGAACGGTCGGCGAAGCCGCGCCGCTACGAGTCGAAGCCTTTCGACGTCGTGTTCTTCGGATCGCTCGGCTACGCCCCGAGCGTCGAGGGTCTGCGCTGGCTGGCACAGGCGGACACGCCTGCCGCCAGAATCTCTGTTCTTGTCGCCGGCCACGGTCCCACCCAGGAGGTGGGTGCCCTCTGCCAGACCAACGGATGGGTGCTGCATGAGGACTATCCGTCCAACGAATGGCTCACCGAGCAGGCGAAGGTTACGTTGGCGCCACCGCAGAGCACGGCAGGAATCCAGACCAAGGTGCTCGAGGCAGCATCGAGGGGCTTGGCCCAGGTTGTGGCTCCTGCAGCGTTGGCGGATGTCGGCGACTCGTTCCCATCGATGGTGGCGGACACACCGGCAGAGCTGGTTGCCGCAGTGAAACAACTCACTTCCGACGCTGGAGCTCGGCGCCAGTTGGCCGACGATGCGTGGGCATTTGCCCATGCGAACTACACCACCGACGGATGGGTGCCGACGCTGTGGAACATTCTCGTCGATCCCGGTGATCTTCGTCCACCATTCGTCGGTGAGATGGCCGACACCGTCGTGGGCGCGCCCTCGGCTGTGGCCGGGAAAGGCTGAGCGTGTTTCGACGCGAAGCGACCCGCTCGGCGGGCTGGATCTTGTCCCGAGGCTTTGCTCAAGCGCTTGAGTTCGTTGCGTGGGTCGTGTTTGCATGGCGCCTTGGAGCCAGCGCTGTAGGCGTCCTCGCGGTAGCGGCGATTACGAGTCGACTCCTCGGATTGATCGCAGACTGGGGCGCGACATGGCGCGGGCCGCGTGACGTTGCCGCCCACGGCAAGGATTCGGCGATCGTCGTATCTTTGGTCCGCCGGCGTGAGCTCGTCAGTGTGCTCCTCGCAGTCGGAATGGCAACCGTTCTCGGTCTGATGGGTGACTTCGCGCTGATGCCGATGGCTGTCGTTGTTGGTGCACGTGGCTCGAATCGAGACTGGATCGCGCTGGGCGAGGCCCGCCGGCTGCACTCGAGTGTCCCGTTGCTTGTACAGGGTGCTCTGATCGCGATGCTGGCAGCTGCATTGCCGCCTTCGATCGCCGCTGGTGCGATCGCCGTGAGCATCGGAAACCTTGCGGGGCTTGCTGTCAGCCGGCGACTCAACCCGGTCTCCTTCCATGGGGTTCTCGCCAAGACATCGGTTTCCGGTTGGTATCTGATCGCCGGTATCGCTGACCAGGCAATCGCCTCGGCCGACACTGCGCTGCTCCTGGTGCTTCGCTCTGCCGACGAAGCCGGCGTGTACAACACCATCTACCGTCTTCCCCTTGCGTGGCTGACGGTGGTCGGATTGACCGTGACAGCGGCTGTCCCGATCGTGACCCGCATAAGCGATCGGCCAGACTTCGATCCGGTACGGCTCTACAAGCACGCTGACCGGGCCGCCATCGTTGCTGGCTTGACTGTCCTCCCAGTCGCAAACATCTCCCTGGCTTTGCTCGGCCCACTTCTCGGCGAAGAGTTTGACGCAGGCCGCGATGCAATGCTGATTCTGTTTGTGGCTGTGGCGGTCACGACGATGTCGGCGCCATACCGGGTGTTGGTGACCGCCCATGGGCCGGACCGTTTGGTCGGACTTGTGACGCTCGGCCTGGCCATCCTCAACGGGGTCGGCAATGTGTTCGTCATCCCGACCTGGGGGATGGAAGGGGCCGCAATGACGACTCTGGGAGGTCAGTTGCTCCTATTTGGTTTCCTCTTCGGCTGGTCACTCAAGAGTCGAGCATCGCTTTGTGCAGAAATGCCTAACTCAGCGCGGCACACTACCGATTGGACTCGGTGTTGAAGACTGGAACCAGCCGCGGCGAAGCGACGTTGAGGGGCCGATGGCTCCCTGGAGTATTGGTGGGTACCTTCCAAAGACTTCAACGGGAAGACCGTCGCTTCCTGGCCCGTGTGATCGGACGGTTTCGACGTGTGCTGGTGGAGTTCTACGACCCAGACGTGACCGTAGCCATCGCCGACGGAAATCTCACCATTCCGTTGTCGCACGATCTGCCGTTCACCCGCGCAGTGCATCCTGGCTACAGCGAGAACCTGCGCCGAACCATCGAGTGCCTTGCCGATGAGCAACCTGCATGCCAGCGCGCGACCGTGGTCGATGTCGGTGCGAACGTGGGCGACAGTGTGGTGCTGACCAACCGGTCCGATGTCAGGTTTATCTGCATCGAGGGTCACCCCGGGTTCTATGAGTACCTCGTGCACAACACCGGCCACATGGAGAACGTGACGCCGGTATTGGCCATGGTCGGTGCGCCCGGTCATCGGCTCTCGATTTCTACGAGCAATGGGACTGGATCGCCGGATCACACCAATTCGGGAGTCGAGGCTCGATCCCTTGCTGACATTGTTGGCGGCACCGGCCGCCCACAGCCGATCTCCCTACTGAAGGTCGACACCGATGGGTACGACGCCGAGATACTCGAGAGTAGCTTCGACTGGATCCGAGCAGAACGACCGACGCTGTTCTTCGAATATGACCCGTCGATGCAGCCCGACGATGCCAAGCCCATCCGGCAGGTGGTGGCCGAACTCGTCGAGATGGGATATCGCTGGCTCTTGGTTTGGGGAAAAGAGGGTGATTTGATGGTCGCGGTCGAGGGTGATGATGTGATGGACGACCTCGACCTCTATGTCAGGCGGGGACAACAGCGTTACTTCGACATCTGCATGACCGACGACGAGGGCCGTTTCTCGCGGATCCGTGCCGCAGAGCATCGAGCATTTGCGGTTGGTGCCAAATGATGGCCGGCAGGCTCTGGAGTCGCGTTCAACGCGGTGTCGACCAACGACGCTTTCACAGTCGAGCCCGTGTCGAATTCGAAGGGCAGCGGTTCGTTAGCGATCTCCTCGCACGCGATCCCGAGCTCAGCGCTCGCGGTCGCCTCGCCCCCTTTGAACGGCGCGTCTTCTCCCAGAACGGAGAGGACGGCGTGCTCTCGGAGATCTTCAATCGCATCGGCACGATCAATGAGTCGTTCGTGGAGTTCGGCTGCGGGAATGGAATCGAGAACAACTCGCTCTATCTCCTCCACCGGGACTGGAACGGATTGTGGATCGATGGAGACCAGGATCTGGTCACGTCGATCGAGAAGAGCCATCACAGCTTCATCGAGCCGGGGCAGCTGCGCGTTCTTCGATCGCTGGTGACAGCGGAGAACATTGAAGACATCTTCCTCGCGAACGAGGTGCCGTCAGAACCAGATCTCATCTCCATCGACATCGACGGCAATGACTACTGGGTTTGGCAGGCGATCGAGGCGTTTCGGCCCCGAGTGCTGGTCGTGGAATACAACGCGATCTGGCCCCCGGAGATGACATGGGTGCAGTCATACGCGCCTGATCGCGGCTGGGACGGGACATCTCACCATGGTGCGGGCCTGGGAGCGCTCGCAAAGCTTGGAAAGAAGAAGGGGTACCGCCTGGTCCACTGTGACCTCTCAGGGGTAAATGCGTTCTTCGTGCGGGACGACCTGGCCGCGGGTCACTTCGCCGAAGACTCCTCGGCGGCCGCGCACTACCAGCCAGCCCGATATTTCCTCTCGTCGATTGTGGCCCGACCACGCGGGCTCGGCTCCTA
>JAACCU010000189.1 GCA_009937405.1 Actinomycetota bacterium
ACCACGCCCGCATCCACCACGCCCGCATCCACCACGCCCGCATCCACAGCGCCCGCAGTTCTGGATCTACCTCTCGTGGACCTGGTGCGAGATGAAAATGGTGTTCCCCTCAACGGTCAAACTGACGGCATTCTCATCACCAACACGGGGTGGATCGCCCCGATCATTGCCACGACCGCGGATGGGTGGCAGGTGTGGACGCCGTGTGGACGCACCGCGATTCTCACTGAAGGGCAAGTGGTCGAGTCTGCCGATTTTGTCATCGATGCTGGTCATGGCGGATCGAGGGAGTCGGGGGCCGTTGGGCCCGGAGGGCTCCGTGAAGCGGATCTGAATCTTCAGGTGGCGTTGAAGATCCGCGACGCGCTGGTTGGCTCGGGCTACTCCGTCATCATGACTCGTGAGACTGACGTCCGAGTGCCGATTGTGACGCGCGGCGAGATCGCACAGGCCCTCGATCCGATCGCCAACATCTCGATTCACTTCAATGCCGGTACTGACGCCGGTAGCGCTGACCCCGGTACAGAGATGTACCACCAAATCGAGTCGAGTGAGTCGAAACGGCTTGCCGGCTTGATGTACGAAGAGGTCTTCGCCACGCTCGACGGCTACGACATCAACTGGGTCAGTCTCAGCGACGCTGGCGCGATGAGCCGCCCAAACCGCTCAGGGGGCGACTACTACGGTGTGCTCCGACGTCCGGGCCCGGTCACCAGCGTCCTGGTCGAATTCGGCTACATCAGCAATCGTGCCGAGGAAGATCTTGACGCCGACCCGGCGGGTCAGCAGCAACTGGCGGCAGCGACGCTTCGCGCCATAGATCGGTTGGTGGAGACGACCGCACCCGGCAGTGGGTTTACCGCAAACCCCATGTTTCGTGGCTATGGGCCTTCGGGCGCGGGCCGGACCAACGACTGCGTCGATCCGACACTGCAGTGAGCACCCCGCACCTAGGTGCCCTTTTCTTGACGAGCGTTCTGGCCCTGGTCGCGTGTGGCACCAGCGGAGTCGCGCTCGATGGCCAGGGGGCCGAGGCAAACGCGTTGCCAGAGGATTCATCCACTGCGGTGGCTGACTCGACGGAATCTGACCCGACCGCACTGGCCACAGTCCCGTTCGCCGATCGTCTGCCATCGCCGGGAATCGGGCTTGGCGTACTTGAACTCGATGGCTATACGGTGCCGATCCTGCAACGTGTTGTCGGCGGGTGGGTGGTGCTCAGCCCCTGCGGCAACGAGGTGGAAGTCGTCAATGGCGTGGAACGATCGGCGGCCCATGTTGTGCTCGATCCGGAGCCCGCGACCGCACCCATAGCGCGGGTAATCGAGCGTCGGCTGGCGGAGTCAGATGTAATAACCGTGCTCAGCCGTTGGACGAACATCTCGATTGATGCGTCGACTAGGGCGCGCCTTGCTGAGACAAGTGGCGCCCACGTGTTCGTCTCGTTACGTCTCGTTGCCGGCGACGCTTCTTTGGCCGGTCCGGCGGGGGTCGAAGTGGTCCATCAGGCCGACGATGAAGAGAGCCGCCGATTGGGCGGGTTGATCTATGCAGGTCTCACTGGGGCCATGGACTCCCTCGGGTCGTCCTGGCCGGCGCTTGAGGAGCCAGGGGTCCGGCCCCTACTCAACCAGCGCGGAACCGACTACTTCGTGGTCCTTCGTGAGAGCGGCGATGCTGCGGCGGTTGTCGTGGACATCCCTGGTCTCGTTGCGCCCGACACGGTTGTGTTGCTGTCTACGGCTGATGGCCAGGCCGCAATCGCGGGGGCGGTGGCTACTGCGATTGAACAGTTCCTTGGTTCTGAAGCATCCGGAAGCGGCTATATCGACCCGGTTGAGTTGGTGCGATCCGCGCCGGCGGGCGGCGCAGGCGGCGAGTGCACTGACCCGCTCCTGGCGCCACCCGGCGACAAGTGACTCGATTTCAGAACTGAGCGGTAATCAGAACTGGGTCGGTGGGGCGTCGCCGGTGCCGTCTGCGGGCTGCATGGCCATGAAGGAACCGGCAACCATCACGCCTGATGCGAGAAGGCCGAGGATGAGGCCGATACCGACGTCACCGCGGAACAGAAAGCCGACGGTGATGAGTAGGGCAAAGCTGCTGAGGATCAAGTGCACCTGCTTGGCGGTGAACCCGAGCAGTTGGTCTGGCAGTGAAACGTTCCCAACATTGTCGGCGACGGCACTGCCGCCGATCGCGACACCAATAGCGGCACAGAAGATTCCAAGAAGTCCGAATGCATTGACTTCCCACGCGTTCGCTCCGTATGAGAACCCGCCATCACCCACACTGAACCAGTCCAGGAATGTCGAGATGAATAGCACCGCCCCGCCGGCTATCAGCATGACCGTGCTCGATTCTACGTCATTGGTCATAATTGTCCTTTCGCATGGTTTCCGTTGGCGACAACCGTAGTTGACCCTTCCCTTTGGCGGCGCGAAGGCGCTGGTAGGTTCGATGCGTGTCCGAAGCAAATAGCTCTCGCCGTGCTCTGCTGTCTGTCTTTGACAAGACCGGGGTGGTGGACTTTGCCCGCGGCCTTCATGATCTTGGATGGGAACTGATCTCCTCGGGGGGAACAGCCCGAGCCATTGATGACGCCGGGATTCCGGTGGTTGACGTTGCCGACTACACCGGTTCGCCGATCAT
>JAACCU010000190.1 GCA_009937405.1 Actinomycetota bacterium
AGCCCGAACGCTGGGCTGCCCTCGCCTTCTTCGCCGATCGCATCGGCGAACGCAAGCCACGACACAGCAACGCTGGCGATCACCGTGATCGGACCAACCCAGCTGAGGCTGGGGGAAGGCATGCGGACGCGGGGGCGCCGAATCTGCCAGTCGTTTGGTGAGCCGAGAATACGGCGGGTGATCGCCTTGGCGGGGGAAGGACTGGTCATCGGGGGTGAACCCTAAGGGCAGAAGTCAACGCCTGTCTGAGGCCGGCCCTCCAGCGACACCATTTCTGGGTCTTTCAATAAATCTGTTGCATTGCAATTGCATCTAGTGCATAGTAAACGTATCAAACAACATGAAACATACTGATGGGAAGTGATGATCGTGGCTGGCGACATGCTGGTAATGAGCAAGAGTCAAATGGAGCAACTGGCCGGCAACTTCGGCCGGCAACAGCAGGCGGTGCAAGATGTGATCCGCGCCATCCAAGGCGGCATCGACGGCACCACATGGCAGGGTGCCCGCGCCGACCGGTTTCAGACGCTGTGGAACACCGAGTTCCGTCCGAATCTCACCAATCTGGTCAACGCACTCGGCGAACACTCCACCTTCATCAGTCGCGAACTTCAGGCCGGCGTATCGGCCCTCGACACCATCTGAACCGCAGACGGTTCGAACACAACTGACTCGTGAACGGGTTCCGGGTGATCGATCGCTTCAACCGTGAGGTTGAGGTCCTGATCAATGGTGAAGACCTCTCGGCGGATGATCTCGCCCTCGCTCTGGAACCCTCCACCAACTGCGCCACGACCCCCCTTGCTCGTGGCGTCATCGTCGATGGGCGGTGGCATCCGCCCGCCACCCCCATCGACCAACTCGCTCTTCGCCAGGGATCGCTTGTCCACCCAAGCCCCACGCCCCCCGTTGTCCCGGTGAAACCAATGGCTCGAGCCCTGTTGTCGGCGGACAACAAGGCTCGAGCCGATGCGTCCCCCCTCGCCCTGCAAGAGGGAATCGGCCTGGCCGACGGCACCGTGCCCTTCAACCGGCCTCCACGCCTCGCCCCAGCGGTTGAGCCAGCGGCGATCTGTGGGCCGCCAGAACCGCCCGGTCGCTCGCCGAGCGAACCACTGTCGATCGCCGGCCTGCTCCTACCGATTATCGGCGGCGCAGTCATTGCCTTGCTCCTCTCACCGATGCTGGCCATCTTCGCCGCCCTCGGGCCGCTCATCACGCTCGGAATGTGGTGGGAGCGACGGCACCGGGCCGAGCGCGAACACCGCGAAGCCAAGGCTCACGAGCGAGAGGCATGCGCCGCGCTCGAGGCGCGGCTGCCATCGCTCGTCGCGGCCGAAACGGCCAGGCGGCGATCAGTTGTGCCCAAGATAGATGTGGTCATTGAGCGTGCCACCCAACTCTCGTCGCGGATCTGGGAACGAGGAGCCGCCGATATCGACGCGTATCACGTCGGTATCGGGACGACCGAAGTTCGATTCGCTCCCACCCTTCAGGTCGAAGGAGCAGGCACGGATCTCGAGCCGAGCAGCCTTGCCATCGAGACTGTCAACGCCGCGCCCCGACTCGTCGCGGTCCCCTTAGTCATCGACCTTTCACCCGGTCGAATCGTGGGGATCGTCGGGCCGCGACCCCCGGCTCAAGGCCTAGCTCGCGCCCTTGCGACCCAGATCGTCGTCCACCACGGGCCGTCGGTGGCGCGCCTTGTCATCGCCGCGTCGCCAGAAGCATCCGAAGACTGGGCATGGTGCCGGTGGCTACCGCACTGCGGTGACCCGGTCGACGGTGAGCCAGGCGCGCTCATCGGCCGCACCGCCGACACCGAGATCGCCGATCGTGCGCTCGCCGGGCTCTCGTCTAAGTCGAACGCTGGCGTAGTAGCAGTTCTCGACGACCCCGCCGCGTTTCATGGGCGCGACACCGTCGGCCGCCGATTGGTCGACCACGAACGCGTGGCGGTGATCGTGATTGCTCCGACCATCGATCGGCTACCGGCCGGATGCACCGATCTGTTACAGCTTGACCCCGTCGGATGGGTCACCCAGCGTGACCCGCGCCGTGCCGATGGCATCAAATCCGCTACAACCTGGGGCCTCTCCTGCTCGCAGGCACTCGCCGCGGCACGGCGTCTCGCCCAACTCGATGACCCAGCCCTGCACCGCCGTGACGCCGGGGTGCCCGACACTGTGCCACTGCTTGCGCCCCTCGGTATCGGTGGCGATGACCCGGCCGAGATCCTTGGTCGTTGGGCCGACACCTGCGGGCGCGACACGTTGACGGCCGTTATTGGTGCGGACGCTCACGGTCCGGTTGACCTCGACCTCATTGGGGCCGGGCCGCATCTTCTCGTCGGTGGCACCACCGGCTCAGGAAAGTCTGAACTCCTGCGGTCGCTCGTTGCTGGGCTGGCGTCCACCCACGACCCCGATCACTGCGCCTTCGTTTTGATCGACTACAAGGGCGGTGCCGCCTTCGACTGCTGTCGCCGACTGCCCCACATCGCCGGATTCGTCACCGACCTCGATCAGTCGCTGGCCGCTCGGGCCCTGCACTGCTTGCAAGCCGAGTTGCGATACCGCGAGGACCGACTCCGAGCGGTCGGCGCCCAGGACATCGCAGCCTTTCGTTCCATCGAGTCGCCGGGGGAGTCGCTGCCCCGCTTGTTGGTTGTGGTCGATGAGTTCGCCACGCTCGCCTCTGAACTCCCCGACTTTTTAGACGCCCTCGTAGGTATTGCCCAGCGGGGCCGAAGCCTCGGTGTTCATCTCGTACTCGCCACACAGCGCCCGGCTGGTGTGGTGACCGACGACATCCGAGCCAATGCCGGCTGCCGCATTGCCCTGCGTGTGACCGACACCCACGACTCCGTCGATGTCATCGGCTCACCCGATGCTGCAGCGATCTCGCGATCGCGGCCAGGCCGGGCCATCGCCCGGCTCGGTCCGTCTGAACTCATAGCGTTTCAATCGGCGATCATCACCGGCCGCCAGGCTCAACGACCGCCGGTTGAAATTCGAGTCCTGGACGAGAGTGAAGCCATGTCGCCAGGGTTCGACGATGGGCCAACGGATCTTCAGCGGCTCGTCCACACCATCGGCCTCGCATGGGGAAACCGTCCGCGGCCTCGGCCTCCCTGGCCGGACCCACTACCCCCGACAGCCGAACGCAACCCCGATGGATGGTGGTTGATCGACGACCCCGATGGCCAACGCCGACGAATAGAAGGATGGAAGCCGACCGACGGCCATCTCGTCGTTTTGGGCGGCCGGCGTAGTGGTGCAACATCGACGCTCGCTGAAGCTGCATTTAGCTGTATCGAAGGGGGTGGCCACGTCTACGTCATCGACCTCGATGCGGGTGAACTTGCCGCGCTTGAGGCACTAGGAGTTGTCATCGGACCCACTGACGCCGAGCGTCGCCGTCGACTCCTACGGCGACTCGATGACGAAATAGCGACTCGGCGTGCAACGCAGCGCGGAACAGAACCGCCAATCCTTCTGGTTGTCGACGACCTAGGAGGGCTCGAACGGGCCCACGACCCAATCCGCGACAGCGAGATCCACCAACAGCTGGCTCGCGTCTGGGCCGACGGCCCCGCCGTAGGTGTTGTCGTGGCCATCTCAATTCGCCGCGCCGCCGAACTGCCAACGGCCATGGCCGCCACCGCCGGCACCGTTCTTCTTCACGGCTCCGCTGACCCCGCCGATGCCCTTCGTTTTGGCCTGCCGGCCATTGATGTCGATCTACCCCCGGGGCGAGGCCGACGGGTCAGTGACGGCTCGCTGCTACACGTCATGCGTTCCGGATCCAGCGTGGCCGACGCAGCATCGAACTGGATGAGCGATCGCCCTGCGAATGCACCCTTTGAGATCGGCATCCTGGCCCCCTCGATTCCAACCTCAGCAGTCGGAGCCTCGGTCGCCGTTGGCGCCGTCGCTGAACTCCATATCGCGGTTGCCGACGCCAATCTCCAACTGGCTTCGCTCACGCTGCACGGTGGTGAACATGCGCTGGTGCTTGGCCCCGCCCGCAGCGGTCGCACTACGGCTCTGGTCACCATTGGTCACTTGGCGCCGTCCTCGGTTGTCGTGGGCGCGGCGTTGGCCGCAGCACTCGACGTCGACCAGACTCAGCCACCAGAGCTCATTGCCGTGTTGTCCACTCGTGGGCCAACACTGGTTTTGATTGACGATTGTCTCACGGTGGGAGACCCCACCGGTGACCTTGCTCGTCTGGTGGCAAGACCACCGGAAGGTGTTCATGTGATTGCCAGCGCCCACCCGAGCCGAATCCGGCAGGCCTACGGTCACTGGTCGGCCGACCTCGCAGCTTCGCGAGCCGGGATCCTGTTGCAGCCCGACCCGCTCGACGGCGACCTACTCGGAGCGCCGCTCCCAAGCCGTCTCGGCTGCATTGACATCCCTGGTCGCGGCTTTCTCGTCGCCGACGGCCGAGCACGACTCGCCCAAATAGTCCACCGTGTCTGATCGATCAGGAGCGCTCGCTGCGCCCGGCGCGCGTATTTCGGGCACAATCCGGGGATGACAAACCTGAGGTCGTTCCCCCGCCGCCAGGCGGTAACCCGACGGTTCACGCTCGGCGCCCCCCGTGACATCCGTGTTGCCGGGAATGGGTCGCTGGTCATGTTCCTGCGATCATCGGGGCCGGAGGATCCGGTCAATGGTCTCTGGGCGATCGATGCGGCGACCGGCGACGAACGACTAATCGTTGATCCGGCCGCCCTTGGTGCTGACGATGCAAACCTCCCAGCGAAGGAACGGGCCCGTCGCGAACGCGCCCGGGAGTCGGGTGGCGGAATCGTGGCCTACGACGCCACGCGTGACCTCACCGTTGCCGCCTTCGCTATCGGTGCTCAGGTGGCGCGTGTTGATCTCGAGACGGGAAAGATCGACATGCTGCCGACGGCGGATGGCGCCTTTGATCCTCGACTGTCGCCCGATGGTTCCTCAGTTGCCTATGTGGCCGGCAACGCGCTGCGTGTAGCCGATCACGCCGGTGATCGACTTGTAATCGAGGAGGATGGCGACACAGTCTCTTGGGGCGCCGCCGAATTCATTGCTGGTGAGGAGATGGGCCGAACGCGCGGATTCTGGTGGGCCCCCGACAGCCTCCGACTGCTCGTCGAGCGAGTGGACGTCGCCCCGATCGATGAGTGGTGGATCGCCGCCCCCGTGGACCCATCCGCCGCGCCCACCTCGATCCGTTACCCCGGCGCCGGCACCGCCAACGCCGAAGTCGCACTCGCAATCGTCGGCCTCGACGGCAGCCGCGTCGATGTCGACTGGCACGGCGGATCTTCGTGGGCCGACCGCAACTGGGAATACCTGGCCGACGCTTCATGGTCTCAGGAGGGGCTCATCCTCACCGTGCAGACCCGCGACCAACGCACCCTCGCCGTGCTTGAGGTCAACCCGCAGACGGGGACAACCACCGAGCGGCATCGCATCACCGACGAGCACTGGGTCGAACTGATCCCGGGAATGCCACAGCTCCACCGCGGCCGTCTCGTCACAGTCGAAGACCGAGGTGCCGCTCGTCGTCTCTGCATCGACGGTCGGGCTGTTACCGACGACGAACTACAGGTCCGTCGGGTGATCGACGCCAACGAAGAACGCGTTCTGATCGCCGGCTCGTATGACCCCACCACGGTCGATCTCATTGCGGTGACATGGGATGGTTCGGCAACCAGGCTGACCAAAGGCGACGGGATTCACAGCGCCATCGTGGGTGCCAGCACCGAGGTTCGCAGCCGTCGGTCGATCACCGAGGATGATCGTTCACCTCAAATCGTTGTGGGCCCGACGACCGTCGCTGCCATAGCCGACCACTCTGAAATACCCGATCTCAAGCTGAATGTCTCGCTCCACCGCCTCGGCAGTCGGCGGTTGGCCACGGCCCTGCTGCTTCCCAAAAATCATGATGGCTCGCCGCTGCCAGTACTCCTCGATCCCTACGGCGGGCCTCACGCTCAGCGGGTGCAGCAGGCGGCCGGTTTATTTTACGCCAGCCAATGGTTCGCGGACCAGGGCTACGCAGTGCTCGTGACCGACGGCCGCGGTACCCCCGGGCGAGGGCCAGCGTTCGAACGCGAAGTGCGAGGAGATCTCGCAGCCCCCGTGCTCGCCGACCAGATCGAAGCTTTACACGCAGCCGCCGAAGCCAACTCGGCCCTTGACCTCTCACGGGTCGCCATCCGCGGCTGGTCGTTTGGCGGCTACCTCGCTGCGCTTGCAGTGCTTCGCCGCCCCGATGTGTTCCACGCCGCCATCGCTGGTGCCCCTGTCACCGACTGGCGTCTCTACGACACGCACTACACCGAGCGCTACCTCGGTCACCCCGGCACTGAGCCGGCCAACTATGAGATATCGGATCTCTGCACCGAGCCGGCACAGATGGGTGACAAGCCGACGCGTCCGCTGATGTTGGTCCATGGTCTTGCCGACGACAACGTCGTCGCCGCCCACACGCTCCAACTCAGCCGAGCGTTGCTTGAGGCCGGAAAACCGCACACTGTCCTGCCGCTTTCGGGGGTCACTCACATGACGCCGCAAGAAGAAGTAGCCGAGAATCTGCTGCTCCTCCAACTGTCGTTCCTCAAAAACTCATTGGATCCCACGAACGACGGCAATCCCCCAGAATGAAATCACGCCTGACCCCTTGACGAAATGGGGAAACGCGGCACAACATACGGCCCGCTCACGTCCTTCGAAGTTTCGAGTACGTGCCGTCCGAGGCCTTTGCGCTTTGGAAGGTGGGGCGATGGTGCGCACCCATGGGGGAGGAGGTGCACACCATCGCCGCCACCTCACCATCGGCGTTGAACTCGGGCAACGGCGTTCCCCCTCTCGTGACGAGCGGGCACGAGACTAGAGACAGCTCGATCAGCTGATGGTCCAGCCGCCGTCGACGTGCAAGACCTGGCCCGTCACGAAACTGGACGCATTGCTCGCCAGATACAACATCGCACCGTCCAGTTCACCAGCGGCTCCGGGACGGCCCATGGCGGCGCCGTTACGCATATAGGCCTCACCGCCGGCATCAGCGAACATCTCGGAATTCATTTCCGTCTCGAACCAGCCTGGGGCGATCGCGTTGACGCGGATGCCTCTGCGGGCCCACTGAGATGCCAGCTCGCGGGTGAGGTTGTGAACGCCGCCCTTGGCCGCGGCGTAGCCGGGAACGCGGAGCTTGCCGCCGGCCACCGAGCCAAGCACAGAGCCCAGGTTGATAATCGACGCTGGTCGGCCCGCAGCGATTGCAGCCTTGGCCACCTCGCGGGCAACGGCGAAGGGTGCGACCAGGTCGATCTCAATCTCGTGGCGAAAGCTGTCTGTGGTCATTGTGAGGGCCGGTTCCACCTGTGAAATGCCCGCATTGTTGATGAGCACATCGACCCGGCCGCAGGCATCCACAGCTGCCGCAACACATGCCTCAGGTCCACCCGGCTCGCCGAGATCGATGGGCACAGCTACCGCGTTCGGTAGTTCGTCGACGAGGGCCTCGAGTCGCTCGACTCGTCGAGCAGCGAGCACAACCGTCGCTCCTGCGGCAGCTGCTACACGAGCGAATCGTTCGCCGAGTCCTGAGCTCGCTCCGGTGACAAGCACGACCTTGTCATCGAGACGAAATGCTGTAGTGGGGTCAATGTGGTCGCTCATGTCTGCTCAGTCTGGCGGATCTCGCCCGCAGATACCGAGACGAGGCAGTCAGCTAGGTCGGCATCGTGGGAGTCGTGGGTGACCCAGACCGCATAAATGGCCGGGGACGACCTGAAAAGCTTGCGAAGGAGCGGTCGCCCTTCCGGGTCGACCGAGGCCAGCGGCTCGTCGAGCAGAAGCACAGTCGGATCCGCGGCGACGGCGCGGGCAATGGCAACCCGCTGGCTCTGTCCGCCCGAAAGTGAATGAGGGCGAAGGGCGGCGAGTGCGTCGGCGCCGACCGAATGGAGCGCAGCCGCGGCGTGATCCCGAGCCGTCGAACGATCTTCGCCGCGCCGGCGGCGCGGGTAGGCCACATTGTCGATGGCGTTGAGATGCGGTAGCAGACGGTGGCCTTGGAAAACCATGGCCAACTGGCGTTCCTCGGCCGGAACAAATACGCCGGTGGATGGCCTATCGAAGACTCGCTCGTTGATGGTGAGGGTGCCCTCGTCGCGTGCTTCCCACCCGGCGATGAGACGAAGGATCGTCGTTTTTCCGCCACCGTTGGGGCCAACGATCGCGGTAAGACCAGGCGGGAGTTCGAGATCAAGTTGAAGGTCGAGGTCTCCTCGGCGGATACGACCGCTGATGATGATGGTCATCGCACGAGCCATCGACCGCGGAGCGCGACCAACACGCCGAGGCTGATGGTGAGTAGTAGCACGCTTATGGCGAGCGCTGCCTCGGGGTCGGATTCGAGGGCGAGAAATGTTTGCAGCGGCAGTGTCCGGGTGCGGCCTGCGAGGTTGCCGGCGAAGGTGACGGTGGCGCCGAATTCACCCAATGCTCGCGCCCATGCCAGCGCGAGGCCAGCCACGATCGACTCGCGCGACGCAGGGACCGTGACGGTAAGGAAAGCCACCAACGGTCGGGCCCCCGACACCGCGGCGGCTTCCTCGAGGTCCGTATCGTTTTGCCGTAACGCAGCCTCAACCGTGGTGACGAAAAACGGTAGAGCGACGAACGTTGCGGCAAGAATCGCGCCGGCGGTAGTGAACGGCAGCGTGATGCCGAACCAGCGGTCGAGCCATTGGCCGACAAGACCGCGACGGCCAAGAGCAAAGAGCAGAGCGGTGCCGCCGACCACTGGTGGAAGAACCATCGGCAACATCACCGCGGCACGAATGAGTCGCCCACCGCGCAAATCGATTCGTGCGAGTGCCCACGCCAACGGAAGGCCCAGAAGAAGGCAAAGCGTCGCGCTCACAATGCTGACGATCAGGGAAACGCCGATGGCATCGACGACTGCCGGGTTGGTGAGCTGTACCACCAACGACGACCACGGCGCCCGCTGCAGCAGCCCGATGATTGGCACAGCCACGATCAGTAGGCCGATGCATGCCGGGATCAGAAGCGGTGTCGGCGCGTGCCGCGTAGGTGGCCTCATGAGCCGAATCCTGCTGAACGCAAGATGGCCTGGCCTTCGGCACTCAGTAGAAAGTCGAGCACCGCGTTGTCGCCGGTGAGGGAGGTGCCCCAATACGTGGTGCGATAGTCCGCGATTCCAGGCACATCGATCACTTCGACGCCCGCGGCGAGAGCATCGGTGCGATAAATCAAACTGGCATCGAGTTCCCCCGCCACCAGCTTGGTGGACAACGAGCGGACGTTGGGTTCTTCGGTATCGGCGGCCACATTAACCCCAAGAGCCGTGGTCATCTCGTTGGCGAGTCGGCCACATGGGACTGTGGTGGCGCACACGCCGATGAGCAGCGACGGATCGGCAAGGTCGGCGAGTTCTGCGACATTTCCGGGATTGCCTTGGGCCACGGCCAGCACGAGATGATTCTCTGTGAACGCGACCTCGGTCGCGCCGGTGACACCGGCAGCGCGGGCCCGGTCCAGGGTGACTCGGTTGGCCGTGAGTAACAGGTCGGCGGGAGCGCCGTCGATTAGCTGAGCCACGATGGTTTGGCTGCCGGCGAATACCCATTCGGGCGCGGGGATACCGAGTTGGGCGAGCGCCGCATCAAGTTTGTCCTGGGCGACGGCGAGAGACGACGGGGCAAGGATCAATGCTCGATCGGGGTCGTCGTCGCCCGACGCGACGAGAGCAAAAGCCGCGATAGTAGCGATGGCGAACACGGCGGAGAGCGCCAAGATCGCCGCCAGTGGGCGTTGGCTCATGTGGGTCGCTCCACCACCACATTCGTCGACTTGATGGTGGCAACCGCAGCAACGCCGGGTTCGAGTCCGAGGTCGTCGACTGCTTCGGCAGAGATGAGTGAAACGATACGGTGCGGGCCGGCCTGGATCTCGACTTGGGCCATCACAGTGTCTCGAACCACTCGGGTGACGAGGCCGGGGAACCGATTGCGGGCCGACACGGCTCGGCCGTCATCTACCGGTCCCTCGCCGAGTTCGATGGCGAATCGGGCTAACTCTGGCCCTTCGATTTCGCGCTGGCCACCGTCGGTGCGAACGGTGGCGACCCGTCCCTGATCAGCCCAGCGTCGCATGGTATCGACACTGATCCCTAGCATTTGCGCTGCTTGTCCCAACCTATAGTGGTTCATGCAAGGAAATCTAGTCAAAAAGACAGCAAATGGCTAATACGAGAGTATCGGTAGATGTTTTGGCAGATCCACCGCCGGATCAACGTCCAGGCGTAGCGTCGAGACATGCCGACCGTGCTCGTTCAGTCAGTGTTCGCCCAGGTATCCGATGAGGCGCGTATCGACGCCTGTGGCATCGAGGGCACGTACACATGCCAAAAAGTCTTCGAATGGACCGATAATGCGTTAGCCGCCACTGCCGCGGACTGGTTGCTGGATCGGCCGGTTCGTATCGCCTTGATTGCGCTGCTAGCGATCGTGGCTTCAAAGGTTCTCCAGCGCGCGGTCTCCCGCTTTGTGAACACGGTCGCAGCAACACCGAACGAGATCCGTCTGCAAGCACTACGGGACCGAGCACCGGCCCGGCTCCTGGTGGAGAAGGAATCCAAGCGAGCCGAGGCCCGAGCCGAGACGATTGGTCTCGTATTGCGCAGCATCGTTGTGGCCGTGGTGTGGACCTTCGCGGCGATGATGATTCTCGGCCAACTCGACATCGACCTCGGCCCGTTGATCGCCGGCGCCGGTATCGGCGGAATCGCCCTGGGCTTCGGTGCGCAGTCGATCGTGAAGGACTTTCTCTCTGGTCTGTTCATGCTGATCGAAGACCAATACGGCGTCGGTGATGTCATCGACCTCGGGTACGCCACCGGCACCGTCGAAAAGGTGTCGCTGCGGTCGACAACGATTCGTGACGTGACGGGCACCGTCTGGCACGTGCCCAACGGCGAGATCTCCCGTGTCGGCAACTATTCGCAACTCTGGTCGCGAGCGCTCCTAGATATTGAGGTCGCCTACGACGTCGATCTCCGGTTCGCTCAAGGTGTGATCCAGCGGGTCGCCGACGATTTCTGGGAGGACCCGGAGTGGGGGGGCGACGAACTCATGGAACGCCCCGAGGTCTGGGGCATCCAAGAACTCGGCGCATCAGGCATCGCCATCCGCCTCGCGGTCAAGACCGAGCCGTCGATGCAATGGGCGACCGAACGCGAGCTTCGTCTGCGGGTAAAGGAAGCCTTGGACGAGGCCGGGATCGAGATTCCGTTCCCGCAGCAGACCGTGTGGCTTCGCAACCAGGGAGAGCACCTCGTTGCCGAGGGGCCAGATCAGTCCGAGATCGCGACGCACGAGGCGGCCGGCGGCGGCGGAACCGACGCTGCGGAGTAGTCGAGGCAGCAGCTTCGTCCCCTTGAGTTTCGCGTCAGTCCTTTGTAGGGCCAGCACTGGTGTAGCGCGTGCCGGGTGGGTCGGTCGCCCATTGGGGTGAGTCTCCCCACTTGCCGTCGTAGATGAAATGGGCGAGTGGTTGGCGCCGTACAGGGCCATGAGCGCCCGCTGGTTTGCCGAGGGTGACCGTGGCGGCAACGAACACTCCCTCCGGAATCTCGAGCAGTTCGGTGAGCTGTTTCTCCGCGGCCAAGTGCCACATCGTGACAACACCCCCGTACCCCCGAGCCCGGGCCGCAAGCAGGAGGTTCTGCATCGCCGGATACACAGATGCACCCTCGGTTGGGGTGGGGGCTCGGTGGCGAATCAAACACGGGAAGATGAGTGCCGGCACAGTCGGCAGGTTTTCGATATAGGCATCCATCGAGCGTGCCATGCGAGCTTTGGGAGATTTGTCATCGATCCCACTCCCGCTCTCGTAGCCATCGCTGCGGCGCTTCGCAGCCCAGAGCTTTTTGGCCCCGGTCGCCACGAGTTGCTTTGCTGCTTCAGCCTCAGGGCCCGCCGTCAGCACGATCATGCGGAAATTCTGCCGATTCGATCCGCTGGGCGCCCGGCTGGCGGCAAAGCAAATGTCGCGCAACACGTCGTCGGGGACGGGCTCGGCGAGATAGCGCCGAATGGACCGGGTGGTAGCGATTGCGTCGAGGACACCAGCGCTGTCGCTCATGACTGTGGCATCACTCATGTGAGCGAGACCAGGGGAGTGCTCTCGAAGTACGCCCGTGGGTTGTCGTCGGTGAGCCGCGCGATGGCGGTCTCATCAACGCCTGCATCGATCAGCTTTGGCACGATCTCTCGGTCGAACAATGTCGGCACGAACCGAGCCGCGATCCGGGGTCGGAGCTTCGGTGGCCAAGGCTGCCCTTTCCAACACCAAACCGAATCATGGCTGACCACGACGCGGTCACCGGCGCCGGCTGCGATCACTCGAGCAAGCGCGGCAACGCGGTCGTCGTCGCTCACCATCGGAAGGCCGAACCGGTCGAAGCCGAGATAGCTGCCTCCACGGGCTATGCCGAGGTGATAGTCGGTATCGGTGCTGCCGCAGCTGTGGCCGATCACAACTCGATGCGCCGGCACGCCTGCGTCGCTGAAGATCTGCTGCTGGAGGTCGCCCAGGGTGCCTTCGTCGGTGTGGGTGGTGATCGGCGTGTCGGTTGAGATCGATGCTGCGGCTGCTGCCGCCAGGGTGATGAGCTCGTAGTCGGTGGCCTGATACGGGCCGGTGGCAGCCTTGATGATCCCTGGCCTGACGCCGGTAGAGCCGATGCCGTTGGTCAACTCGTCCACATACAACTCGGTGAGAACCGGCGTGAGATCCTCGAACCGAGAGCGAAAGTGCCAATGCTTGCTTCCTTCAGCCTCGTGATAGAGCCCCACCGCACAGATGATGTTGAAACCGGTGGCTTCGGCGGCAGCCACCATCAGCTCAGGATCGCGACCAAGATCGCTCGGGCAGGGATCCACCAGCGATGAGTAGCCCATGTCCTTGAGTTCCTCAAGATGGCTGATGCAGACCTTCAACATCTCTGCCGCGTCGAGCTGATCGTTCGTGGCCGACTCCCAGCCGGAGTAACCCACGGCAAGGTGTTCGTGCATGAGTACACGGCCGAGCTGACTGCTATCGATAGGCCCGGTGACGGTCTGGACGGTGGTCATGGGCCGACACTAGTCAGCGCCAGCGACAAGGCCCCAGTATCAGGCGGGCTCGTCCAGGACAGGCTCGAGATGACGGGGCTCGACCCCTTGCAGAAGCGCCTCGCGGTCGCCCGCCTCAAGGCAGCGATGGAGACGGTGGATTTGTGTGCTCGCCGTGGTCTTGTGAAATCCCGGCAGGATGGCGTGAATCAATGCCGCTGCCGCGGCTCCCGCCAGTTGACGCGAAATCCCGAATGCGACTCGACTGTGTTGTCGGTAGGTCTCTCCCGTGGACTCGGGATGATCGGATAGAAATCGAGGCAAGGCCATGGCGTTCACAATACGAAATTCCCAACGCAAGTATCTCGCTGATTTTCTGCGTACTGCTCATAAAGATAATGAAATTGCTCAATAAGCATCATTGTTTGGCATAATCTTCGATTGTGGATAAAATCGATCGGGAAATACTGCTTTTACTCCAAGCAGACGCCTCATTGACGGCACGGGAACTGGCGGACCATGTTGGACTCACCGCAACACCGTGCTGGCGTCGTGTCCAGAACCTCGAAAAGTTGGGGATCATCCGGCAACGGGTAGCCCTACTCGATCCTGAAAAGCTTGGATTGACGGTGACGGCGATCGTCCAGATCCGCACCAACGACCACAGCGCCGCATGGCTGGATCACTTCTCCGCGGCGCTGGCCGAACTCCCCGAAATCATGGAAGCTCACCGCACCAGTGGCGAGATCGATTACATGCTCAAGGTCGTGGTGCCATCAATCGAAGCGTACGACGGCTTCTACAAGCGGTTGATCTCCAGGGTCGACCTGTATGACGTTCGCACGGTATTCGTCATGGAAGAGATGAAGCACACCACGGCGTTGCCCCTTTCCCCCGCGCCGGAGGCCTCGAGTTAGCTACGGTCAGGCAAATGGATCTTGACCTTCACCAACGGTTCTCGGTCGGAGCTTTCGATCTCGCATGGGATGAATGGGGCTCGGGCTCCGGCGCTCCGCTCGTGATCCTTCACGGATTCGGAGGATCAGCACAGGATTTTGCCGGCCAGATCGAAGGGCTGGCCGCGAATCGCCGTGTGCTCGCCATCGAACTACGAGGCCATGGCCGCTCGTCAAAGTCGAACGAGGTGGAGTCATACACGATCGACCACATCGTCGACGACCTCGCCGCGTGGCTGCCCACCGTGGTGCAGGAGCCGATCCATCTTCTCGGTCACTCGATGGGTGGTCGCGTGTCCATGCGTTTCGGATTCATTCGTCGCGACCTGATCCGCTCGCTGATCCTCGCCAACACCACCGCATGGAAGTTCAGTATCGCCGACCCGGCTATTCACGAGGCAAGGCTGACGTTCTTCCGGTCGATTCAGCTTGACACGCCCATGAGAGCGCGGGAGTCGGATGAAACCCCGCTGATCTTGGCAACCAACACGCCGGAAATGCTGGCCAGGCGACGAGAAGTCAACGACTCGTTGGACCCGATGGCATGCAAAGCCCTGGGCCTGGCAATTTTTGATGACGGCTTGCAGCCGATCGCTCATTTGTTGGGCGATATCGATGCACCGGTCCTGGTCATTGCCGGCGAGCACGATCACCCATACACCGATCACGCCCAGGATCTCACCGCCGCCGTGTCCAATGGTTCACTGGTGACAATCGCCGGCGCCTACCATTCGCCCCAACTCACCCACGCAACCGAATGGCGAGAGGCCGTCTCCGCTCACCTCGACGCAGCGGACTAAGACACCCGGGGGCAAGACCCCTACGTGTCTTGTTCTGAGCTGAACTTAGTCTTCTACGGCGACGAAGTGCCCAGGATCGTGCTCGACGAGTTCTACGTGGGTCGGGCCTGTACCTGGAGCCCAGCCCGGACTTGGAATCTCATCGGTCATAAGCGGCCTGTCGCGACGAACTCGAGGGTCGGCGACCGGCACTGCGTCGAGAAGCCGGCGCGTATAGGAATGCAGCGGGTTCTCGAAGATGGCAGTTCGTGGCCCGAGTTCGACGATCTGGCCGAGGTACATCACTGCCACCCGGTGGCTCACCCGTTCCACAACGGCGAGGTCGTGGCTGATGAAGAGAAAGCTCAGGCCCATTTCTGACTGAAGTTCCATCATCAGATTGATGACCTGGGCCTGAATCGACACGTCAAGAGCGGAAACGGCTTCGTCGGCGATTACAAGCTGCGGTCGGAGAGCGAGTGCCCGGGCGATGCAAATTCGCTGACGCTGACCACCGGAGAACTGGTGCGGGAACTGGCGAATCATGTCCCGGGTGAGCCCGACTTTTTCAAAGAGTTCTGCCACCGTCTCGTCGACATCGGTGTCCTTGGCAAGGCCATGCACGATAAGAGGTTCGGCCACGGCCTTGCCGACTGGTCGGCGGGGGTCGAGGCTTGCGAACGGGTCCTGGAAGATGATCTGTAGCTTGCGTCGGTGGTTGCGCATCGCTCGATTACTCATCGAGGTGATGTCGGTGCCGTCCAGATTGATCGTGCCGCTCGTGGGCTTAAGAAGTCGGATCATCAGATGGGCCAGTGTGGATTTTCCACAGCCAGACTCGCCGACAACTGCCAAGGTCTCACGGTGGCCCACGGCGAGCGAGACCTTCTCGACAGCGTGCACAACGGCACCGCCTCCGACCGGGAAGTGCTTGGTGAGGTTTTCCACCGCGATGAGCGGGGTCTCAGCGGTCACCGGTCGTACTCCACAAGCTCGAACGGACTTGGCGTGTTGGTGCCGGCCATGGACCCGAGCCGAGGCACGGATGCGAGCAGCGCCCGGGTGTAGTCCTCGGCTGGATTCTCGAAAACGTCGTAGACCGAGCCCCGCTCAACGAGCCTTGACTGATTCATGACGACGACCTCATCGGCGACCTCGGCAACCACGCCCATGTCGTGAGTGATGATCAAAACAGCGGCACCTGTCTGTTCACGAAGATCACGCATCAAACCCAGGATTTGGGCCTGGATGGTGACGTCAAGAGCGGTGGTCGGCTCATCCGCGATCAGGATCTTGGGATCGCATGAGAGGGCCATGGCGATCATCACCCGCTGACGCATGCCGCCCGACAGCTCGTGCGGATACTGATCGAGTCGCTGCTCGGGATCGGGAATGCGAACCAGGCGGAACGTCTCGAGAACTCGCTCCCGTGCCTCATCCTTGCTCAAGCCTTGGTGGAGGATCACCGCCTCCGCAACCTGGTTGCCAACCGTGTAGACGGGGTTGAGGCTGGTGAGCGGCTCTTGGAAGATCATGGAGATCTGGTTGCCGCGGATGTCGCGCATTGTCGACTCGGACTGCTGCACCAGGTCGATGACGTCGCCTGACGGCGTCCGGCACAAAACCTCGCCGCCTTCGATCTTGCCTCGGGTGCCAAGTTCGACGAGACGCATGATCGAGAGGGCCGTAACCGATTTGCCCGACCCGGACTCGCCGACCACCGCGAGCGTCTGCCCTTCGTGGATATCGAACGAAAGGTCCTCCACTGCGGTGAACGATCCGAATGTGACGGTCAGATTCCGAACGCTGAGAAGTGGTTCCATTAGCGGCCTCGCAGCTTGGGGTTGAACGCGTCCTGCAGGCCGTCGCCGATCAGGCTGAAGCTCAACACCGTGACAAAGATTGCCATGCCCGGGAATGTGACCGTCCACCACGATGTGAGAAAGTTCGCCCGATTGAGGCCGATCATCAAACCCCAACTCACATGGTTCGGGTCGCCGAGACCAAGGAAGGCGAGGCCGGCCTCAAATAAGATCGCGCCGCCCATGACGAGGGTGGTGGCCACAATTAGCGGCGGCAGCGCATTCGGAAAGATGACTCGCGACATGATGCGGAAGTCCGACGATCCAATGGCGCGAGCAGCCTTGACGAACTCCAGGTTCTTGAGCCGCAGAAACTCCGCCCGCGTCAAGCGAGCGAGTTGCGGCCACAGCACCACACCGATGGCGATAGAGATCGTTTGCGGCTTCGGTTCAAAGAGGGCAACGACCACCATTGAGAAGAGTAGGGCTGGCAGCACCTGGAAGAGTTCGGTGAAACGCATCAGGACGTTGTCGATCCAGCCGCCGTAGAAGCCGGCAAGTGCACCGATAGTGACCCCGATGAGGACGATCAGAAGGGCGGCGACCATGGCGACCTGAAGGCTGGTCGAGCCGCCATTGATGACGCCGGCGAAAACATCGCGTCCGAGATAGTCGGTGCCAAGAATCGGAATGTCTGGGCTCCCCGGGCCCTTCAGCGGCCGGGCGACGATGTCGGCGGGGTCTTCGGTGTAGATGAGCGGACCGATGTACGTCATGAAGATGACGCCGATCAGCATGATGAGGCCACCGACGGCTGCCTTGTTGCGGAAGAACATCCGCCACGCCTCGCGTCCGGGAGGGCCAATGTCGGCGCTGCCGCTGATCATGATGTCGGTCATGAGGACTTGCCTCCTACACGGATTCGGGGATCGATGAGGCGGTAGACGAGATCAGTAAGCAGGTTGGCGGCCACGACAAGACTTGCCGAGATCAGAAGGATCCCGAGCAGCACCGGCATATCGCGGCGCAGCACGGAGTCGAACGCCAAGCGCCCGAGGCCGGGCCAGTTGAACACGGTCTCGACGAGCAGGGCTCCGGAGATGAGCGAGCCGAACTGGAGGCCGGCCACGGTGACAACGGGGATCACGGCGTTTCGCAAGGCGTGCTTGTACACCACTATTTGCTCACCGAGGCCTTTGGCGCGAGCGGTGCGCACATAATCCGACTGGAGAACCTCGAGCATCGATGCTCGTGAAAGGCGGCTGTACTGCGCCATATAGAGGAATCCCAGCGTGAACGCGGGAAGGATGAGGTGTTCGCCGATATCGACCCAGGACTGGAGCCAATTACCATCGAACGTCACATCATGCATGCCGGAAATCGGCAGGATCGACAACTTTGCTGCGAATAATATTATGACCAGCAGGCCGGTCCAAAACACGGGCATCGAGTAGCCGATGAGCGCCAAAATGGTGGCGAAATGGCTCACCGGGCTCTCAGGTCGTCGAGCGGTGAAGATGCCGACGGAAACACCTGAGACGATCGCGAAGGCTAAGGCGCTGGCGACGAGCAGGATGGTTGGCCAGAGCCGAGCGCCGATCAGTTTTGTGACGGGCTGGTTGAAGAAGAAGGAATCACCGAGATCGCCCTGGACGACGTTGCCGACGTAGGTCGTGAGCTGGGTGAGGTACGACTCGTTGAGTCCGTAGTCCTCCCGGATCTGTTCGAGCAGTTCGAGGTCGGCTGCGCCGCTCTCGCCGGCGATGACCAATGCCGGATCACCGGGTGTCAGTTTGAGAAGTGTGAAGTTGAGGACAACCACAGCCAGGAGTAGCCCAAGACTTTGGGCCACCCTGACTGCGATTGTCCTGACAATCTGCATTTCTTGTTACGTCTACTTTAGTTTTACTCGGACAGCCAGACTTCGTGCATCGGTCCCATGTGACCCCAGATGCCCACCGGTGGGTTCTGAACGCTTGGCTGGAAGGCCTGCCAGAACGGCGGTGTGGTCAGGTACACGATCGGCACTTCGTCAGCGATGATCTCCTGGAACTCGTGGTAGAGGGCGATGCGGGCGTCCCGATCGAACTCGGCGCCAGCCGCAGCGAGGAGTGCATCAACGTCGGCGTTGGCGTAGCCGGTGTTGTTGGTCCAGATCACACCAACATTGTTGGTGCTGAGGTACGTGCGGTGCACGCCGATCACGGGATCGCCCCAGTTCCAAACGTTGTTGATCGTCATCTGATGCTCGCCAGCGGCAACGCGGCCTGCCCAGGTCGGGAAGTCCGGTGACACGTTCAAGCCGATGTTGATGCCAATGTCCTCGAGGGCCTGCACCACGTACTCGGCGTAGGGAGCCTGCGACGGTGGGATGTAGTCGATGGTGAGGGTGATGTCACCGTCGCTATAACCGGCCTCGGCCAACAGAGCGCGAGCCGCATCGAGGTCCTGCTCGTAGGTCTCGACGTCGGGGTTGCTGAACGGACTCGACGAGTCGATGCCAGTGATCGCCGGGTATGAGATCCCCTGGTCGATGACGTCGGCGAGGAAGTTGCGATCGACCGCGTAGGCGATCGCTTGGCGCACCCTCACGTCCGACAACACCGGATCATTCACGTTGAGTTCGAGCCACTGGACCGGTCCGATAGCCTCATGGCCGTCGGAGGTGACGATGACGTCGTCGTTGTCCTGGAGTCGAATGATGTTTGCGGCGCCGCCGAGCGTAGCCGACATGTGAGTAGAGCCGTCTTCGAGGCCGAGCACGATCGATGCAGGATCGGGCGTGATCTGGATGATGATCTCGTCGAGGTAGGGGCGCTCAGGAATGAAGAAGTCCTCGAAGGCCTCCAAACGGATGATCGAGCCTGCTTCGTACTCCGCCAGCGTGAACGGACCTGAAGCAACGAAGTCTTCGGTGTTACGCGGGTGGGTCTTCATGTCCTGACCATCGTCGAAGATGTGCTTCGGGATGATCGGGAGCAAGCCAGGGGACATGGCCAAGAGGATGGCGGGGTGTGGCTCGCTGAGGTTGATCACCGCGGTGTGATCGTCGGGCGTGTCGACGCTGGTGACGGGAGCAAACATCGTCTTGAAGGGATGGTTGTCGCGTGCGGTGATGATCGAGAACTCGACATCTGCCGAGGTGATCGGCACGCCGTCGTGGAACACAGCGTTCTGCACCAAGTACAACGTGACCGACAGTCCGTCTTCAGCGATCTCCCAGCTTTCAGCCAGATAGGGCTGAGCCTCGAAGTTTTCGTCGAACAGCAACGGGCTGGCGTTCAGCTGAGTTCCAGGCACGGCAGTGGTATAGCCAGATTGCACGGTGCCATTGAGGTGACGAGGCACCTGGGTGCTCTGGATGATGAGCGTGCCGCCTTGGACGGCTTCACCTTCAACGGCTCCGGCATCGCCTTCGTCGCTGTCAGCTGTGGCCTCTTCTTCGGCCGCTGCTGCGTCATCGGCTGAGTCATCCGCTGCGTCATCGGCTGAGTCATCGGAATCATCCGCCATGTCGTCGGAATCATCCGCCATGTCGTCGGAATCATCCGCCATGTCGGCATCATCTGAACCGCTCTCGTCGTCACTGCCGCATGCGGCAGCAATCATCGAGAAGCTGAAGAGTAACGCCAACAGCGCGAGTAAGTTTCGTTTCACAGGTCCCCCCCAAGGGTGCGAATGACTGTGGGTCCAGTCATTGGTTAGAGACTCTAACTTGGTTCTACCGGCTGTCAACTCGCGACCGGTTATGAGTCTCGCACCGTGGTTGAGCGCGGCCGGCGAAGATGAGCGGGGATGGACGTTCCCATCTCTGCGGCAAGCGAATCCATAGCGCTGTCTATGGGCGCCCCGATGGCGTCGAGCGCTCGGTTCATCATCGAAAAGTTCCCGGCAACCATCGCTATCCGGTCGGCGCCATCGCGGCCGAGCGCGAACTCCGCGCGGACCCGACAGTCGGGATACTCATCGTCGTCACGCAGCGCCACGGAGTCGGCGAATGCTCGAATCACATCACCCTTGGCCACGCCACAGTTGCCGAGGCCGGAGGTAATAGTT
The DNA here is from genome assembly GCA_009937405.1 of Actinomycetota bacterium. Taxonomy (GTDB): domain Bacteria; phylum Actinomycetota; class Acidimicrobiia; order Acidimicrobiales; family Aldehydirespiratoraceae; genus JAACCU01. Next base: position 20,735 of record JAACCU010000190.1, read on the forward strand.
GGACAGATCAGCTCACCGTCCTCGATCGTTTCGATGCTCGCACGGAGCATCGACGTGTGAGCCAGCAGTCAATAGAAGCACTCGTTGAGCCAACTCGTGCGAGCCGCGGTGAGCTCGATCTGGGCGCGATGAATGCCGTTGCGAACAATCTCGTTGTTGCGCATCTGTTCCATCGACAGATACAGCACGCCATGGATGTCGAACATGGCATCGACCTCGTCAGGCACCGCGGACAGTGCGCCCGGTGCCCACGCCGGGCCAACCGTGGGGACCCAGCCATTGCTGACCACAGCATCAGTCGGACGCTCGAGTGAGGGGTTGCCGGGTTGTGGGACTGGGAGTGGTCGCTCATCCATTCCCAGCCCGAAGGCGGTGACGTCGATGGCGGCCAGTCGAGAAACAACGCCGATCAACTCGACGTAGGCGAAAGGATCGAGGCCGCCGTCGGCCCAACGGTCGATATCGACTTGTCGAATTGTTGCTGCCTCGGCGGATACCCGGCGCGCCGCTTCGATCGCCACCGTCGAAAGATGGTTGGTGGAAGGGGCATCGTCGTGACCGATGCGCGCCTCAGTTGCGATCGCCACCCGTTCGGTGCCGGTCCACCAGGTGCCGGCGTTGGCCATGCGGTCCCACTCGCGGTCGACCAGTGCCTCGAACTCTGCAAGGAGAGGGGTACTCATCGTTTCATTATGGCCGCAAGAGCAGCTTGCCGGTGGTTTGGCGGGATTCGAGGGCGCGGTGCGCAGTGGCGGCTTCCGCGAGCGGAACTTCGAGCCCGACCCGGACATCGAGCTCGCCGGACTCGACCCAGCCGACTATCTCGTTCCAGCGGCCATCGCGCTCCTCCTGAGTGCGCATGAAGTCTCCCAGCTTCGGACGGGTGAGCAGCAGCGACTTGGCCATCAGCGCCAGAGGAGCCATTGGTGGCACCGCTCCCGAGGCGTTCCCGAAGGTGGCCATCGTGCCTCGGACGCGCAAGACAGCGAGGCCAGCGTCGAACGTGCTGGCGCCCACGCCGTCGTACACCACATCGATGGCGTCCTTGCCGACCGCAGCCTCGACCCCTTCGACGATATCGACCCTTTGGTAGTTGATGACGTGATCAGCGCCGGCCGAGCGGGCAAGCTCGGCCTTCTCGTCGGAACCGACGGTAGCCACCACTTCGGCGCCACGCAGCTTGGCCATCTGGACGAGCAGGCGACCGGTGCCACCGGCTGCAGCATGGACCAGGCAGCGGGCGCCAGGGCCGAGCGGGTAGACGGAATCGATGAGATAGTGCGCCGTCATTCCTTGGAGTGGAAGGGCGGCTGCGGTGCTCAGTGACATCGATGGTGAGACAGCGAGGGCGACCGCGGCGGGGATCACGACCTGACTCGCATATGAACCTGCGCCTCCAACCCATGCCACCGAATCACCAACAACGAAGTCGGTGACGCCGTCGCCGATGGCGATGATCGTGCCCGAGCCTTCCGATCCCGGAATCAATGGCAGAACCATCTCGTAGAGCCCCGACCGGTGATATGTGTCGATGAAGTTGATCCCGACGGCATGGACGTTGATCAGAAGATCCCCGGGTCCTGCCTCGGGGCTCGGAAGCTCGCGAAGCTGAAGAACCTCGGGTCCACCTTGCTCGTCAATTTGGATAACGGTTCGTGACACGAGATCTCCCAGGGGTCGAAGCGTGTTATGTAATCACAGAGCCGGAGAGGAGACTCATGACTCACAGTCTTGTTGATACAGGAGCCGCATGTCTGATCGGCGGGCCCCAACGTCAACGATGGGTGGGCGCGCTCGTTTTCTTGGGTGCCTTGCTGGCGGGTTGTGCCGCGTCCACAGAGTTGGCGGAGTCGGTCGCTGAATCGACGACCACGATGGCGAGCATCGCCACGGCGAGCACCACCACGGCCGTCCCGACGACTACCACCGAGCCGCCACCAGCGGTCACGGTCGGTGCCGAGGTCCTCGCTGACCGAGGCTTCGATCTACTCGAGGGCAAGCGGGTTGGAGTGATCGCCAACCAGACGTCGCTGGTGCGGGGCCAACATCTCATCGACGTTTTGCACGCGGCCCCCAATCTGGAACTGGTGGCGGTCTTCGCTCCCGAACACGGTGTGCGCGGCACCGCCGGCGCCGGTGATTTGATTGACGACGAAGTCGACTCCACCACCGGCGTGACAATCTTCTCCCTCTATGGCGAGACCCGCACACCGACTCCGGAGATGCTGGCGGGTATCGATGTCCTCGTCTATGACTTGCAAGACGTCGGGGGGCGCTTCTACACGTATGTGTCGACGATGGGGCTGGCCATGCAGGCCGCCGCGGCAGCCGAAATCGAGTTCGTGGTGCTCGACCGACCCGACCCGTCAGGCGGCGTGATTGCGGCCGGCTACATCCTTGAAGAGGACCAGCGATCCTTCATTGGGCAGTACCCGGTGCCCGCTGCCTACGCCATGACCGCTGGTGAGCTGGCCCTGGCGATCGTCGCTGAAGGTTGGCTCGAGGGCCTCGACGCACTGGGGCTGACGGTCGTGGAGATGCAGGGTTGGCGTCGCGGGATGACCTGGGAGGAGACCGGGTTGACCTGGGTGCCCCCGAGTCCGGGTCTCCAGACCGCGGCATCAGCGGTCACGTATCTTGGCACTGTCCTGTTTGAGGCAACGTCCATCAGCTACGGCGGCGGAACGCTCGAGACGTTCGAGGTCGTTGGGGCAGAGTGGGCCGACGAGATCGCCGTGTCGGCCCACCTGAATGGTCACCAACTCCCGGGCGTGGTCTTCGTTCCCGTGATCTTCACGCCGGGACCGTTGCCCGAGCGCACCGATAACCCCCGCTTGAACGGCATCGAGATGCGTGGAGTCCAGATCAAGGTCACCGATCCGCGTCTGTTCGAACCGGTGGGCACCGCCATCTATGTCCTCGAGGAGTTCGCCCGAGCGCATTCTGAGGCCGCAGTGCTCTTCGAACCGCCGGCCGATGACGACGAGGCGACGTTCGAGCCCTTTGTGAATCGCGAGCAGACCATGGGCTTGCTCGCGGGAACCGATGCCCTTGTTGCTGCACTTGAAGCGGGTGTACGCGCTGAGGAGATCGTGGCATCTTGGGCCGCCGATCTCCAGGATTTCGATCAGCTTCGTCTCCAGTACCTGCTTTACTGACGGCGTGTCCACGACAAAAAGCTCCGAGATGGGTAAGCCCGCATTCAAGAATCTTGTGCTCACGGGTTTCATGGGCACCGGAAAGAGCACCGTCGGTCGAATCCTCGCCATCGAACTCGGTCGCGACTTTGTCGACACTGATGATGTGATCGTGTCTCGTCAT
>JAACCU010000191.1 GCA_009937405.1 Actinomycetota bacterium
CGAAACGAGCGTTGGGGATGAGTTCGGGACGGGCAAATGGACGCAGCCAGGCTTGAAGTTCACGGCCGGCGAACTTGGCGACACCCGGCGACACGTCGAGATGGCGGATCTGCCAACCGTTGATGGCGGCGATTGCCGTGAGCTGGGGATCCGGGTTGACGGCGACGGGTGTGCCGACGGCCTTGAGGAGGGGAACGTCGTAGGCGCTGTCGGAGTAGCCGTAGCTCTTCTTGAGATCAATGCCTTCACGCTCGGCGAGGTCTCGCACCGCGTCGCGCTTGGCCCGGCCCCACAGGAACTCACCGTCGAGTTCGCCGGTGTAGACGACGCCGTCATCCTGCCAGCGGGTGGCGACCACATGGTCGAAGCCGAACCGCTCGGCAAACGGACGAACGAAGGCGTCGGGTGAGGTCGTGGCCAGGACGAGTTTGCGTCCGGCCTGGCGGTGTTCGTCCAGTAGAGCGGGAGCGAATCCGGGGATCTCGTGGAGTAGCTCGTCCACTGCTGCGTCAGCGGCGATCGCTACTGATTCAATGGGCCAATTTTTGGCGCTGCGCACGAGGAGGCGGGCGATCTGCATCATCAGCGGGTTCTCGCCGAACATCTCGTATGACTTCTGGAAGATGCTCATGCCGGGAATGTGGTGCTCGGTGCCCAGGCCGACGTCGGCAAGACGTCGCTGGAAGACCGGGGCGGAGGATCCCAACACCAGGGTTCGATCGAGGTCGAAGATAGCGGCACTTCCCATAGAGAATATTCTAATGTCAGTCACTGACATATGTCAACTAATGACATATGTCGTTCACTGACGTACGATGGGCGGATGGAGCCCGATCCCTTTGCCGACCCAGCCCCGGACACTGCCCAGACAGCGGCCGAGGAAGCGACCGGTCCCAGCCGCCGGGACCGCAAAAAGCTCCAGACGAGAGACGAACTGATCGTCCAAGCCGCTCGCCTGTTCGACGCTCATGGGTTCGATGCCGTCACGACCGAACAAATCGCCGAGGCTGCAGATGTGTCCCAGCGAACCTTCTTTCGCCATTTCTCGTCAAAAGAATCCGTCCTCTACGCCGACACCGACATGCTGAGAAAACGAATGCGAATCGCCTTCGATGCTCGCCCGGCCAATGAGGCCATCACCCTCAGCGTTACCCATGCGATGATGGCAATCACCAACGACTATCCCGACGACCGCGACCTGCGCTACCTCCAGGCACGACTCGGCTCGACGTCGCCCGCCCTCTCCGCGTACGCCCGAGCCGTGGTCCAAGCATCATGGGAACACGAGCTCACCACGGCGATCGCGGAACGCCTCGGTGTGGATCCACTCGAGGATGCTCACCCCGAAGTTCTGGCCGGTGCCGCGTTCTCTGCACTTCGAGCTGCTACCCGTCAGTGGTTCGCCCACGACGGCCACGGCGACCTTCCAGAGGTCCTACGCCGAGCACTCGGCGCGATTGCCAGGCTCGACGCCCGAGCCGCCTAGAGGGAGTCGATACCCGACGCCAGTGGCTGACTTCTCTCCGCTCGGCGAGCGTTGGATGTCACCAACACGTACACGCCCGCCACCACAAGGGCTCCACCGGCAACCTCAGCCGCTCCGAGCACCTCGTCGCGAAGCAACCAGCCGAAGAACACTCCAAAGGCCGGAATGAGGTAGGCGGTCGCCGATGCTTGTGTCGGCGTTGCCCGAGAAACAATGGTGGCCATCAACGCGAATGTCACAGCGTTGGCCGGAATCGCGGTGTAGAGCAGTGGGGCGAACAATCCGACCGTCCACTCGGTCTCCGCCGTGCCTTCGACCAGAAGCGCAAAGGGCACCAACACCACTGCCGACATCACCAGTTGAACACCGACCAGCATCACCGGGCTGACCCGACTGAAGTCACGCCACTTCATATACACGTTGCCGAACGCCCAGGCCAGGGCGGATACGGCGAGTGAAATGATGCCGACCGCCGCGGCCTCTCCCGACAATGATGGCGATGCGAGAATGGCGGTCCCGCCCAGTCCGATGGCCAGGCCCACTCCCGCCAGCCGGTTGATCGCTGCCCCGAGCAGCACGGCACTCAGCACCGCGGTGAACAACGGCATCGTGCTCGACATCAGAGAGGCCACGCCGGCCGGGACCCGATTCACGCCGAAGACCAGTAGGGGGCTGGAGACCGTCGTGATACTGAACGAGACGACGAAGATGTTCCCTAGGTCATCAAGTCGCCCCGGAATGCGAACTTCAACATGGTGAAATTCGCCCCGAAGAGGGTCGCCACAAGGAAGACTGTGGCCAGGACGAGACGGTTACTCATTCGGACACGCCGCCAACGTCGCCGTCAAGGATCCGCGTAACATTGACGCACACTGATCGCGAGCCGGATAGGGACCAATGTCGAAGCCGATCTACGAACATCACCAAGTGAGCAAGCTACGCGCTCTCTGCATCCTCTACCTGCTCGTGATCGTTGTGACCCTGTGGTTGTTCGGATCTGACATGGCCGTCATCGGGATCGTGTCGACGCTGATCGGTGGTGGCGCCGTAGCGATAGTGACACTCAGTTTCTCTCGACTCACGGTCATTGTTGACACCGACATGGTCCGCCTGGCTTTTGGGCTCGGATTCCCCCGCAAGACAATTGCCCGCGCCGACATCACCCGCCATGAAGTCGTCCGCAATTCGTGGCTGCTCGGATTCGGCATCCGCTGGATCAAGGGTGGCCAGATGTGGAACGTGTGGGGTCTTGATGCTGTCGACCTGGCGCTGGCCAACGGAAAGACATCCCGTATCGGCACCGATGAACCCGAGAAGCTGGACGCTGCTCTACGGGCATAGACCACAGACGGCAATTCGGCGCCGGCCAACCAAGAATGCCAATGCGTTCAGCGGCAACGACGGCCCCGTCAAGTTGGGCACCCCAACGTGTGAAATCGTTGACATCGACGTTGTCGATCGACGTGTCCGCCCCCGCCAGAGCTGGCGTATCGCGGTCGCTGGGGGTGATAATCGCGAGAGCTCCCGATGGATCCGAAAGGCAGATGTCATCGGCCTCAGCCAGCCACGAATGCAGTAGGGCATTGGCCCCCGTATCGGCCGTTTCACCGCCATAGGTATCGCATCACCAGATCACGAGCTATGCGGTGTCCACGCTCGCAGCTGAAGGTCGAGCCTTCTCGACGCGCCGGGCGTTCGACGTGACCAGCACATAGACGCCGGTCACCACAAGTGCACCCCCGATGACTTCAGCCGCACCAAGCACCTCGTCCCTGATCAACCAACCAAAGAAAACACCGAAGACCGGAATGAGATAGGCGGTGGCAGAAGCTTGGGTCGGCGTGGCCCGCGAAACAATGGTGGCCATCAGCGCAAACGTCACTGCATTGGCCGGTATCGCCGCATACAGGACCGGGCCGAGCAGGCCAACCGTCCACTCCGTTTCGGCGGTACCTTCCACAATCAGCGCAAATGGCACCAGCACCACGGCCGACATTGCTAGCTGGACTCCCACCAGCATCACCGGGCTCACGCGGCCGAAATCACGCCACTTCATGTAGACGGTGCCGAACGCCCACGCCAGGGCGGATACGGCGAGCGAGATGATCCCAATCGCGACAGTGTCGCCCGACAGTGACGGCGAGGCCAGGATCACGGTTCCGGCGAGTCCGATACCGAGGCCAATTCCTGCCACCCGACTAACCGCGGCACCAAGAAGAAGTGCACTGAGCACAGCCGTGAACAACGGCATGGTGCTCGACATCAACGAGGCCACTCCTGCCGGCACCCGGTTCACGCCGAACACAAGGAGGGTGCTCGACACGGTGGTGATGCTCAACGAGATAACGAAGATGTTCCGCAAATCGTCGAATCGCCGAGGGAGCCGCTCTCCGCGCAGAAGGGCAAAGCCGATCAGGAAGGTGCCACCGACAACGGTCCGCATGCTTGCCAACAGCATTGGCGTCGTGTGATCAAGAGCGAACTTCAGCATTGTGAAGTTCGCCCCGATGAGGATCGCCACGAGGAACACCGTGGCGAGAACCAGCCGATTACTCACTGGGCCCTACTGCTGATGTCGTCGGCGAAAGCTGGTCTGCCATCGCCGCACATTAATCACCGCGCGGCCGGAGGCCCCATGCCGAAACCACATTATGAGCACTGCCGATACGCGAAACTGTCGCCCCTTGACCTTCGATACCAGCTTGCGTTGCTCGGCAACGTGTCGAGCCGTCGTCGACCGTCACCCAAAGACCGCCATATCGGGGGACGTACCCCCGCTCTTTGTTGCTACCCGAACTAGCCGAGCACGAAGTCGACGTAGCGCTCGATCGGGTTGAACCCGAGTTCGTCGTCGTACCCCTCGATGAAGTTGGAGTAGGGATTAAAGTCGAAGAAGCTCGGCTGACCGGTGTTGGCGTCGATAATGAACTCGACGCTGCCAACATCGGCCTGGGCCGCCGCCATGAACACTCTTACGTGGCCGATGACATCCTCGGTCGGGTCAAACAACCGCACAGTGGATCCTTTACCCCCACCACCAACTCCATCGACTGCGCAATAGTTGAAGCCGCCGATCGAGAGCGGCTGGGCGGTGGCGTAGAGCACCTCGGGCCCAACAATCTCGATTCGGTAGACCATGCCATCGGCGCTCTCAAGCACTTTTTGGACGATACCTGTGCCATCGATACCGAGATCAACCTCGCCCGCGCCAACCGCGGCCACAAGGTCCTCGGCCCGATCGAAACGCTGAATCCCCACACCCGACCCGCCCACGTTGGGTTTGGTCAGCACGGGGTAACCGATCGCCTCGGCAGCGAGCGGTGCCCCCGCAGGGTCGATGATCGCCAAGCTCGCCGGAGTGCCCATGCCGACCTGGGCGAAGAGTGCTCCCTGGGATGCTTTGGAGCAGCCGATGCGATGCGCGGCCGAGCCATTGATGACGGTCTGGGCGTGTAGCTCAAGCCATGCCAGTAGTTGGCCCGTAGCGGCCACAACCGCCTCAGGACGGCCAGCCGAGGGCATCGAGTTCACCCGGTTGATCCACCGGTCGACCACTGGCGGTGGCTGATCAACGCGCCAGCGGAACGCAGCCACGTCGATCGCTTCGACCTCGACGTCCCTTGCTCGGATGGCAGCGAGCAGCGAACGCGTCCACGTCGGATGCTCATAGAGAAAGGCAACCTTCATTCCAACTCCAATACAGCCACAGGCGTCATCGTCTCACAGTGTGTCAACGAGTCGTGACGGCCAGATCGCACAGTTCGTCGTAGCCTCGGTAGCACTACCGCAGGGGGGCTCCTAAGAAAGCGCCAACCTGAGCGAGTTCGGATTCTTCGACCTCTACCCGGCCGACGACAATGCCCAGTTCAACGGAGCCTGGAGCAACTACCCCTGTTTCGACAGCGGCATCGTGATCGTCAGCGGCGTTCTCCGTCCCCAGATTTCGTCCGGCTTACTCGATCCGCAGATCGGAGATCGCTCGGCTGATCACCAGCTGCTGGATCTGCTCGGTGCCTTCGAAGATGTCGTGGGTCTGATTTGGACCTGACCATAGATGTTTGCTGGTCCCGTTTATACCTGCTGACATGGGGAAATGCTGACCGAGCTTGTCCGCTTGTCTCCGCTGCGAACCCCTGTTTCTTAGAGAAAGCAGGGATGGCGGAGCTTCGATGGCGGTCACTTTCGACGGGCGCGTTCCATGAACTTGTCGACAGAGTCCAAGACGTCGGAGACGAGCCATATCCGGTTTCGTCTTGCCGGTGAGTTCTGACGAAGAATCCCCAGCTCAGCGAGTCGATCAATGGCATTTTGAGCCGCCACGGTCGACACGCCTAGGTCACTTGCAGCTGAGGGCGCCGTGACTGCAGGGCGACCGATGCAATAGTCGAGTAGCGGCCAAACCGTGGAGTCTGCTCGGGCTGAGACTTCTTCTTTCCAGGAGTCGCGCACGGCGGCGAGATCCTGAGCGAGCCGGTTTGCGTTGTCGAGTGAGCTGAAGGCGGCGTCAACAAACATGGATACGACTGGCTCGGTCTCACCCCCTCGGTAAGTGTTGAGCGATTCGAAGTAGCGCTCGGTGTCTTTCAACAGGCCGGCCGAGAGTGGCAGAATCGCCCGACGAGTCAGTCCGGCGTTGCGCAGCATCCGCTGGATGATGACGCGACCGGTTCGACCGTTCCCATCGGGGAAGGGATGGATCGTTTCAAACTGGGCGTGCGTGACTGCGATGTGGGCCAGGGCGCCGAGATCCCGCCGGTTGGCACAACCAATGAGATCGTCAACTGCCGTGGGGACTCGGTCATGGTGAGGGGCGACGTGCGATGCACCGTGAGGGGAGTACGCGTCGCCACCGACCCAAACCTGCTCGTCTCGGAACTCGCCTGTCAGGTGAGGGGCCGAGTCCTTCAGCAGAACCCGTTGGATCTCGATGACCTCGCCGGCATCAAGCGGCCCCTCGCCGGCCATCGCGGCGGTGAGCGTCGCGACGTTCGCGGCGATGAGACCGGCATTTGACTTGTGTGGATTAGCTGACGGTGCGGCATGCTCGGCTATCGCGATAGAGCTGGGCGCAGCCGACAGATTCTCGATCTGCGACGAGCTGGCAGCTTCCGTTCGGAGGGCAATCACAGCAAAATTCGCGAGACGTGCGCCGATCCGCTCATCGAACCGAGCAATTGCCGCCTCTGCCTCGGCAACACCGGCGGCGAGAGAACCAGAGAGTTCGATGGACGGTTCATCGCCGATGCGAGGAGTGACAGTGGCAGCGTAGGAGCCTGTGATCTTGGCGCGCTGGCTTCGCGGGACCATCTCGAGATCGCCCGGTTCCCAAGAACGCTGCTCTGTACTGCAGGCCGGCCAGCCCGAATCGTTCGTCATGGGATGACGTTACCAAAGACTAATACCATACCCTTTGGTACGTTCCGCGCTGGCAAAAGGCTCAGGGCTCTTCCGGGATTGGCCTGCCGAGCCCATCTTCACGAAAAAGTAGGGATGGCCCAGTTCTGCACGAGTCGCGAGACGATGTCGTGGGTCTGATTTAAATGTATCTACTGGTGACCGTTGTGGCCCGTGTCGGCCCTCTGACCTGGGAAACGTTCACCGTTGCTGTCCGGTGCTTACCGCTGGGTATCCCTGCTTCAGCGCAAAAGTAGGGATGGAACAACGTCGGCAAGCCGAGCAGCGCGATGCCATGATGCCGGACGAACGCGCTCAAGCCTTCCGGGACCGGATCATCACCGACCCCGACGAGTTCCCGGAAGACTTCCGGCGCAAGATCTACGACCGAGCCCAACAGCTTGGTGCCGAGCACTCAGATCGTTCGTGACGTCGCGCCGGCGGGTCGTTGTTCTCCCCGAGTTTTTCGATCGGCTCAACGATGCCTGTTCCGGGCACTGCCACACGCTTGCTGGTTACCGCTGGGATGACCGTCAGCTTCGCCGCGATCTACGTGCGGGTTCGCGCCGACGACACCGTCGAAGTCCTCTCGCTCGATCTCGACGAGCGCTGATATTGTCACACCCCCGTGCGTACGGTCGTGCAGAGAATGCGCGCTTCTCATGAGTAGGTGACTGGGACGTCCTCGGCGAAACTCAGAAGTCTGCGTTGCGCATCAGAGTCAGACCGGGCCAAAAAGTAGGGATGGAACCTAAGAAGCCCAGCGCGTGGAGGCCCGTCGCGAGCTTGTAGCGCCGACACCCCTGAGCCACGAAACCCCAGGTCAGATCACTCGATCCGCAGGCCGGAGATCGCACGGCTGATTACCAATTGCTGAATCTGCTCGGTGCCTTCGAAGATGTCGTGGATCTTGGCATCACGGTGCCATCGTTCGACGGGGTATTCGCGGCTGTAGCCGTAGCCACCCAAGATCTGGATGGCACGTTCGGTGACCCATGTGGCTGTGCGGGCGGCCTTGAGCTTGGCCATCGAACCTTCAGCATTCTTGTAGGCACGCTGCTTGCCGAGCCATGCGGCCTTCCATACCAATGCACGACTTGCCTCAACTTCGGTGGCCATGTCGGCGAGCATGAAGGCAATGCTCTGGTTCATGATGATGGGCTTGCCGAATGCCTGACGCTCTTTGGCGTATTCTGTGGCGTACTCCAACGCGGCCCGGGCAACACCGATCGCCTGGGCGCCGACTGCGGGGCGGGTTGCTTCGAAGGTTTGCATCGCGGCCTGAGAATTGCCGCGCTTGCCTTCGCGGACACGGGCAAGGCGCTCGTCGAGCTTGTCCTTGCCGCCGAGCAGGCAGTGGCCGGGCACACGGACGTCGTCAAGCACAACTTCAGCGGTGTGCGACGCACGAATCCCATGCTTCTTGTATTTTTGGCCCTGGCTCAGGCCGGGGGTGTTGGGCGGGACAATAAACGAAGCATGACCCTTCGAGCCGAACTCGGGCTCGACGACGGCGACGACAACGTGAACGTTGGCGATACCGCCATTGGTGATCCATGCCTTGGTGCCGTTGAGAACCCACTCATCGGTGGCTTCGTCGTACACGGCGCGAGCCCGGTAACCGCCAACGTCAGAGCCGGCGTCCGGCTCGGTCGCACAGAATGCTCCGACCTTCACATCGTCGGCGGTGCCATAGCACTGAGGTACCCACTCCATGAGCTGTTCGGACGTGCCAGAGGCGGCGATTCCGGCCGCAGCTAGACCAGAACCCATGATCGCCATGCCAATACCGGCATCACCCCAGAAGATCTCTTCGATCGCCATCACTGCGGAGATGCCGGTCGGGTCGTTGATCATGACCTCGGCCATGAACTCCCAGCCGTAGAGACCGATCTCGGCGGCCTGTTGCACGACCGGCCACGGGAACTCTTCCTTCTCATCCCATTCTTCTGCGTTGGGTCGGATGGCTTCTACCGCAAACTCGTGAATCCACTTCTGGAGTGCAAGCTGGTCCTCGTTGAGCGCCATGGAGAAGTCAGACATAGGTGGTCCCTTCAGGGGGTGAACGATTGGATGGCCTTACGCCAAATATTACCGTTCGGTAACCGACAACGGGTTGAGTAAGTCTGCACCACTGGCGCCAGACCCCCCGATCGGACCCTTCCTGTTCGTTCAGGAGCCGCGCAATTACAGCAGGGGCAGGACCAGCCGAACAGCACCAACAGTGACCGCACCCTTGAAGAGCCAGTCGAGCATCGCCGGATCTGCTCGATGCAGGAGCTTGGCCCCCACTCGAGTGCCCACGATCACGCCCACAACGCCAATCAGGATCATTGGGGCGTGCTCGCGGAAGGCGAAGCCAGCGATGCCGAAGACCACGATCTTCGCCAGATGGTTCATCACCTGAGCGACCGCGAACGTGGCCACGAACGTCACATGGTCTTTCGTGGCTGCTTTGAAGGCGGGCGCGATGAGCGGTCCAGCGGCACCGATCGGCGGGTTGGTGACGCCAGCGAGCACACCGACGAGAGCGAAGCGTTTTCCGCTGCCGGGTTGCGGAGCGATCCACGCAGTGGTCGCAGGCAGCCACACCGCGAGAAGTGCGAACACGCCGATGAGCCCTCGACCGCTGTCACGGGGAATGGCATCGGCAATCAGGAAGCCGATCCCGATTGCCGGCAGCAGTGGGACCACATACCAGCGCAGCAGCGGCATCTCGATTTTGTGGCGAAGCGTCATCGCCCGGGTGCTGTTGGACACGAACTGGATGACGGCGTGGGTGGGAATAGCAACGAGTGGATCGACGAACTGGAGGATGGTAATGAGAAGAATCAGTCCACCACCAGCGCCTGCCACGGCGGTGATGGCCGCCGTGACAACGGCCACGATGGCCAAGATGACGAGTTCACTCTCACTCATTGCACGTATTCTTCATCGCGTCGAGGAGAATGTTGGCACCGGAGTCACGGTCGTGGCGCTGCGGTCCTGATCGGCAGGGCGGGGCGGCCGATATCCTCCTACCTCATATGAGCACCGCGTCCATTCCCGAAAAGCCCGACCTCTCCGGACTCGAAGACAAATGGGACGCGGTATGGGACGACTCGGGCATCTACCACTTCGATACATCGAAGTCGCGCGACGAGGTCTTCTCGATCGACACGCCTCCGCCCACCGTCAGTGGATCGCTCCACGTCGGCCACGTCTTCTCCTACACGCACACCGACACCATCGCCCGCTACCAGCGCATGGCCGGAAAAGAAGTCTTCTACCCGATGGGGTGGGACGACAATGGCCTGCCCACCGAGCGTCGCGTTCAAAACTACTACGGCGTTCGCTGCGAGCCATCGCTGCCCTACGACCCCACGTTTGAGATCCCTGCGGACGCCGGCGACCCGGCTGCAATCAAGAAACGGCGTGACATCTCGATCAGCCGTCCCAACTTCATCGAGCTCTGCACCACGCTGACCGTCGAGGACGAAAAGGCCTTCGAAGGGCTCTTCCGTCGCCTCGGCCTGTCAGTCGACTGGACCCGAACCTACGAGACGATCAACGACCACTCACGTCGTATCTCCCAGCTTGCATTCCTCGACAATCTTTCGGGTGGCCAGGCCTACCAAGTCGAGGCACCATCACTGTGGGACGTCACGTTCCAGACCGCGGTCGCCCAAGCTGAACTGGAAGACAAGGAACTGCCCGGGGCATATCACAAGCTCCGTTTTGCCGGCACCGAAGGTCGCCCCGACCTCTGGATCGA
>JAACCU010000192.1 GCA_009937405.1 Actinomycetota bacterium
CGGGCCTCCATGGATGGGATTCCGATTGGTCCCGATTGGTATCGGCCCGTGGCGCTGACGGTCAGTCCCACACGTGGCACGTGCTCGACAACGGCGTCGTCGAACCCATCGGCACGGTGTTGTGCGTCCACGGCAATCCAACATGGTCCTACATGTGGCGCGGGCTCGCTTCGGCTTCGACCCGCTGGCGCATCGTGGCGGTCGATGCCCTCAACATGGGCTTCTCCGACCGAACCAACGAGAACCGGCAGCTTGCCGGACACATCACCGACCTCGGTGCGGTGACCGCCGCGTTGGGGATCGATGGGCCAGTGGTCACTGTCGCCCACGACTGGGGCGGGCCCATCTCGCTCGGATGGGCTCTCGCACACGCCGATCAGGTGGCCGGAATCGTTCTGATGAACACCGGCGTAGCTCGACCCGGAGACCTGCGAATACCGCCACTCATTCAAGCCGTTCGCACGCGGGCCACGCTACGCGCCAGCTGCGTGTCCAGCCCCATGTTTTTGAGAGGCGCGCTCCGCTTGGCACGCCCCTCCCTGCCCAAGGAGGTGCGGCAGGCCTATGCCGCCCCCTACCCGAACTCGGCAAGCCGAGTTGGGATCGGTCACTTTGTCGCCGACATTCCTTTCGGCCCGAAACACCCGACGTACGCCATGCTCGACACGGTCGCTCATGGGCTCCACCACTTCGCGGAGACTCCGTCCCTACTGCTGTGGGGAGCAAAAGATCCGGTCTTCTCGATGGCATTCCTGGCCGATCTGCGAAAGCGACTGCCCCACGCGGTGGTGCACGGATACCCAGAAGCCGGCCACCTCGTCATGGAGGACATCGGCGGAGCCGCCGTAATCCTCGACTGGCTGGAGACCATCCCCGCGTCCACACCAATCTCCGGATCGCCCGGGGAACCCACCGGCGCCACGACCGACGATGGACGAAGATTGTGGTCTGCCGCCGCGGCTCGAAAAAACGACGATGCTGTCGCCGTTGCAGAGATGGCCCCGGATGGGTCTACCGAGGTATCGAGAACACTGAGCTTTGCGGATCTCGAGCAGCGGGTGGAGGAGGTTCGCACCCGACTCATCGCCGCCGGCGTGCAGCCCGGAGACCGGGTCGCTCCATTGATCCCCCCGGGAATCGATCTCGTTGTGAGCGTCTATGCCTGCTGGCGCGCTGGCGCCGTGGTCGTGGCCACCGACGCCGCTCTCGGGGTCCGCGGCATCGCCAAGGCGCTTCGGGCAACTCGGCCCGACCACATCATCGCCGACTGGCGCGGGCTCGCCTTGGCGCGCTCCCTTCACCTCCCCGGAAAGGCGCTGTCGCTGAAGACGGTGCCGGGGGCGCTGCGGCGCATACTTCGTATTCATGCCAGCCTGGCAAAACCGGTCGAGACCATTGGGCCGGAAGCATCCGAGTATCAACCCGGCCCCGAAGACCTGGCTGCGGTGGTTTTCACCTCGGGCTCAACCGGACCCTCCAAGGCTGTCGCCTACCGTCACAAGCAGCTCGAGGCGCAGCGTGACGCGCTCATAGCCACGTATTCCCTCAACCGCGACGATCGCCTGGTTGCCGCATTTGCGCCATTCGCCATCCTCGGACCAGCGCTGGGGATCACATCGGTGGTGCCCGCCATGGACGTCTCCTCATCGGGATCACTCGATGCCGGCGCCTTCGCCAACGCGGCCGGCGCCATCCAGGCCACCATTGCCTTCGCGTCGCCAGCGGCGCTCGCCAATGTCGTTGCCACCGCAGACGGACTCGATGACGATCAGCGAGCGACCATGACCCAACTGCGAGCCGTGGCCTCCGCCGGTGCCCCAATCTCGAAAGAGGCGCTGGACTCGATGAGGCCGCACTTCGGCCACGCCGCGATCTACACCCCGTATGGGATGACCGAGGCCATGCCTGTAACCAACATCTCACTCGAGGAGATCGAGGCAGCCGGCGCCGGCAATGGCGTCTGCGTCGGGCTACCGGTCGGCGGCGTGGAACTCGCGGTGACCACCATCGACGAGTCGGGCCACTCCAGCTGGGACTTCATTCAGGGGGTGGGAATCACAGGTGAGATCTGTGTCCGAGCGGCCCACGCCAGCGACGGCTACGACACCCTGTGGGCTACCCAGAACCAGACTCGGCAAGGGGGATGGCATCGCACCGGCGACGTCGGCCACATCGACAGCGCCGGTCGACTCTGGGTTGAAGGACGGATACCTCATCTCATTCTTTCCGCCAACGGCCCTCTGACGCCGGTGGGGATCGAACATCGGGCCGAAAGTGTGGACGGCGTGCGCCAGGCTGCCGCAGTCGGGGTTGGCCCGATCGGGACCCAACAATTGGTGCTCGTCGTCTCGACGACGGAACCGCATGCCGATGTCGTTGCCAATGAGCAACTCGCACAAGCTGTGCGGGCGGCCATTCACCAAGATGTCGCCGCGGTGTTGACCACCCATGAACTACTCGTGGACCGTCGCCACAACTCCAAAATCGAACGCCAACGGATCGCCGCCTGGGCCGAAACAGTTCTGGCCGGCGCCAAGGTGCCTCGCCTGTGAGAGTCCTGGTGACCGGCGCAAGCGGGATGTTCGGAAAGGCGGTCGCAACAGCCTTAATAAACCGAGGCGACGACGTCACCGTATTTCAACGCAGCCGCTCAGGCTTGGGCTGTCGCGAGATCCTCGGCGACATCACCAACCCCGACGACGTGGCCCGCTCGGTCGACGGCATAGATGCCATCGTTCACATGGCGGCGCGGGTTTCTCCCATCGGATCACCGCGTGCATTCGAGGATGTGAACGTGGGCGGCTCAGCCAACATTGTGGCGGCGGCCAGCCGAGCCGGAGTGACGAGGCTGGTGAACGTCTCATCTCCATCGGTCGCTCACGTGGGGGCTCCCCAGGTCGGTGCCGGCGCCAGTCCCGCCGAACCGCTGCTGGCTCGCAGCCGCTACGCCCGAAGTAAAGCGAAGGCCGAGATCCTGATGCTGGAAGCTGACCGCCCCGGTTTGGCCGTGGTCTCGGTGCGTCCCCACCTCGTGTGGGGTCCCGGTGGCACCCAACTCGTCGAGCGGATCGTGCAGCGCGCCCGGGCCGGCCGCATGCGTCTGGTCGGCTCCGGGGCGGCACTCGTCGACACGATCTATGTGGACAACGCCGCCAACGCAATCATGGCCGCCATTGATCGCGCCGAACAAGCCCACGGTCGAGCGCTCGTCATCTCGAACGGCGAACCGAGGCCTGTGGCCGAGCTCCTTCGTAGCATTTGCCTCGCCGCTGGGGTGGAGCCACCGACCCGACACCTACCCCTGGGTGTGACCAAGGCCCTTGGTGGTGGTGCCGAGCTCCTCTGGAACGGTCTGGGTCTTCGCCGCGACCCGCCGATGACACGCTTTCTCGCAGAACAACTCGGCACGGCTCACTGGTTCGACCAGCGCGCCACGCGCCAGCTCCTGCAGTGGGAGCCGAGCATCAGCCTCGCCGAAGGCCTGGAACGATTGGCGACACACGCTCAGCAGCGGAGACCCGAGGAGGTCGGTCTATCTGTTGATTCAGTGCGCTCGACTGGTGGCGCAACACAATGATCTCGAGCTAGTGACGAGCTTCTGCCGCCTACTCACTTCGCAAGCGCGAGCAGAATCTCGGCGAGACTTACAATGTCGTCGTAGCTACGACGGTTTGAAAGCTCGCCGTTGGCGGAGGCGTCGATTTGTCCCTCGCCGCCATAAAACAGCGTGATGTCGGGATAGCGATTGCAGTACGCCACGATGAGCGGCTCGGCCTCGAGAGGGATGAGTAAGCGAAATACCGGTTCGCGCAAGTGGCCCATCTTCAGGTGTTCCTGCACCGAGCCGGTCACCGGGCCGATGCCTTGCACCCTCACCGCCTTAATCGGCATTGTCGTTCGCACCTCGACCCGCGTCTCGTGTTCCCTCTGTGCAATCATCGTCGCTGCTTGGAAGGAGCGATGACGAGTTACCGAGGCATAGAGCCGAAGGGGGACTCCATCGACGACACCCTCCACGGACGGCCACACACGCTTGAAGACCGCTTTCGGAAAGTCGAACTGGTCCAAACCGTAGGCCTCGGCGAACCGGCGATAGTTCTTCTCCCGCCTGACGTTGACGAACTTGGAGTACGCGATGATCGACCCGAAGATGGGGGTGAACATCGCGAGGATGGCCAGAAAGGTGATCATCTCATCGACCGTAACATCAGCGACGCGTTGCTACCGGCGAGTGCGGGGCTGAATGAGTCGATTAGATTCGCACGCGACAGCTTTCATACGCTGCCACCGAAGGACGCACCGTGTTGAAGAAAGAATTCATCAATCCCCGCCTGATGGGCTTCACCAATACGGTGATCTATGGCGCGCAGGGAGTCACAACCATCAGGGTTTCCGGTCAGGTCAGTTATTTGGACGCACGTATTGGAGAGACGTTCGAGGAACAGGCAGAAATGGCTCATCAAAACCTGGTTGACGAGCTTGCCGGAGCAGGCGCGACTCGAGATAGTCAAGATATTTTGATCACCGGTCAGCATCAACGAAGGCAAGTGGATCGCCCTCATCGAACGTGGCCTTGTCGACGGTGAAATAGGTAATGAACTCCATATCGGACGATTCCGCCGTCGACATCTCCCTACGCTGTTCGTCTCTCCAACGTCAGTCGAGATGCGCGATGCAGTCCATCTCCACCAAGGCTCCGAGGGCGAGCTCAACACCCCCGATGGAGATTCGGGCTGGAGGCGAGTCGCCGAAGGCATTCATATAGGCCTCGTTCATCTCGCTGAACAGGGACATGTCGCAAACGTAGACGTTCATTTTTGCAACATTGTCGAACGACGCACCACAGCCTTCAAGGATTTTCCTGATGTTCTCGATCGTTTGTGACGTCTGCGCTCGCATTCCGCCCTCAACCAGTTCCATCGAGTCCGGTTTGAGTCCGAACGTGCCCGAGACGTATATGACGTCTCCGGCAATGGTGGCGTGGCTGAAGGAAGGCAGCTTGGCAACGCCTTCGACATTGACCTTCTTCATTGATGGCCCCTTCGTCCCGTAGTGTCTACTCAGAGAAGGTGAGTGACCGATGAACAATGAACGTCCAACCGGGTGGCCTGGTGAACCTATCGAACCTCCGGGCCTCGGTGAGATCGAAGCGGCCGCGCGGCGATTGGACGGCACAATCGTACGGACTCCGCTGATTCGCCTCCGGGACCAAGAGTCGGACCCCCGGATTCTTCTAAAACCGGAGACATTGCAGCCAATCGGGTCGTTCAAGGTGCGAGGCGTCGGGAATTGGGCTCTGGGTCTCGATCGTTCAGAGGCCGCAAAGGGGCTGAGCACGACAAGTGCCGGGAATACGGCGCAAGCCCTCGGCTATATGGGTCAGCAACTCGGCGTCAGCTCGCGCTCAATGGTGCCGGACAACCTTCATGCGGCAAAACGCGCGGCGATCGAGGCGTACGGCACTGAGCTCGTTGGGGTCTCGATGACCGATCTGATGCTCTACATGTTCGATGAGCTTTGGAGAGCAGAGCCGCATTGCTACCTCAACCCCTGGGGCGAGCCGGACATGATCTCCGGTCATGGAACGATCGGTTTGGAGGTCTATGAGGACTTGCCTACGGTTGACTCCGTTTTTGTCCCTGTGGGAGGGGGCGCTTTGATTTCTGGTGTCGGAGCAGCACTAAAAGCCCTCAAGCCCGATGTGAAGGTCTTTGCCGTACAGGCTGAAGTCAACTCGGCGCTGGGAGCGGCATTCTCGGCCGGTGGTGCAACATGGATCGAATACAATGAGACGATCGTCGAGGGTGCCTCCACACCTGTAATCACGCACAACATGTACCCCATGATCCGCTCGCTCGTGGATGAGCTGATCGTGGTCTCCGAGGCGGAGACAAAGGCGGCGATGCGGCGGCTTGCAATCAGCGACAAACTGGTCACTGAAGGAGCGGGTGCCGCATCGGTCGCCGCCGCCTTGAAGGTTCCGCTCGATCATCGTGGTGAGACCGTGTGCGTTGTTAGCGGGGGTTCCGTTGACCCCGCCGTGCTCTCCTCCGTTCTGTCGTGAGTCTCATCATTGATGTCCGCGGCATGGACCGGAGATTGCCGATACGTACGTGCGCTCGCGTCTAGACGGGGACTAGGGAAGCGAGTTCGGAACCCTGAGCCGTGACCTCAACCTGACCGAGAGTTGCGTCCCAGCCCCGCCTGACGTAGGCGCAGACCGAGGTGGGCGGTTGGAGATGCTGAAATCAGTTGAGCTGGGCGGCCTTGGCTATGCGGTCTTCGGCCATCGAGGCGACCATGGATGCCTCGTCTGGGTAGGCGGCAGGATCCACGCGATCGAGCCGGAAAGGTGCCGGGTCGGCAAAGGGTGTCTCATCCATGATGAGTTGGGCAACAAGCTTGCCCATGCCAGGTCCGTGTGTGATTCCCGACTCGCTGTCGCCAGCGAGGGCCCATAGACCTTCGAAGCCGGGAACCGCACCAATATAGAGTCCGCCATCAACGGTGTAGACGGGGACGCCTTGGATGGTTTCGACCGTGGAAAGCTCAGAGAGAGCTGGGAAGACTTCGGCCACGTTTTTCTGGTACGAATACTGCACTTCGAGCAGCGTCGGCGACACCGGGCGCCCGTACTCGAACTCGAGTCCGTCGTCTTCGAGCGCCGACAGGAGCCGATATGCGAAGCTGCCGCCCCACGAGAATGCGCCGCGCAGTTCCCGTAGCCAGAGGTGAAGCTCCAGGCATTGAACCGTCGGCATGAGCGGTGACAAGCCTGCTGGCTCAGACACAAAGCGGGTGGCAACCATCGCAATGAGGGGCAGGCGGCGGTCAACCGATTCCAGGAGAGCTTGGTTCCATGCCCCTGCTGCGAACACGACGGTCGACGCGTCGATTGTGCCGCTATTCGTCTCGACTCCGGTGACCGAGCCGTCGACCATACGCACACCGGTTGCTGGTGTGTTCCAATGAAAATGCACTCCTGCATCTGCGAGACGGGTGAGAAGTTCTTGCTGCGCGAGCGCAGTGGTGAGTTGAATTCCTTCGGGCATGTACACGCCACCGGCTACGGATGCCGGGTCGACCGCTCCGAGCATCAATGCTGCCACGCCGTCTGCGTCGAGTCGGCGGGTGCCGGCGGCTACCTGGGGGTGCCCCAAGATGCCGTCGGCCAGTGTGTCGAGCATGGTCGGGGTGCGGGCGAGCACCAGGTTGCCGTTGCTCCCATATTCGAGATCTACGCCGGATTCGTGAAGGCTCTGGTAGAACGCGAGGCCGTACTCCTGAAGCGGGATGGTGCCCGCACCGAGTCGGCGGTTGTGATCAGCGCCGAAGCGTGCCACGAAACCGGCTCCGGCCGGCGTGGTGCCGCTCAGCGGTTCACCGGCATCGATGACAATGACGTCACGGGCGCCAGATTCGACCAGGTGGAGTGCGGCTGAAGCGCCGATAATGCCCGCTCCGATGACGCAGATGGGTCCCTGACGCTGAGGCATGCTCGACACTAGCGCTCGCCGGATCTCGGGAAGGACGGCGAGGCCAGGGTGCGGTCTTTGAGCGCGACGACGGTCTGCGTTGCCTTTGCCTGGAGCGCGCCCTGCCAAGGAGGTCGTCG
This sequence comes from Actinomycetota bacterium, assembly GCA_009937405.1. Classification (GTDB taxonomy): domain Bacteria; phylum Actinomycetota; class Acidimicrobiia; order Acidimicrobiales; family Aldehydirespiratoraceae; genus JAACCU01. Next base: position 7,616 of record JAACCU010000192.1, read on the forward strand.
GCCGGCGGGTTCGCGGGCGAGACACTCGTGTATCTCTTTTGAAGTTCGTTATGAGACACAGGTGTCTCATACGGGTTATTGTTTGTGAAGAAGGACACGCGCCAGGTCCAGTCTGAGAACGCAATAATTGAGGCGAGCATTCGGACACTGCTGGTTAACCCCTCCGCCGGAATGTCGGAAATCGCGACCGCAGCCGGTGTAGGCAGAGCAACCCTTTATCGCCACGTCGAGTCGCGCCAGGCCTTGATTGAAAAACTGGTGTTGGTCTGTATGGAGGAAATGGATGCGGCGACCGCTCCTCTGGCTCATCTGACCGGAGGCGCCGCGCTTGAGGCCAGGATCGATGCGACGATGCCACTCGCCGACCGTTTCCACTTCCTGGCGGAACTCTGGACGATCGCCGCTGACAGCGAAGCGATCACGCAGATCGATAACAAACTCGACGATGAGCTCGCAGTCCTCGTCGAACAGGCGAAGCGCGCTGGGCAGATAAATACCGACCTGCCCACACCATGGGTCGTTTCATTTTACGCAAGCACACTCATGGCCGCATGGTGGCTGATCGCATCCGGCGATGTGGAAATCGATGAGGCGCTCATCTACACGAAGCAGTCGTTCTTCAGTGGCTGTGCAAAGAATCCTGGAAAGAACCGAGCATGACCGCGTGGACGAAAAGACGAAAAGCGGCGAAGACGCTGCCCTTTATCGAAGGCGTGCCCGCAGGCGTCATTCCCGATATCGGAAGGGTGAAAGTGTTCGACCAACACACCGGGCGGGGGGGTCAACCCGCTGACGATGCTCTACTTCTTGCGGCGGGCCGCCAAGCTGGCCGAGAGGTTCAGCGGGGACAGCTTGACCACATCGCATCCCGAGGCTCACCTTGGCGAGCGCCTCGATGCCGAGATCTCTCAGGTTCGAGGCAAGGCGAGTAAACGCCGGTTCAGGTTCATGTTGCGAACAATTATCGACTTCACAGCTGCGAAGGAGTCGGAGTTGCTTGACCCCAATGGCTTGGCACTCAACCTCGAGGGTGTGGAAGTAGTAACGAATAAAGGGTCCCAACGGGCTCTCATGTGATCGTAACGGTGCCACTCGGTGTGCTGAAGGCGGGAGTGATCTCCTTCCGCCCGAAGCTTCCGCCACGAAAGATCCAGGCGATCAACAACATCGGCGTCGGTGTCGTGGAAAAGGTCATTCTTAGCTTTGACGACCCCTTCTGGCGCTTGTCGAAGACACAACCGCGCCGCGTGTTCTACATTTCAGACACCCAGGGTGAGTTCCCTGCCTTTATCGATGCAAGCGATTCTGCCGGCCGACCGGTGCTGGTGGCATTCTTGACGGGCGAACACGTCCATCTTCTCGAAACTGATGCCGAGGCGATGGTCGACCGAGCGAGTCAGATCCTGAAGTCGATCTTCGGTGACAAATACCGAGCGCCAACATCAGTACACGTGACCAACTGGGGCACCGACCCATTCTCGCTTGGTAGCTACTCGACGCCGACTGTTGGGGTAACGGCGAAAGACTACGAACAGCTCGCCCAACCAGTAGGGCAGCGAATCTTGTTCGCAGGCGAGGCGAGGCGACGTACCGAGAACACGCCGGGTTCGTCGAAGGCGCCATGGGATCCGGAATCCGTGAGGCGCGGCGCCTCCTGGGTCGCGAGGTCGACCTGCAACTAAACCCATCGTAAACGGAGACGAAACCTATGGACAACACATTTACCCGATTTGAAACTCATCCCGCGGGCGGCCTTCAGCCTTCGGCTGACACCCCTCAAGAAGCGTTCAGCACAGGCGATCAAACCGAACTGGATTTCCCCTACTTTGCTGACGACAACGGCATTTCGGCCGGGGTTTGGGAGTGCGCGCCATCGAGAATGGTCTTCGACCAGTACCCGGTGCATGAGATGATGACGATCCTGTCTGGCTCAGTCACGCTGACCAGTCTCGACGACGACCGCATCGAGACCTTCACAGCCGGCGACACCTTCTTCGTGGCCAAGGGCACACGCTTCGTTTGGGAGATCACCGAGACGTTGCGCAAGCACTACTTCATCTCAGCCTGACCTCCACCGGCAACCGGTAGACCCAAACCCCCTAACCGGCAGCGACAGGGTTTCAAGAACCCCAGCCCCGGCCGCTCCATTTGTCTTTCCGCTTTGGGACGCGCCACACTTTTAATTCATGATGGAACCTGAA
>JAACCU010000193.1 GCA_009937405.1 Actinomycetota bacterium
TCAACCATCGCTCATCAACCATCGCTCATCAACCATCGCTCATCAACCATTGTCCAAATCGAAAAGCCCGTTGGGCACATCGACTCGAATCTCGACGCCCGGCTCATACGACACGATGAACTGCACCGGCACAAGGTGACCGGTGTCGAGTTCGAGAATGTCCGACGCCGGGTTTTCGAGGACTCGGGCGACTCGACCGCGTGGCTTGCCGCCTTGATCGATCACCATGGCGCCAAACAGCTCATGGATCCAAAGCTCATCGGGGTCATCGATTGGCTCAGCCGACAGGACCGTGTTGCGAAGGGCCTCGGATTGATCTCGGAAGTTGACGCCCTCGAACTTCACGATGAAGCCGTTCTTGTGGGGACGCGACGAAACAACGGTCATGGGACCACCCGGTGTCGACAAGACCGACCCGCTGTCGACCCGTTCCGTTCGGTTAGATGTGAGCACGACGTTTACATCGCCACGCACGCCATGCGGGCTGGTGATTCGGCCGATTTCGAGCATCGAAGCGCTTACTGACGCAGAAGCGTCAGTCGACGAACTCGACCTCAATGGTCGAGAGGTCGTCGTCGACACCAGCGGCGCGCACGACGGTGCGAATCGCACCGGCCACACGACCACGCTTGCCGATCACACGACCCATGTCGCCGTCACCAACCGTGACATCGAGGCGCAGGGTGCCATCGTTGTCAATGGGCGAGACAGACACAGCGTCGGGGTCATCAACGATTTGCTTGACGATGTACTCGCAAACCGAGGCCGCGGCGTCAGCGCTCATTCGTCGCCCCCCGCGTCAGCAGCGGCGTCTTCGGTGGGAGCGGCGGAAGCCTCTGCGGCTTCGACGTCCTTCTCCATCTGCTTCTTGCTCTTGCGAGTAGCACGCTCGGGCACTGCGGCATCAATGACTTCGCCGGTGTGCTCGGTCCATGCACCAGAAATCTTCAGGAGCTTCTCGACACGCTCAGTCGGCTGGGCGCCGTGGCCGAGCCAGTGAACCGCACGCTCATTGTCGATCTTGATGATCGACGGATCCTGGCGGGGCTCATAGGTGCCGATGATTTCGATGAAACGCCCGTTGCGCGGGGAACGCGAGTCGGCGGCAACAACGCGATAGGTGGGCTGCTTTTTCTTGCCCATCCGCATGAGGCGGAGCTTGACTGCCATTTTCGTGTGGTCTTTCTTCGGAGATGAAATGCGCGGCGAAACGTGGCCGAGCAACCGGGTAATTCAATCTGGGTAAGGGGTCTGTTCCAACCTTCAGCGCTAATTCGCTGAAAGGGAGGGCCCCGACTGCCAGAACCATGAAGGGTAGCGTCGGAATTTACGGCGCCGACACTGTCTGTCAGTGGCACGAAGTTTGGGCCACCGCCGGACAGCACTGCTCGGCGCTTCATTCAGGCCGGGGTGATCGCCATCGACGCGCTCCGGCTGAGGGGCAAGCCGACGGGTGAAACCTGCCCTAAAACAGCGAACGCCGCCGACCCAGAAGGCCGGCGGCACTCACGAGAGAGTTAGATCAGACCGCGCGGACGTTCTGAGCTTCCTCGCCTTTACGGCCAGGAGCGACGTCGAATTCGACGAGCTGACCCTCTTCGAGCGACTTGTAACCGTCGCCGGCGATGTTAGAGAAGTGAACGAACACGTCGTCACCGCCATCTCGAGAAATAAAGCCGAAGCCTTTTTCGTTGTTGAAGAACTTCACTGTTCCTTGCATAAAACCACTTTCGCTTCGATCAGACGTTGTGTCTGAACTGTGAAAGATCGTAGGGGCTTTTCACAAGAAACCGCTTTTCTTGATCAGATCGTCAAGAAAGACTATTTGGCTGGTTGAGGCCGGGAAGGCCCTCGCCATCCTCAAGCCCGGGAAGACTGAGTGGCATCTTTGTGACTTTGGCCGGACCTTTTTCGGTGACGCGACCGCTGCTTTGCTTGTGCCGGCCACCCTTCTTTCCCTTCTTGCCCTTCGCCTTCTGGCGCTGCTTCGGGTTCATTTTCTTGGTTCCGAAACCGGCGAACTGCTTCATCATCTTGCGCATTTGCGAAAACTGATCGATGAGCTGCTTCACATCGGTCGGCGACTGCCCGCAGCCGGTGGCGATGCGCTGACGGCGCGACCCGTCAATGACTTCGGGGTTCACACGCTCGGCCGGTGTCATCGAATGAATGATGCCTTCGATGCGATTGATCTGCCGGTCGTCGATCTCGACGTCGCGGACTTCCTTCGGCATACCCGGCATCATCCCCATGAGGTTGCCGAGCGGACCCATCTTCTTGATCTGCTGCATCTGCGCGAGGAAGTCCTCGAGTGTGAAGGTGCCCTCCATGAGGCGGGCGGCAGTGTCTTCGGCCTCTTCTTTATCGAAGACTTCTTCGGCCTTTTCGATGAGCGACTCGACGTCGCCCATACCAAGGATTCGGCTGGCAAGACGTTCGGGATAGAACGTTTCGAACTCGTCGAGCTTCTCGCCGGTCGAAGCAAAAGCAATGGGCTTGCCGACAACTTCCTTGACTGACAGCGCAGCACCACCGCGGGCATCACCATCGAGCTTGGTGAGGATCACACCGTCGAGTTCGAGCGTTTCGTTGAACGAGCGAGCTGTTGTGACCGCGTCCTGACCAGTCATCGCATCGATGACAAGGAACGTGTAGTCGGGGCTGACAGCGTTTGAGATTTGGCGGATCTCTTCCATCAGTCCCGCGTCGATGGCCAGGCGACCGGCGGTATCGACGATCACAACGTCGCGGCCTGTTCGGTTCGCTTCGATGATCGCCTTGTTGGCAACGTCAACCGGATCAGTGACTTCGGAGAAGACCGGCACACCGACTTGTTCGCCGAGCGTGCGTAGCTGCTCCACTGCGGCCGGACGCTGCAGGTCGGCGCCGACGAGCAACGGGTTACGGCCCTGCTTTTTGAACCAGGCGGCGAGCTTGCCGGCGTTGGTGGTCTTACCCGCACCCTGCAGGCCGGCCATCAGCACGACGGTCGGCGGTTTCGAGGCGTAGCTGATCTTCATTGCCTCGCCGCCGAGACTTGTCGTCAGCTCTGCGAGGACGATCTTGATGATCTGCTGTGCCGGATTGAGAGCGCCGCTCAGTTCCTCGCCAATAGACCGCTCACGAATCCGACCAACGATGCTCTTGACGACATCAAGATTGACGTCGGCCTCGAGCAGGGCGAGACGAATCTCGCGCATCGTCTCATCGACGTCGGCCTCGGTGAGCTTTCCACGGCCTCGGAGCCGGCCAAAAATGCCGTCGAAGCGATCAGTAAGAGTGTCGAACATGCGGGGTCGAGACTACCGCCCGATGACCTTCACCCGAACCGCGCGGCCGTGAACCTCACCGCGACCGTTACTGTCGAGCATGTGAACTTCTCCCCCACCCAGTGGCTCATCGTCATCGTTCTCGCGGCCGGGTTCATCGGCGCCGCCCTGTGGCTCTCTTCCACTGACTCAGACGATGGTGCCAACACCGGCGTGGTGGCCCAGGTCGATGAGGTTGCCGTGTGCGCGGCACTCGGACAGGTCTCGGCATGGGGCAGCATTCTTGACGGGTCTGCCGACGGCGACGATCCTGGCGACGTTGCCAACCTGCGTGCAGCGTTGGCCGAAGCCCGTGACCTAGCCCCAGTCGATCTCGCCATTGATATCGCTCGACTGCTCGACCTCACCATGCTTACCGACCTGTCGCTCACTGATAACGCCACCCTGACCGGGGCTCTCGCTGCCGGCTCAGCGCAAACAGACCCTGAACGAGTCGCGGAAGCTACAGGTCGGGTCAACGACGCAATCGTCGGCTGCGGCCACGCTGGCGTGGCGGGCTGACGGCTAATCGAATAGTGCGTCGACGAATTCGCTTTCGTCGAACTCGACCAGATCGTTGATGCCTTCACCCAAGCCGACGAGCTTTACCGGCACGCCGAGCTCGGAGTGGATTACGACCACAATGCCGCCCTTGGCAGAACCGTCGAGCTTGGTGAGCACAACGCCGGTGACGTCGACCGCCTCAGCGAACTGCTTGGCCTGACTCATGCCGTTCTGGCCTGTGGTGGCATCAATGACGAGCAGCGTCTCGGTGACGGTGCCTGCACCCTTCTCAGCGACCCGGCGAACCTTCGAAAGCTCCTCCATGAGGTTTGTCTTGGTCTGGAGGCGGCCGGCGGTATCGGCGAGAACGAGGTCAGCATTGCGAGCGTTGGCGGACTCGACCGCGTCGAACACGACCGATGACGGGTCGGCGCCCTCGGCGCCGCGCACGATGTGAACATCGCTGCGCTCGGCCCACATGGTGAGTTGTTCGGCTGCGGCGGCCCGGAACGTGTCGCCGGCGGCGAGCACAAGGGACTTTCCCTTCGCAGTTTCACGCGAAGCAAGCTTGCCGATCGTGGTGGTCTTGCCCGCGCCGTTGACTCCAACGAAAAGCCAAACGGCGGGACCGGGTTCGCCACCTGCATCGCCGACATCGGTGGAGAGTGAGCGGTCAAATCCGGTGAGCCGATCGACGAGCTCTGCCTTCACCAAGGAGACAAGGAGCTCGGATTCGGTGATTTCGTCGGCCTCAGCTTTCGCTTTCACCGCTTCCATGATTTCGGTCGATGTTCCCACGCCGATGTCGGCGCGGATCAGCGCCTCCTCAAGCGACTCCCAGGTGTCGCCAGTAATTCCACCGGAGAACACGCCGCCCAGGAACCCGGAAAGAGACGAACGGGCGGTGGACAGGCGATCACGGAAGGTCGGCTTCGGCTCAGGCTCGGCGACAGGCTCTGCTTCCGCCGAAGCTGGGGCTTCGAGATCGACATCGCCGATTTCAACGATCTGGGGGGTGTCGGCGTCTCGGTCAATGACGAGGCCTTCATTGCGATCACGGCGAAGGACCACAAACGAGGCACCGATGATGACCAGAGCGGCGATGGCGATGATGAATGCGAACAGCATGGCGCCCGCATACTACCGGCCGCTTGGGGGTCAGCTTCGAACACCACCCAGGGACCGCATGAGGCTAGATCTGAGCGTGACGAAACGACCGCCGTCCGCCATGACCACCGTGGCGGTGACAGACCCCAACCCCAGGGTTCCGAACTCCGAGCCCCTGTCCCCGTTGAGGCGCGATCGCACCTCAACGTCAGTCAATTAGGGTTCAGCATGGCGCCTCGTGGGCGAGGGTGGCCAGCGCCGCCGGCGACTTCGTTCTGTACGCTCGGACGTCTTGACCACCGCAAGTCCCAGCGGGAGCCAACTTCGCTACCACGACCTCGATGCCCTGCGAGGAGTGGCGATGCTGCTCGGCGTGGTGTTGCACGCGTCGCTGTCATTCTTCCCCGGGTTCTGGCCTGTCAAAGACGACACCGCTACATTCGACGGACCCTACGACGAGATCCTGCATGCGATCCACGGCTTTCGGATGCCTCTGTTTTTCCTTCTCAGCGGGTTCTTCACCACAATGCTGTGGCGTCAGCGCGGGCTCAGTGGCCTTGTGGCGCAGCGCGCCAAGCGGGTGGCGCTACCACTCGCACTTGCGATGGTGACGATCGTGCCACTGGTGGGCTGGGTGTCCGATGATGTCATCACCGACCGGGCCGACAACCTCCTGATCAGCTCGTATGTGCACAACACATCAGCGGTCGAAAGCCTTCTCGCAAACGGTGCCAACCCGAACGAGCCGCGGGGCGGATCGGGCGAGGCACCGCTGCACGCGGCCGCGCTTGTCGGTAATGCCCAGATCGCCGAACTTCTTATAGAGGCCGGCGCTAACCCGGAGGCACTCGACGACAAGGGCGACAGCCCGCTCGGTTGGGCATTCTTCGCCGGGTCAGCAGCTGTGGCCGACACCCTTGTCGCGGCCGGGCATCCCGACTTCAGGCCCGCGGGCGGCGACTGGGACGACATCGAGGGGTGGGGCTTCGGCGCACGCGAACTCGACCAAGACGTCATCAGGCTTGATTCGTGGGTCGCAAGCTTCCATCACCTGTGGTTCCTCTGGTTCGTCCTGTGGCTGGCCGCCGGATTTGTCACGGTTGCAGCACTGGCGGGGCGCAGCGAGGGCGAGTCGACTACGGCGTCGTGGTCCGGACGTTTGATGTGGCTCCTGATCCCGCTCACCCTGCTCCCGCAATACCTGATGGGCGAGCGTGGTGCTGCGCCGGTGTTCGGACCGGATACCTCCACCGGCCTTATGCCGTTGTGGCATGTCCTTGCCTACTACGCGCTGTTCTTCGCCTTCGGAGCGCTCGCCTATGGCCGACACAACCGTGCCGGCACACCGGTGATCGAGGCTGCTGGACGCGGATCGATGTTCATTCTCCCCGTCACCTTCCTGGTGGTATTCCCCGTGGCCCTCGTCCTCACATTCGAATCCCATGGATGGTTGACGGCCTCCGTGACCCAGGTCATCTACACCTGGGCCATGATCTTCGGACTTCTCGGCGCATTCCGAGCGGTCCTTGCCACACCGCGACGAGGAGTCCGCTACCTCTCGGATTCCTCGTACTGGATCTACCTGGTCCATGTGCCGCTTGTCATCTGGATCCAGGCACAGATCAGCGGTTGGAATCTGCCATCTGGCGTCAAGTTCGTCGGCCTCAACGTCTCGGTGGTCGCCATCTTGTTGCTCGCGTATCAGCTATGCGTTCGTTATACGCCCATCGGCACCATGCTCAACGGGAAGCGGGTTCGCCCGCCTCGACGCACCTCCACGTCAGTTTCGTGAGACAGGGTCCAGACCGAGGAGCAGGCGACCCAGGTTTAACGATGTACGGTCGCTATCGAGCAGATAATGGGTTCGGATGGCGATCAGATCACGCCATGCCCGCATAAGCGGCTCGCCTTCGCGAACGATGCTCGTCCCGGCAACGGTGCCAAGGCTCTCGACGGCACTGCACACATCGAGCACGGCGCCTTGGACGGCAATGAGGGCACGACGAGTTTCGATCTCGTCGTAGAAGGGAATCGATGCCCGAGCCGCCATGTCGTAGTCACGGGCCACACCCGCCACGACGCGATGAGCTCGGTCAACGGTGCCAGCGGCTCGACCCAACCGAGCCTGCACCGTTTCTGAATCACGTAGAACTCCGCACGGCGGGAACGGACTCGTCTTCGCCTGAGCCCTCTCGGCGCACAACTCCACAAACGCACGCCCAACCCCAACGGCCACCGCTCCGAGCTCACATGCGAACAGAGGCGGCATGGGTAGAGCGAAGAACCCCTCATCGGGGCCATCGAGCGGTCCCCGGCCGACCGGTTCGCCGTCTGGGCCCAAGCTGATGGTCCGGTGCAAGGGCACGAAGACACCGTCGACCACGGCCCGTTTGGATCCGGTGCCGCGCATGGCCTCCACATGCCAGTTGTCTTCGATGCGGTACTCCGACGCCCGGATCACCACAGAGATCGGACCCGCCGGCCGTCCACCCTCGGTGGGACCAGCAACTATTGCGGTGAGACCGAGCCAATTACACACGTCACAACCCGACACATAGTCCCAGGTGCCAGACAAGAGGTACCCACCCTCTACCCGTGCTGCCTGACCCTGCGCGGCGACAACGAGTGGAAATCGGAGATCGCCATCGTCGGCGTACATCTCTTGCTGCCCCTCGAAGGGAAAGAAGCCGGCCCATTTGTTGTGAGCCGCAGTAAGTGAAGTAATCCAGCCGGCCGAGCCGTCTCCACGAGAGATCTCAACCATCGCGTCCACGAAGGTTTCCGCACCGAGTTGATGGCCACCGAATCGAAGCGGTTGCACCAGTCGGAACATGCCGGCGGCAGTGAGCGCTCGCATGGTGTCGTCGCTCATCCGCCGCTGAGAATCAGCCTCCGGGGCGCGTTCGCGAAGGAGCGGGACCAGCGCCCGTGCTCGATCGATGGCGTCTCCAGGTTCCATCTGGATGCACCTTAGCTCAGCCGATAGTCAGGCCTTGGCTGCCATCTGACGAGGGCACTGGCGATTTCTGAAGCGTGCTGGGCGTCAGTTGCTTCCGACCACGATCGGGAACGTCATGCGAGCGCCGTCGCGGAGCACAACAATATCGACGAGCTCCCCAGGCCGGAAGAACTTGAAGACGGCAGCGAGTTCCTCCATGGTCCGCACCACTTCACCGTTAACTGAGATGATGAGGTCACCGACCTCCATGCCCGCTTCCTCGGCAGGAGCGCCCTCAACCACCCCAGTCACGATCGCACCCATGGTGCCATCGGTGAGGGTGTCGCCACTCACGCCAAGGAAGCCGAGTTCGAGCGACTCGCCGTTCACAATGCGCTGGGCAATGAGCACGATGGTGTCGGAGGGGACAGCGAAGCCGACGCCGGCATTGTCGCTCGACGCACCACCAGTACGGATCGATGTGTTCATGCCGATCACTCGGCCCTGACGATCAGCGAGAGCACCACCGGAGTTGCCCGGATTGATGGGAGCATCGGTCTGAATCATTGCCACAGGCACCGGATTGTCCGGATCAGAGCCGCCAAACGGGTTGATGCGGTTCACGGCGCTGACAATGCCAGCGGTCACCGACTGGTCGAGCCCGAACGGGCTTCCAACTGCAACCGCGAGTTGTCCGACATCGACCGATGCAGTGGGAGCGAACACCGCGGCCACAAGATCGACCTCCGTCGGATCCACCTGCACGACGGCAATGTCACGAGCGGCATCGCCACCGATGACCATGCCGACAACCTCGACACCGTTGTCGAACCGGACTGTCACAGTGGTGGCATCGCCGGCAACGTGATCGTTAGTCACGATGTAGCCATTGACCGCATCCCAGACGATGCCCGAACCTTGGCCAACGCCGGTCTCGATCAAGACAACTGACGGCGAGATTGCTTGCGCTACCGCCGCAATCGGTTCGACGGCATCGGCATCGGTCAGCGGGGCAGGAACAATGGTCGGAGCCGCGACTTCATTGTCCGTCATAGCCAACTCGGTTGGGCCGGCGTCTTCGGTAACTTCAGGAACCGGCATCGGATCGTCATCGACGATCTGCGCCAGTCCGAAACCACCAGCGACGAGTACGGCACTGAAAGCCATGCCACCGAGGGCACCTGCCGCCACCCGCCAACGGCCGCCGTTCGAGCCGAGAGGCAGGGGCTCGAACGAAGCCGAGGCGGGCGACGTCGTAGGGGGCCCGGACAGGCCGACGGCGGCAGCCGCCGGGTAGGCGGCGGGGCTCGGCGGCGTGGCCGAGAAGGGGGGACGCTCCCATGGCACTGTCGGAGGCATCGACCCCATCCCGGCTGAGGGGGGCGGCGGAGGCAGGGTCGACGGGCTGTTCCCTGAAAGCGGGACAGGAGCGGTGGACGAGTTGTGGCCCGCCGGGCGATCAAACACGCTGGCCGAAGCGCTCGCCGGCGGGGGTGCCGGAGCGGGGGGGATCGGCGACGGCGCTACTTCTGGGGGAGAAACAGCGCCAGTGTTGTCTTGCGTGTTGGACCACTCAACGGCGGGCCGATCCGACGCGGTAGGGGCACCGTCGTCGGAGTTCTGGGGGGAAGATTCGTCGATCGGATATCGATCCATGGCCAAACAATATGGGTAGAGGGCGAAAGCTTTGGTAAGGAACCCCGAAAATTCAGGGAAAGTCCCAATCGGCCGGTTTAGACGCGATTATGAGGCCTTGGGAACCAAAGCAAGAAAGTGGAGCCGTCGTCGACGTTCGACGAGAGATCCACACGACCGCCGTGAGCTTCCATAACCTGGCGCACGATGGTGAGCCCAAGTCCTGATCGACCCTGCTCTCGAGCCTTCTGCTTGTCGCCTCGCCAGAAACGCTGAAAGACCCGCTGGTGGTCCTCGGGCATAATGCCGGGGCCCTGGTCAGCGATGGAGAGGGTGTTCCAATCGTCGTGACGGGCGCATGCCACGGTCACCGACGTGCCCGACGGGGCCAATCGTATTGCGTTCGCCAAAAGGTTGGCCACAGCACGGCGAACCGCGGGGGTGTCGCCACAAACAGGCAGCGTTTGGTCCGAGATGTTGAGGGCGAGTACAAGACCGCGTGCCTCGGCCGGAGCTTCGAACTCTTCGGCCAGATTGCCCACGATCTCCGCAAGATCGAAGTCCTCTTCACGAGTGGTGCGTTCACCGTGACGGGCATACAGAAGGAGATCGTCCACCAGAGTCGTCATGCGCGCCGCCGACCGGCCAACGACTTCGCTGACCGAACGCAGCTCTTCGGCACTGGCATCCGGATCGGCGAGGGCAACATCGATGTTTGTTCGAATCACCGCCAACGGATTGCGCAGCTCATGACTCGCCTCATGGATGAATTCACGCTGCGACTCAAAGGCATCATCGATGCGACCAAGCATCTCGTCGAAGGTGTCGGCCAAGTGTTTGAGCTCGTCGTCAGGCCCATCGAGATTGATCCGACGAGAGAGATCTGTGTGTTGGATGTCGCTGGCCACGCTACGGATGCGTTCAACCGGACGCAGCACCAGGCCCGACACAAACCAGCCCACGCCAAGGCTGCCAATAAATAGGACACCAAGCGCACCAAAGGCGTACGTGCGTAGTTGGTCGAGCGCCTGCTCATTCACTTCACGTTCGAAAAGGGCGAGCGGATCGGTCCTCTCGAACTCGATCGTTCCGATCATGTTTTGTCCGTCGCTATCGCGAAACAGCGCCACCACCGCCTCTTTGCGGCTCACATCCTGGTCCTCGAGGCTGCGAGCGAGACCGGCGTAGATCCCGCCAACGACAATCGTGGCAAGTCCAAAGAGTAGAACCGAGTAGAGCACGGCAAGCCGGAACCGGATCGACCCGGCCCAGTCAGTGCGAGGAATCGTCTTGACCACCCGTTCCGCCTCAGCCATCTTGCTCCCGCGCATCGCTCGCTGGTTGGGCCAACAGGCGGTAGCCCGACCCGATCACGGTTCCGAGGATTTGAACCTCGTCACCCTCAGAGAGTTTTCGCCGCAAAGTACCCACTGTGACTCGCACTGTGTTGGTGAACGGATCGGCGTGTTCGTCCCACACGTGTTCGAGCAAGTGTTCCTGCGACAGCACCTGATCGACGTGAGACATGAAGTACCGGAGTAGGGCGAATTCCTTCGCTGTGAGATCGAGTTCGCGGTCGCAGCGACGGGCCCGGTGCTTCGCATCGTCGAGGTCAACATCGCCGACCTGGAGGACAGACGTGGATCGGGCTGCCTCGCGTCGAAGAAGTGAACGAACTCGCGCCGTGAGTTCGCCAAAGGCAAACGGCTTGACCAAATAGTCATCCGCTCCGTGATCGAGGCCGGCGATTCGATCCTCGATGCCATCGCGAGCGGTCAGCATCAACACACGGGGCGGCACGCCCTCAGGCGGATTCTCACGAAGCCGCTCGCAAACCTCAAGGCCATCGATGCCAGGCATGGTGACATCAAGGCACACCAGGTCGTAGGGCGTCAGCGCCGCCTTGTCGAGCGCCGCCTCGCCATCGTGGGCAATGTCAACGGCGTAACCCTCGCGCCGCAATCCTCGAGCAACGGCATCTGCCAGTTCGACTTCATCGTCAACAACGAGAATTCGCATTGGCACGACGTTACCTGTCGAGGCAGGGGGCTGACGGGCTTCATTCTTTCGCTCCGCCTTATGGAACGACTGCGTATCGTGCGGTGAGCCAGCCAGGCGCGTCTGTGTCATTGTTCGCAAGCGCACCATGTCTGGGCGAAAGTCAACGTAAGCCGCGCCGGCAAGAGAACAGGAAAACGACCTTGAGCGACAGCAACTACGACGATCCACGGTCACTCGAACGAGCCCTCGTCGAGCTTCGTCGGGTAATTGTCGGCCAGGAGCGATTGGTGGAACGGCTGCTCATTTCCTTGATCGCTCGCGGCCACTGCCTTCTCGAGGGACCTCCAGGCTTGGCCAAGACGCTCGCCGTGCGAACACTTGCCGACACCACCGGCGGATCCTTCGCCCGAGTGCAGTTCACCCCCGATCTCCTGCCCGCCGACATCATTGGCACACGCATTTTTCGCACGTCGACAGAAGAATTCGATGTTGAGCTCGGTCCCGTCTTCGCCAACTTTGTACTCGCCGATGAGATCAACCGGGCACCGGCAAAGGTTCAATCCGCACTGCTCGAGGTGATGGCCGAACACCAGGTCACTATCGGCGGCGTATCGCACCGTGTCCCCGAGCCGTTCCTCGTGCTGGCCACCCAGAATCCCATTGAGTCCGAGGGCGTCTACGCGCTTCCTGAGGCGCAGCGAGACCGATTCCTGATGAAGGTGCTTGTCGGCTATCCGACGCCGGCCGAGGAGCTTGAGATCGTCCGACGAATGGGTGTCGCTCCCCCCTCAGCTGATCAGGTCCTCGACCCTGACACGATCCTTTCGCTTCAACGACAAGGGGACGAGGTGATCGTCGACCAGGGGGTCCTCGAATACGCCGTCAACGTGGTGCTCGCCACCCGTAACCCCGCCGCCTTCGAACTCGACGACCTCGTCGGCATGATCGACTACGGCGCCAGCCCCCGCGCCTCGCTCGGCCTGGTTGCAGCCGGTCGGGCCATAGCGCTCATGCGAGGTCGCGACTATGTCGTGCCCCAGGACGTCTTCGACATCGCCCCGGATGTGCTTCGCCACCGTCTGGTGTTGTCCTACGAAGCCCTCGCTGCTGACCTCGACGTCGAGGAGGTCCTCGTCCGGATCCTGTCGACTGTTCCCGCCCCGCTGATCTCGCCGACCACGCAGGACCCCGCCCGCTCGTGACCCTCACGCAGAAACCCCAGATTGATGACCGGTCACGCGCTGTGTTGCGCCGATTGGAACTCGACGTCACCCGGCGGCTCAATGGCCTGCTCCAGGGCGACTATCGGGGGCTTGTATCGGGTCTGGGCTCCGAATCCGGCGAGGCTCGCCCCTACTCTCCGGGAGACGATGTGCGGCGCATCGACTGGAGCATCACGGCGCGTATGCAAGAGACCCACGTTCGCGACACCGTGGCCGATCGCGAACTCGAAACCTCCGTGCTCGTCGATGTGTCTCCCAGTCTCGCATTCGGTACAGCGCAGCGAACCAAAGCCGAACTGGCGCTCGCCGCGGTGGCGGCCATCGGCTTCCTCACCGATCGGGTGGGTAACAGGCTTCGGGCCGTCGCCACCGATGGGAGCCGAATCCACGAGTTTCGCTCCGGTACTGGCCGCCGCAACCTCCTCGCGCTTCTCAACCGAATCCACACCCTCTCCACCACACCAACGACGATGACCTTGCCAAACAAACACGCTGACACGGTCGAGTCCGGCCCTAAAGGCTCGCTCGCTGAGGGCATGCACCGAATTGCGGGACCCCAACATCGGGGAGGCCTGGCCGTGGTGATCTCCGACTTGCTCGATGAGGGCTGGGAGCAGCCCCTTCGTCGAGTCTCCCAGCGCCACGACACGCTGGTCATTGAAATCGTGGATCCACGCGAGCTTGTGCTGCCCAACGTCGGCGTCATCGAGCTTCGGGACCAGGAGACGGGCGCTATCCGCGAGATCGACACCCGCAACCGAAAGCTCCGCCAGCGCTTTGCCGAGGCGGGACACACGCGCATGCAGGACCATGCCGATGCTGTTCGCCGCGCGGGCGCCGACCACCTTGTACTTCGCACTGATCGAGATTGGGTAGTCGATCTGGCGACCTTCGTTCGGCACCGCCGGCGCAGCCGACGAGTGAACCGGTAGGCCCGGCCATGAGCTTTCTCGCCCCAGCCTGGCTATGGCTCCTGTTGATCGTGGGAGCGCTTGGCGTCATCTACGTGTCTGTGCAGCATCGTCGCGGCACCTACGCTCTTCGATTCTCCGATACCGGCCTGCTCGACACCGTGGCGCCCAAGCGGCCCGGATGGCGGCGCCATGTTGTGGCCATGATCTTCTTGTCAGTCGCTGCTCTGATGATCGTGTCCCTCGCCGATCCGGTCACTGAGGAGGAGGTTCCCCGCGAGCGGGCCGTGGTGATGCTCACCATCGACACATCGCTCTCCATGGGCGCTTCCGATGTCAACCCGACTCGCATCGATGCCGCGAAGGAAGCAGCTATCACCTTCCTCAACAATGCTCCGACCGGGATCGACGTCGGCCTCATCTCGTTCCACGAGACACCCATCGTGCAGGTCCCGCCGACAGCTAACCGGGCCTCAGTCATCGAGGCCGTCCAGAAACTCGAGTTGGGACCCTTCACCAATACCGGCGATGCCATCTCCGCGTCGATCAACAGCCTTGAGCGAACCCTTGATGGCTTGGTCTTCGACGAAGGCGGACCGCCGCCGGCCGTTGTCGTTCTTCTCTCAGACGGTGAGCCCACCGTTGGGCGACCCATCGAGACAGCGATCGCTGAGGCGATACTCGCCCGTATTCCGGTGGCGACCGTGGCGCTCGGTACTGCCCTCGGTGAGGTTGAGGTCGAAGACCCCGACTTCCCCGGCCGGTTCGAGATCGTGCCGGTCCCCGTCAACGAAGACTCGTTGCGCCTGGTGGCAGAGCTGACGGGTGGCAGTTTCTTCGCCACCTCATCGCCCGAAGAGCTCGCCGCGGTGTACAACGACATCGGCACGGCGATCGGCGTCGAATTGGTCGACCGAGACATCAGTGACCGGTTTGTGATCCTCGCGCTGGGAGCCGCATTTCTTACGGCCCTTCTCAGCCTCAGCTGGTTCCAGCGCTTGCCTTAATCCCTGCGACGGGAACTTTCTCCCGACTCAAGATGTCGTTGACGGCATCTGTGGGCCGATTCACGTTGGGTTGGTGGACGAGCGTGGCGTTGGTCACCGGCAACGGTCACCAACGCCGGCGGTGAACTGTCGGCGCCGTCTACCTCAGCCGAATAGTTCGGCGAGGCGCTCTTTTGCCTTGGAGCCGTCGAGCGGACGACCGATGATCGCCTTGTCGGCGGCGACAATGACGGGACGCTGGAGCAGCTTGGGGTGAGCCAAGAGAACGGCCACCACTGCGTCAACGTTGCCGACATAGTCGTCTTCGCTCAGTTCGAGCTTGGCGAACTGCGCATCCTTGCGGACCAGGTTTTCAACGGGGTCTTCCAGCTTGGCGATGATCTCGCGCAATGTCGCCTCATCGGGCGGCGTCTTCATGTAACGGATCTCTTCAAACTCGACGTTCATTTCCGTGGCGACCGCCACGGCGTTCGTTGACGAGTTTCAATTGGGGTTGTGATAGATGGCAGTCATTGGCTGATGAGCTTAGGACCACGGGCCAGCTCCGCGGAGATCAGTCACCTGATCATCGATCAGCGTCGCTCGCCGGCCACCGCTCTTGCACTAATGGAGGAACCACTGATGAGAACTCGGCGGCGAAGCGAGCGAGACCAGCAACAAGCTCAGGTTCGACGCGAACCGTGTGGAGCAGCAGATAGTGGCCGAAGAACTCAAACGAGATTTTGCCTTCACCGCGCAGCATCAGATCAATCATCTGGGCATCGAGCAATGAGCGGGCGAACTCCGCGTCGTCGGTGATTACGTGGTAGCTGCGGTTGAAGAACTCGGACTCCGTGTCGATGTCGAGGCGAGTCGCGGCGGAGAAGAGCTTTGATGCCACGTTCTCGCGTGCGATCAGAGTCGTCGGCGCGTTGATAGGGAGTCGTGCCACCGCTCCACTTGTCGTCGCCCCTTGATGCTTGCGCAGAACTCGCGAGGTGCTTGTGGGACCAGACCGATGGCGGCGCAGCCCGCGCTTGCCGTTTACCCGCTCGATTTGTTCGAACTCGGTCCAGCCTCGTGAATCAACCGCATGCACGTCGCCGTATGGCCCAGACCAAGTGACGATATTTGTTGCCGTCCACCCCTGCCCGCTGGAAGAGGGGAAGGTGCGGAAACGGATACGCCCGAGGCCGGATCCGTATTGGTCCTGATAGCGGAAGCCCGAGCCGGATGCCGCTCGAGCCACTAGCCGCTCGCGGCCCCGGTGAAGCACCAGACTTCGCAACATCCAGAGCCCGAAGGCCATGGCCACGATCAAGATGATCCACGGCGTCCACCACTGCTCACTCAGCCACTGCCAACGATCGTCTTCCGCGGCACGACCGGTCATCGGCTCATCGGTTTGGGTCGGCCAGGTCACCTTTCCTTGATCGGTAAATGACCACGCCAGATTAGCGAGCTCAGACAGCGTCGGCACCGCGCTCACCGGTGCGGATACGGGCAAGCGTCTCGACCGGAGTGACCCAGACTTTGCCGTCGCCGATTTTCTCCGTGCGAGCGGATTATATGATCGCGTCCACAACGCCGTCGGCCACGCTGTCGTCGACCAACACCTCGATCCGGGTCTTTGGGGTGAAGGTGACCCGGTACTCTGTGCCGCGATACGTCTCGCTGTGTCCACCCTGACGACCGAAACCTTGAACCTCGGACACCGTCATGCCGTGCACGCCAACCTCGGAGAGCGCCGTCTTTACGTCTTCGAGCTTGAAAGGCTTGATGACGGCGGTGATGAGCTTCATGAGCGCTGCTTTCGTTCCGGGCGCACTGCCCTCGATTGATACAAACCCTATGTGTTCACTCGGCTCGGTGGGGTCATCTCCTACAATCTGGCGGAAATATGGCAGGGATTCCGTGTATTAGTCGTTCTTTGTATCGACACAAAGGTGGTTCTTGGTACAGTTCCGATGTGTACAGCCGCCCAGTCGTCACCTACCTCGATCAGTTCAACATCGAGCGCCGGCTCATCATTCGCCTCGAAGACGGCACTGCCATCCCCCGGTTCGAACAGCTCCGGGCACAGATTTCGGTGATGGTGGCAGTCGGTCGACTCGAGCCTGCTCAACGCCTTCCTACAGTTCGCAATCTCGCCCAACAGCTCGATCTGGCTCCGGGCACCGTTGCTCGCGCCTATCGCGAACTAGAAACTGACGGGCTCGTCGAGGGTCGGGGCCGAGCGGGCACATTCGTCGTGGATGAGCCTCCTCACTCGGAACCGCTGCGGGAACGTCGCGAACGAATCGCCCGTCTGGCCGTCAGTTTCACCTTCGATGCGCGGCAAGTCGGAGCAACCAACGACGAAGCGCTCGCTGCTATCGCCGAAGCACTCAGTATCGAATAACTCCCTAACGCAGTGGTACCCGCCGCAAGCGACGGGTACCACGGGCACCCCTGGAGGGAGGTGTTAATTTTGGGGAACGGTTTTGATCCAATTGTCGGACTTCCCAGAACCCCAGGCGTTACATTTTTGGATCCGAATCTCGCGAAATCGTCAGATTCGGCCACCAGGCGAAGCCCGACGGCTGGACCGCACGCGACCGCCGAATTTGCTCACGTGAGTCGTTCGACCTGAATCAGCGTGAAACGACGAAATCCACCGGTTCAGCACCGGTGATCTGCTGGAGCTCAGCCGACGTGATCGGGAAGCAGGCATCCGGGGCGCCAGCGGCGGCGTAGACCAACTCGTGGGCCAGCAACGCCGGGTCGATCCAGGTGGGAACCGGAACCGGATAGGCGAATGGCGGGGTGCCGCCGATGGCATACCCCGACGCGGCTCGCGCCTCATCGGGCGTTGCCATCCGAACGTCACCACCAACTATCGCTGAGAGTTTCTCAAGATCGAGGCGGTTGTGGCCGGCGGTCAAAGCAAGAACAGCACCATTTGGCCCCGTGCAAACCAGTGATTTGGCGATTTGGGACAGTTCACATCCGATTGCCGCCGCGGCCTCAGCCGCCGTGCGAGTGCCATCTGGATACCGGACCGGTTCGACCTCGATCGAAAGCTGCGCTGCTGCGGCACAAAACCGACTGACTGCATCTTCTTTGGCCATATTTCGCTTTCCTTTCGCTCTAGCTTTCGGGCAAAGTTTCGATACTGGACGCCCGGGGGTTGAAGGTGTCGTAGCGCTCCGCCCGGTTACCGGTGTCCATGCCCAACGTCAGCCACACTTTGCGCTGCAGCGGACTTTCGCCATCATTTTACGGACCTGTTTCTCTGCGTGGTCGTGATGTTTCCCTACCCGCCGAGCCCAAACCGGCTTCATCATGCTGAGAACCGTAGAGTATCCGCCATGCCAGGACCATTGGATGGGGTAAAGGTTGTTGAGATCGGCGTTTGGATCGCCGGACCCGCCGCGGCGGGCATCCTGGCCGACTGGGGTGCCGACGTCATCAAGATCGAGCCACTCGGCGGCGACCCCTGTCGTTTGTTTCGCCAAATGCTCGGCGGCGACATGCCGACCAACCCCATTTTCGAGATGGACAATCGCTCGAAGCGATCGATCGCTCTCGATCTCACCACCGAAGCCGGCCGTGAGATCGCTGAGGAGTTGATCAGCGAAGCCGACGTATTGGTCACCAACGTTCGACTGGCCGGACTCGAACGGCTCGGCCTCGACCCCGACTCGATACGGGCGCGCCACCCAGAGTTAATCTACGCGGCCATCACCGGCTACGGCATGGAGGGCGACGACGCCGACCGGGCCGCCTTCGACATCTTGGCGTTCTGGGCTCGTTCCGGGATCGCTCACATGTTGACCTCGCCGGGTCAAGACCCACCATTCCAGCGCGGCGGCATGGGCGACCACAATGCTGGTCTTGCCGCGGCGGGAGCAATCAGTGCCGCCTTATTTCATCGTGAACGCACCGGGGAGGGCCAGGTGCTTTCGACCTCGCTCTACCGAGAAGGCATCTACACGCTCAGCTTTGATCTTTCCATCACGCTCGGTTGGGGGCTGACGCTGGAGACCGGCAAACGCGAAATGATGCGGAATCCGGCGAACAACAACTATGCCGCCGGCGACGGGCGTCGCTTCTGGATCGTGGGACTCGAAGCTGACAGGCACTGGCCACCGCTCGCTCGCGTGCTTGGCCGCCCCGAGTGGATCGACGACGAGCGTTACGCCACTGCGGAAAGCCGGGGTGATCTCGCCGAGACCCTCATTGCCGATATCGACGCAATCTTTGCCACCAAAACCCTCGATGAGTGGATCGTGGTCTTCGCCACGGAAGCTGATTTCTTTTGGGCACCCGTTAACAGCCCCGAGGATCTCTTGGCCGATCCACAGTTCTACGCAGCTGGTGGGCTTGTCGAGGTTCCCGACGGGGCCGGGTCGACCAGCATGATCGCCACCCCAGTCGACTTTCACGGCACACCCTGGGCCCCACGCTCACTGGCCCCAGATCTAGGGGAGCACAGTCGCGACATTCTGACCGAGCTTGGCATGGGCGAACAGATCGAAGGGCTGCTGGCGACAGGGGTCGTGGGCGAGCCTGAGGCAAGCTGAGCCCGTGCGTTTCCCTCGCTGGCTCTGCCAGCTTCTCAAAGAACTCGGCCTCGCAGGAGAATCCGGCGATTCGGTGCTACTCGTGCAGATCTCTGCGTGCCGCGCCGCTGTCCCGGGCACGGTTGTATTCGTCCGGCCAGGTGACAGCGGATGAGGTGGGCTGAGCTTCGAGGACTCGTCGCAGTCGCCGCAGTGGCGGGTGCGATCGTCTTTGCATGGACCACGATCGAGGAACGTGAAGTCACCTCGGGAGCCACCACCACAACGTCCACATCGACCACCACCACGACAGTCGTCGTCACCAGCACCATCACGCCTACCTACGCGGTCGAGGCTCTATGCGCCCAGACAGCAACACTGTCCGCCCAGATCGGCCTTCTTCCTTCCGATGTTGGCCCGGGTCCCGTTGCCCACATCGTGCTCAGCTATTACACGCGGATCAAGCATTTGGTGCCGCCGGAGATCGCCCCCGAAATAGCGGCGATCATTGACTTCTACGAGGACTTCATCGCCACCGGCGAGGCCTTCGACTACAACACCGCGAAGATTATCCTCGAGGGCGACAAGGAGAAGTACCAACAGTTGGTCACCCGTCCTGCTCCTGGACTTGAAAGCGTTCGAGCAGTCGTGGCCGAAACATGCCAAGTCGAGGTCCCGGCACAATACCGGATCAGTGCCCTGGGCTTCGACGAACTCGAGGACCGACTTCTGGATCCACCCGACGAATAGGCCGAGTCGACCTCAGCTGACACAAACTCGTGTTGCAAGGTCTACGGGGCGGGTTGCGACGCCTCGGGCGATGAACGGAGCCACCCGTTCAGCCGCGAGTAGTGCCACTATGACCGCGTGGTCTGCTCCCTTATTCGACGCTCACTCGCCATTGCTTTGACCCTTATGTTTTTTGTCGCTGCGTGCGCTGACGACTCAGACCCTTCGTCCGCTGTGTCATCCGCCTCGCCGACTGTGACCGAGTGGGCCGGCGACACCAGCGACACCAGCGACTTCGGCATCTGGCCGACCGACCCCGCTCTGCTCAGCGGCGATGCTCCGGCGCTGTGGACAATTGAGGTAGTCAGCGTGCTGCCCCACGACGCCGACTCGTACACCCAGGGTCTCGAGTTGGCCGGTGATGTGTTGGTGGAAAGCCGCGGCCGCTATGGCAAGTCCGAGATTCGGTTGGTCGATCCAACAACCGGCGACATCCGGGCATCGACTGCACTCCGCAAGAACGAGTTTGGTGAGGGCGCCACTGTGGTCGACTCGACCATCATTCAGCTGACGTGGAAGGCGGAGGTCGCCTACGTCTGGTCTCTCGCCGACCTGACGCTGCTCGATCAGTTCGGCTACATCGGTGAGGGTTGGGGCCTGTGCGCCCAGCCGGACCGTCTTGTGATGAGCAACGGATCCTCCACGCTCACATTCCGGGATCCGACTGACTTCCAGCCGCTCGGCACGGTCGACGTGACCCAGAACGGGCTACCGGTGCCCTTCCTGAATGAGCTTGAGTGTGTCGATGGCTTGGTGTTGGCCAACATCTTCCGGTCCGACCTGATTGTCGTGATCGAACCCAGCACCGGTCAGGTGGTAGCGAGTGTGGACGCGTCTCAACTCAACGCGGTGATCGATCGTCCAAGTGCCAATGGTGCGGTACTCAACGGCATCGCCCGTTGGACCAATGACTCCTTGGTTCTCGGAGGCAAATGGTGGCCCCAGATGGCGGTGGTCCGCCTGACCGACGGGTGAGTCCCGGCGGCTGTCAGACCTTCGTCGTACAGTCATCTCATCATTGTTCACTCCCCCCCTCTCTACGGGCTCGACATCGAGACTGACACCACCATCAACGGGCTCGACCCGGCGGTGGCTGCCGTGGTCGCAGTGGCGATCGCTGGCCCAACCGGTGACTGGGTTTTCGATGGGGACGAAGCCGCAATTCTCACCGATACCGACCGCATCCTGGCCGAGCTTGAGCCTGGGGTAATCGTCACATGGAACGGCGCCAACTTCGATCTGCCATTCATTGCCGACCGCGCTGGTGGGCATGGTCTCACGCTGGGACTGAAGCTGGCCCACGATGCCAATATGGCGGGTCGCCATAAACCATTGCCCGGGCATCCCGGCCCGTATCGAGCCCGTTGGCACCGTCATGGCCACCTCGACGCGTACCAGCTCTATCGAGCCGATGTCGGGGCTGTCCTCGGTCTCCCCTGCGGCCTAAAGCCGCTCTCGCGCTATGTCGGCTTGCCCGTGGTTGAGGTGGACCGAAATCGTATTCATGAGCTGTCGGTTGACGAGCAGCGAGCGTATGTCGCGAGCGACGCGCGCCTTACAAGGATGTTGGCACAGAGGCGTCCCGCTGCTCTCACCGCAGTTGATCAGCTCGCAGACTCGATCGGCTGATAGCCGGCCACCTCGTGGTGAGGGGTGTCGAGATACACCTTCGCTTCGGGTGCTCCCGCGAACTTGCCGTGGCTCCACCGGATCTCGACATGTCCCTCAATGATGCGCGAGCGATCTTCTTCGCGATCGGAGACGTCGGCCCGCCATCGAACGGTGGGTTGACCGGCATGCTCGCCCCACATGTCGAAGGAGCGAACCTTGAACCGGGTGCGGAAATCCCACGGTGTGGTGACCCGGTAACGCAATGGTGCCCCTTTCAGGTCGGCGCCCAACACGAAGTACGGGGCAGCCTGAAGTCGGAGCAAGCGCCAGAGGAATTCTTCGCGTTCGCCCGAAGTAGCCATGCGGGAGAGAAGGTGGGCTGCACTCGACCGAGAGATCTCGAAGGCGACGAGCTCCCAGGTTTCGCGCAGCTCGGTTGGCCAGCGGCCGCGCAAAGACGTTCGGAGGTGTTCTCGTCCAGCGGCGTCGAGGTCGGCGACATGAGCCGGCAATGTCGTGGCGCCAAGATGTTCTCGAGCCGCAACATAGAGCTGCTGGTACGACTCGGGAGCCACCGCAAGGAACCAGTCGTCGTTGTTCTTTGCCCTCTCGGCCAGACCCCGATCAAAGAGATGCCATGGTGACGCGTTGTGCAAGATGTTGCTGCCGTACTTACAGCTGATCAGATAGACGTGGTCGACCCGCAAATCGGCGGGGATCTGCTCGTAGGCGGGCGGGCGGTGAGGGCCCTTCCATTCGACCAGCCATGGTGGGCGACCGCGCAGGCCCTGGTCACAGCGAGCAAAGACGCATCCGTTGTCCCATGCGGTGGCGAAAACATCGGCGTGCTGCTTGGCGGCGAATGCCTCGTCGAGTCGGTCATAAACGATGTCATTGACGTTGGTGATGAACCGGGGCCGCGCCGCCAGCGCTCGTTCGAGATCACGGAAACCGAAGAGCCCGAGACCGGTGACGATCTCGCTGACTTCGGTGCGGAGGTCAGCCACGGCTCAGTGGGGCAGGGAGGGCTCGACGACAGCGCCCTCGGCGAAGAGCCGGGTGAATTGGAGCTGAGCGCCAATCATGTCGGCCGGGAGGTCGTCGTCGCCATAGACACTCTTACCGTCGTAGACATCGATCCCGGTGCCAGTTGCATGAATCCAGGCAACGGTGGCATCGCCCCAACGTTCTTCGAGCAGCGCTTCGCGAATCGATTCGGCTCGGTGACCGAGGAGGGCGGGGTCAGTTCGCGCCACCACCTCGAGAGCCAGCACGCGGTGCAGGAGTTCGAGATCTTCGGCAAGAAAGATCGATGGAGGCTCGTTGTGAACGACGGCGTAGGCAACGGTGGCCATGGTGATCAGGTTGGCCGCGAGCGGGCGGCCTCGTATCGCCCGATATCAGCCTCGGACCAGAACCCCGGGCTCGGCAAGACAGCGCCGCCTTCGGCGTAGGCTTCGAGGCGAGCTACACCAGCTTTGTCGAACATCTCGACCGCATCCCAGACCTGGTCGGGGCCGACCGCCCGCAGCGCCTTGTCGCCCTCGCTCTTCTCCTTCGGCAGGCTGGAGGTGAGAACGAGAACCCGGCTTGGGTTGAGCGGTTCGTCGGTGGCGCGCAGCACATGGATCCGACCGAGGGTTTTCCATAGAGTGTCTGTTCGCATGAGACCAGGTCGAACCGTGGTGAACGCGCCAGATACATCGACGTAGAACTGCCCGCCCTCAGCGTCCTCCACGAGGAAGTTGAATTGAACACCGACTTTGGGAACCTTGATCGGGCTCTTCACGACCTCGAAGCCAGCGTCGGTCAAGACGCGTTCGGCGATATCAGCCGCCTTCTTGCCTTCGCTCGTGGCACGCGCCTGGAAAAATTCCTGGCGGTCTTCATCATCGTCAGGCAACTCGAACAGTGGGTCTTCGCCAAGGACCTCGACCGCCCGGATTTGGGGTCGGGCCTGCTCGGCTTCGAGTCGTTCGCGGGCGATTTCGCAGTATTCGGGATCAAGATCAAAGCCGAAACCGCGGCGTCCGGTGCGCTGGGCCGCCACGAGCGTGGACCCAGACCCGAGAAACGGGTCGAGCACGACATCGCCTTCATAGGTGTATAGGTCGATCAATCGGCGGGGAAGCTCAACCGGGAACGGTGCCGGGTGCCGGACTCGCCGGGCCGACTCTGGGCTGATCTTCCAGACGTCGAGTGTGGCCTCCATAAAATCGTCAGCGGAGAGCGTGCTGGTGTGGGGAAGCCCACGTTCCTCGCGGCCCTTCGACAGCGCACGGTCGAACCGCCCCTTGCTGGCGACGATCACCCGCTCGGTGAGATCACGCAGCACGGGATTGGTGGCTTTGCGATAGGACCCCCAGGCAACTGACCCGGTGGCGCCTTCGGCCTTTTGCCAGATGATTTCGCCTCTCAGGAGAAGGCCGAGATCGTCTTGCAGGATGGAGATGACGTCGGCTGACAAGCTGCGGTATGGCTTGCGACCGAGGTTGGCAACGTTGACGGCAATACGCCCGCCTGGTTCGAGCACATCGACGCACGAACGAAAGACGTCGTGCAGCATCTTGAGATAGTCGAGATATGAGGTGGGGACGTTCGGCACCGAGTCGCGTGTATCGGGGTCGCCGGTGACGGCGAGCTCGTATTCCTTGCGAACGAAATACGGGGGCGAGGTCACGACGAGGGCCACCGAGTTGGCGGGAAACACGTCGGCGATGTCGCGACTGTCACGGTTGTGGATGTGCCCCAGGTTTTCGGGCACCACATTGACCGTGTCGTCGGCGGAAATTTTTGGAGCGCTGAATCGGCCATAGAACTCCGAAGAGTCATGGCTCTCTCGCCGGCCCACACCAAAAGCGGTGGTGGCAGTTGCTCGCTTGCGTTCAGTCACTAATCTTTCTCCGGTTCGGGGCGAATCCTATGCGTGCCTCACACTGACGAGGGGGTATGACAGTCCCGATTTTCTGCACCAGCCGCCCTACACAAACACGGCTGTCACACAGCACGGGCACACTGCAAACCAGCCGCTGCTTGTTGCATGCAGGCTCCTCGCGATCCGGAGCGATCGCCATCACCCGTCTCCTTCAGGAGCATGATGCGATCCGTCTCCCTTTCACTTGCGGCATTGGCCCGCTCCGCCAGCGATCTGCACCGGCCGCTTGCCCGGCTAAACACCCCATCCGGCCAAATTTGTCCACTCGATTCTCTCTCGCGCCCCAATCAATGGCCTTGGATGCACGGGGCGCGATGCGGCCCGATCGTCGACGAAGTTGCCGTGCCATGCGGCTGGTGGGGGGAGGCGAAGGGTCCGGTCACCGTAGCCGCCGATCGCTTCGCTCACATAGTGGTCTTCGAGCCTTGGGGTGAGGGCCTGCGGTTGCCTGCCAATGCCGAGGCTCTGGCTGTCGACGCGACCCTTCGGCTCTTGGGGGTCTCCACCCCGCCCCCGGACGAGACGCCGGTTCAGCTGAGCAACACCTTCTGGCTCGACCAGCTCCTCGAAATCTGCTTGATCTCACCACTCGGGGAGGCACCGCCCTGGCCGATCCTGGCGGCACTTCACCCCTGCGCCACAAGAGCCTCCATCCCGGGGCTGGTCCGACATGAGCGGGGGTTCCCCACTCCTACATGGAAGGAGCTCCGTGTCGACATCATCAACGGTCGAGTGCCCTGGGTGCCTCTGGCCCCGACGCTTGCGGCATGGTTCGACGAAGGCTCGTTGGCGCGATGGTTACACGCTGGCTATCCCGACGTCGCAACCATGCTTGACGAGCTGGCCGAATTGCTCCGGCCTGTCGATTTCGAACGTGTTTTTGCCACATTGACGTCATCTCAACAATGACTGGTGTTTGAGACAGCAACGACGGTTTCAGAATCAGAGTGTCTCAACTGTCACTCCGCGTTTCCGAAACGGGCAAGATCTGGCATCCTTGGGCAGCGGTGCAGTGCAATTATTCGAGGACGGTTCTTCTGTGAGCTATAAGCCTGGCGACCGAGTCGTGTATCCCCATCATGGGGCAGCAGTGATCGAGAAGAAGGAGAAGCGCACGATGTTCGGCGAAGAAACCGAATATCTCGTGCTGCGGATGGCCCATGGTGAGATGATGTTGGCCGTCCCTGTCGACAAGGCCGACGAGGTCGGTATGCGTTGGCCGATCTCGGAAGAAGACGTCGAGGACCTCTTCGAGGTATTGGGCAAGCGTGACGTACGCGAACCAGCCAACTGGTCGCGCCGTTTCAAGAACCATCAAGAGAAGCTCAAGTCCGGCGACGTGTACCAGGTCGCGGAAGTTGTGCGGAACCTGGCGCTGCGCGATCAGGCCAAGGGTCTGTCCGCCGGCGAAAAGTCGCTTTACACCAAGGCGCGCAACGTGCTCGTGTCTGAGCTTGCGTTTGCCCTCGATGTCGAGGAAGACGATGCCATGGCCAAGGTTGACGGAGCACTCGTCTGAACGACGAGCGCACAACTCAGTAGGCAAGAGTTTTCCAAGGCGATTCCCGCGCTTTCGCGGATGCCGCGGGGTTGACGATGGCGGAGCAGTGGGCGAGATGCCCCTTACCGTTTACGGACCCTCCGACCGGCGAGTGCGGCAAAGAACCAAATCGTGCAAAAGGTGAAAACTGGTCCCCAGAACTCCCCTGACCAGGAGTCGTCGAGTTCGTGGGCGAGTCCTCGCCCGAAGGCCGGGGCGAGAATCGCTGTGGTGATCACCTGACGTCGAGTCGAGTAACGAATCAGCATGAGTTGTTCGCCGACGAAGTCGAGTGTGGCAGGTGCACACAACGCCCAGATGAACCACACGTCGTAGGCCTCGGGCCATGGGGGCAAACCGAGGAGCGACGCTACCGCTACCACCACGGCCAGGGGGTAGAGCGTGAGACAGCGCCGACACACCGGCCGCCCACCGATCATGGTGCAGCGGTCGTATTCATCGGGCCAGTGATGGGCATGCCACATGGCACGACCTCCGACCCGTTCGCTTTCGCGAGCGTCGATCGACGCGACAGTGTCTGCGAACTTGCGCTCGGCATCGTTGTCCATCGCTGGAAGATCCTCAGGATGGTCTGGTCCCACGTTGCACACCTCCGCGCTTTTCAATCGGCCATGGGTCGGGTCGGCTGAGGACTCGCCCATCGCGTTCGTCAGGCGCAGCAGGTGCCGCCGTCGCCGACCGTGCTCTTGAACGGGGCTATGGACTCGGTACCGAAGTCCTGGGTGTCGGAGGTCTTGACGTACCATTCCCACCGCTCGTCGTCTGGGCCGGTCACCCAGGTCTCGGTTTTGCCGGCGTAGCAACAGACGGTGTCTGCCACACCTGTGGTGTCGAGCCCACTCTCTTCGAGGCGAGCCTCAGCAGCCTCGACCTGCTCGCTGGTCTCGGTCTCTACTCCCAGATGATTGATCGTGCCACCACCATTAGCGTTTTCGAAGAGCACGAGCTTGATCGGCGGATCAGCGATAGCGAAGTTGGCGTAGCCCGGCTTGCGCTTGTACGGCTCGGTGGCGAAGAGCTTGCTGTAGAAGTCAACGGCTTCGTCGATATCACTGACGTCAAGAGCGAGTTGCAGACGCATGGGTTTCTCCATCTTTGCGGACACGGGATTTCGAGACGATATCACTCGTATCGATATCTGTCGATGTATTAACAATACCCGAATCAGACAAATCACACACCGACCAACCACGACGTGACAGAGTTTTCTCTAACGCATCGACAATCCGTCGCGACCACTCCCCTGACCCCGATACCCTGCCTCAAGAACGGGACGTGGCGCAGCTCGGTAGCGCACCTGCTTTGGGAGCAGGGGGTCGGGAGTTCAAATCTCCCCGTCCCGACAAAGAACATGCAGGTCAGAGGGTGTTTTCTGTTGGTCAATCAACACCTCTGTGGTGGTCGTTAATGGCTAGGGGCACCACAGAAAAGATCGACCTGTCACCGAGGCCTTTAGCCCTTTGGTTCAGAAACCCTCGAACGCTTCGGTGAGATCTCTTGCGCTCGCTTAGCTTGACCAGTCACCATTCGGGCCGATAGCCAAACTGCTGTGAGCACCAAGCCATCCATCGCCGGTTTGATCAAACGACGCTGAGGGTCAGACAACCACTCAGTTGTTGGTCCGTCTGGTGTGCTGTATGTGTTCTCGTCCTTTAAGACGGTGAGCGGACCCGCTCCAGACCCATACCCAAACCAACATTCAGGCTCGAACCAGCCGACCACAGCGAGACAAACGGGGCTGAGGCCTAGTGCCGACGGGATGAGACAGATGGTAGCGTCGGGGGCGAAACTGGCATGATCTGCCATCAGTTCAGAGGCGACAAGGAAGGCAGGCCCATGCGTGCGATTCGCGTTCACGAGTTCGGTGAAGATCCGCAGGTCGACGAGATCGACCCGCCGAACTCACCGGCACGCGGCGAACTCTTGGTCGAGGTCACCGCCGTCGGGGTGGGCGCGTGGGACCTCCATGTCGCGGAGGGCAGACTTGCAGGCATCCTCCCGAGCGGCGACCGGCCCTTCACGATGGGCGCGGAGCTGTGCGGACGGGTTCGCGCCGTGGGCGTCGGCGTAGAGGGCTTCGCGGTAGGCGACCGGATCATGGCCAACCCCGGAATCATCGGGGCCTGGGCCGACCGAGTTCTGGTTCGCGCATCGTCCTGCGGCCGTGCGCCCCGCAGTGCGAGCGATGCGGAGGCGGCCGCAACGCCGGTTCGAGGGCTCACGGCCTTCCAGGCACTCGAGCGGCTCCACCCTCCGGCCGGATCGACGCTCCTGATCATCGGCGCGGGTGGAGCGGTGGGGCGCGCCGCCGTCGAGATGGCGCTCGGGCGCCGTGTACACGTGATCGCAGTCGCCGGAGGCGAGGAGCTGGAGCCGCTGCTAGAGCTCGGCGCCGAGGTCGCTGTGGACTACCGGACCGAGTGGAAGAGCCGCCTGGAGGCCGCGGCACCGGACGGAGTGGAGACCGCACTGGATCTCGTCGGCGGCGAGTCCCTCGCGCTCGGCCTCGACCTCGTCCGCGACGGCGGAAGAGTCGCGACGACCATCTCGGGTGCCGACGCGACCGAGGCACCGCGAGACATCTCAATCGGATTGATCGCGATGAGGAGCACGACGAGCGCACTCGGCGCGATCGCCGATCGGATCGATGCGGGCGACCTGTCGACGAGGGTCCTGCGGACCTACCCGTTCGAGGAGGTTGCGGTAGCGCTTGATGCGTTGCGCACCCGCGACCGCGCCCCTGGCCAGATCGTGCTGTCGGGCCGCAACGGGTGACTTCGCGCCCGGTCCCCGTTCCCGAGCGGGGCGTAGAAGCCGCCTCGTCCGGGACTGGTGCGTTGTTGGTTATGCAAGTCCGTCGGTGGTCCCCATTGGTGGTGTATCTCGGCTCAGATCGTTTCGGTGAGTTCTTCAAATGCTGCCGCGACTCGAAGGTGCGGGCGTGGGGTTCGCTTCCGAGTTCGAAATGTCCCGCTGCGTAGGTTCTGGATGAAGGCGTGACCGCGGATCACTACGGCTGCTGTGCGGTCGCTATTGAGGCCTCGCATGGGTTTGAGCCGTGATGTGAGTCGTTCGAGGTCGTGGCCTAGAGAGGATCAGCGGAGTGGCTGCTATGTAATTCGGACCCGGGCAGTCATAAGGGGCCGTGGTCTACGGTTAGCGGTGTGTTGAGGCGTTGGTTCGGGCTATGCCGCCCCAAGAATGGCGAACGTTTCTGGCTCCACAAGAACGAACCTTTGGCGTCCGGACGGTACGTGCGTTGTGTGCGATGCAAGAAAAGGCGCAATGAATGGTTTGAGCCTCCAGACCAAATGGTCTAAGACGACTGACCCTCAGACCAACATCACCGACAGACCGTAAGCATGATTCTCATGTGGGGGTGCCTCGGCGCATCGGCGGGTAACGCTGGCGTTGTCAACCAGAGTTCGAGCCACTAGCCGGCAGCTATCGCTTTCTAGGAATGCGCCTGGGTTGTGAGGTCAGCTCCATGCCTAGGAACACCGTAGACCACCCTTTTCTTCGGTGAGGGAGAGGCAGAGTTGGCAGGGGCCGAGGTGATCGGCAAGGTTCATGTGGTCACACCGAGGGGCATCCCACCAGCGCCAGCCTGACCGATAGCCACAGGTCTCACTACTGGAACGGCATTCGCTGGACATCGCTCTGTGCTGATGAAGTTCTGATCGGCAGGGTTCGCTGAGATCTGGTTACTCGAACTCAGCTGCGTCAGCACCCAGTTGCTTGGCGTTTTCCTCGGCAACTCGACGCGTTCGATCGTCGAACCCTGTGGCGGATTCGGCTTCGATTTCGACCGTGATCTTGACGTTCGAACCGAGGTGGTTGGTCACGTTGGTCATGATCTCCTCGAGTTGTCGAATACCGCGCACCGAGTCAAGGCCAAATCGGCCGTAGAAACGAGTCGCGACTGGATCAGAGCTGCCGGCTTCAACTCCGGTTCCTCCAACAGAGCCGTCAGTCGATCCCGCAGTGCCCGGCACGCCGTCGGTCCCGTCGAGGCTGTCACTTGAGCCGTCCGCGACGTCAGGTTCGGCTGTCTTGGTCCCAACGATGTCGGGCCGTATCACCAAGCCGGATCGCATGGGGGTGACGTGCGATCCGTAGGTGACACCGAACCAGGTGTCGTCCTCCTTGGCGTCCGCGTACGCGAATGTCTCGGACTCCCAGTTCATGCTCGCTGTTCCGTTGCTGATTGCGGCTGCGAGCACATCGAAGTTGGCGAGTCTCGCCATGTAGGGATGGTTCGCATAGGCCGACCAGAGATCGGCGACGGTGATGTCGCCGCTGTCTCGCCAGAGCGGCACACGGTCGAGGTCCATGCGGACTCTCACGCCGCCATAGGCCGAGATGAGCTTCTCCTCCGACTGCCGCTTGTTCGCCACCCGTTCAGCGAGCGAGCCGTATCCGGAGGGTTTGGTCGCTTCCCATTCGAGTGCGGCCGCACCGGGCAACGACTTGGGCGTCAGCACATGCCCAAACGTCTCTTCGATCCGTGCAGCCACGGTCTCGTTCGTTTCGGTGAGCTTGGATGTTGCCTGTCGTTGCTGGTGAGGGGTGAGGTTCAGCGAATCGACTTCGTCATTGATCGACTTCCACGCCAGGCACATGCGGGCCGCGGACCGAAGCTCCGCCAACCGTGGTCCAGATGCCGCAACAAAGACCAACAGGTTGCGATGTAGCCGCGGCCCAGCAGAGCGCTGGGCGAGCAGAGCAGCGGCCATCTCCTCGACCGGCTCACCCGTGTCGATCGCGATGATTCCCTCAGGTCCCTCGATAAACGTCTGATCCGAGAGTCCGTTACCCACAAAACACCATGCACCGTCAGCGATCTCCCAGAAGGTCCGTTCCAGTCATTCCGTGTGGGCGATAAGCGAGCGATGCGCTACCTGACCTTTGGGGCCCTCCGCAACGTTGCGGTATGAGGAGTCGAAGCGACGGCCTGGAGATGAACGAGGGCGGGACATCCGGGGATCATTGCACCGTTGCTCGCCGGAAGTACGTGTACTGCGTTGAAAAATCACAGAGTGGGGTGCCCATGCACAGTAATTCGCAAGCGACGTCAGGGTCATCTGCGACGAGATCGGGTCGAACTGTCATCGTGGTGGACGCCGGGATGGGCGGAATGAGCGCGGCAATCGTCGCCGCTACGGGCCACGACGAAGAGCCTGGTCGAGGATCCAATATGTCGGTACGAAAGTTTCGCAGCGACGGACTGCACCCAATCAGCCCCAACGTTGCGCCGGTAGAGACGAGCCCATTTCACGGCTTGCGTCTGCGCTTGTTGAACACCGGCATAGCTACTGCTGGCCTCCGGACCGGCGAAGCGGGCCGCGCTCTGCGCTCAGACGGTACCGAGATCGGTGCACTACACGCGATCGGCGAGGCGGCGTCTCATGTGGCAGCTGGGCTTGGTTACAAAAGCGGCTACTCGTTGAGTCGAGCAATGACTTATGGCCGAATTGCTGCTCTCGACATTGCCGAAAGGGAGCAA
>JAACCU010000194.1 GCA_009937405.1 Actinomycetota bacterium
ACCTGAACGAGATTGGCGCTGTTGCGCTTCTCAACGCGCAGGAAGAGCGAGAGCTCAGCCAAATTATCGAAAAGGGCTTCGAAGCCCGTGCCCGCAAGGACGATGGCGAGAAGAGCCGTGAGCTCGATCGAGCCATCCGCCAGGCCGCCGCGGCCAAGGACCGGTTCATTCGAGCCAACCTTCGCCTCGTCGTGAGCGTCGCCCGCCGTTACCCGCTGCCCCCCGGCATGGAACTGCTCGACCTCATCCAGGAAGGCAACCTTGGCCTAGAGCACGCTGTCGACAAGTTTGACTGGCGCAAGGGCTTCAAGTTCTCTACCTACGCCACGTTCTGGATTCGTCAGGCCATCGGCCGTGCCCTCGATCAGAAGGCAAGCCTCGTTCGTCTCCCCGGTGACCGCTCCGCCTCGCTGCGTGCGGCTCTCCGTGCCGTTTCCGGCGACGGCGACGAACTAGACGACGAGCATGCTCGTCTGCACCGTCTCACCACGCCGACCAGCCTTGACCGCACCATCGGCGACGACGACTCCAACGAACTCGTCGACCTCCTCCCCGACTCCAACCCTGGCCCCGAGGTCGAGGTCATGGCCAAGGCCGAGGAAGAGATGGTCACCGGCCTTCTCGACATCCTCGATCCCCGGGCCAAGCATGCCGTTGAGCAGCGCTTTGGTCTCGGCGACGGCCGCAAGCGCTCGTACCGTGAGGTCGGCGAGGATCTTGGCGTCACCGCCGAGGCCGCCCGTCGCCTCGTGAAGCGTGCCATTCACTCCGTTCGTGAGCACGCCGCCACGATCGCTGACACCGTGGACGCTGCGTAACCAACGCACAAACAACAAAACGTTTACCGGAGCCCTCGCCCTGTGCGGGGGCTCCGGCCGTTTTGCCCCGTCAAGACACGCTGGGGACAGACCCCAGCGTGTCTTGCTCGTCTGTCATGGCGGCAGCAGCTTCACGATCGGTTTGGTAAATCGGTTGGCACTCTTGTCCACAGACTCCAGACTTAACTCGTGACTTCAACCTGGACCCCCAGCTCATGGCGCAATGCCGAGGCCAAGCATCAGCCGTCATGGCCTGATCAGGCCGAACTTGACCAGGCGCTCAAGCAGCTTGGCGACATGCCGCCGTTGGTTTTTGCTGGCGAGGCGCGCAGCCTCACCCAGGCACTGGGGTCCGTGGCCAACGGCGATGCCTTCCTCCTACAGGCAGGCGACTGCGCCGAGTCGTTCGATAGCTCGGCTGATTCGATCCGCGACAAGCTGCGCGTAATCCTGCAGATGGCCATCGTGCTCACCTACTCCGGCGGCATCCCCGTCGTGAAGGTCGGCCGCATCGCCGGCCAATTCGCCAAGCCCCGCTCGTCGACCACTGAAACCCAGGGCGATACGGAACTTCCGTCCTTCCTTGGCCAGATCGTCAACGACGTTGGCTTCACCGAGGCCGAGCGTCGCCCTGACCCGCAGCGACTCCTCACGGCATACCATCGGGCCGCGTCTACGTTGAATCTTCTGCGGGCGTTCACCCGAGGCGGTTATGCCGACCTATCGCAGGTCTCCATCTGGAACCGCGAGTTCGTGGCCTCCTCCCCCGCCGGCGAGCGCTACATACAAATGGCCGATGAGATCGATCGCGCCCTCACCTTCATGTCCGCTGTCGGAGTCAACTCGCAAACCACACCGACGCTGAGTGAAGTCGACTTCTACACCAGCCACGAGGCGCTGCTACTCAACTATGAAGAGGCCCTGACCCGCCAGGACTCCCTCACCGGCCACTGGTACGACTGCTCCGCTCACATGCTCTGGATCGGTGAACGCACCCGCCAACTCGACGGAGCCCACGTCAAATTCCTGCAAGGCGTCGGCAACCCGCTTGGTTGCAAGATCGGACCGACCGCCACCCCCGAAGACGTCCTCGCACTGTGCGAAGCCCTCAATCCCGAACGCGTGCCCGGCCGCCTCACCCTCATCTCCCGCATGGGCGCCGAAAAGGTGCAGACCGGCCTGCCGCCGCTCCTCGCCGCAGTCCGCGATGCCGGACACCCCGTCGTCTGGGCCTGCGATCCAATGCACGGCAACACCTACACGGCCGAAGGTGGTCGCAAGACCCGTCACTTCGACAAGGTGCTCGAGGAGATCGGCGGCTTCTTCGCCGCTCATCGTCAAGAAGGCACGTGGGCGGGCGGCATCCATGTCGAACTCACCGGAGACTCCGTCACCGAATGTGTCGGTGGTGGCGATGGCCTCGACGAGGATGCTCTCGATCAGGCCTACGAAACCATGTGCGACCCGCGCCTCAACGGCCGCCAGTCCACCGACCTCGCCTTTCGCGTCGCCGACATCCTCCGCGGCCAGGCCTAACTGACCCTCACAAACTTATCGGACCACTACCGCTGACCCATTCAGTGCAAGTGATCAGAAATGAGTTAGTTCCGTTTTCGTGTGGGACACCTGGAAGCCCTGGCGGAGCAGATTCCGCACTGAGGCGCTGCCCTGCGTGGCGCTGGAAACGGCGTAGCGGCAGCCTGCCTCTTTCGCCTGACGGAGGCGATGGCGGATCAATGCCGCCTGAACCCCTCTTCCACGCTCGTCCGGAAGCGTCGACATGCCGCCGAGAGTCGCCATGCCTTGGCCGATCTTGAGCGTCGCACAGCCGAGGAGTCGCCCGTCGGCAGCCGACCCGGCGACCATCAGCCCAGGGTCATCGACTCTTACAGCAGCCGCGGCGAAGACATCGCTGGCCCGGCGTCTGGTGTGGGTGTCGTGATCCCACCCCGCTGCTGCCGTCTCCTGCCAGGTCAGGAGATCGTCGATGCCGCAGTATTCGACCGTCACCGCCGGGTCGGGGGCCCGTATCTCCGAAAGGTCGTGGATCACGGCCGTGGTCTTGCCATGTTCGACATAGCCCCGCCGGATGAGTAATTCAACCAAGCCTGCCCGTGTCGCATCGCAGACTTCAACACATGGAGGAACGCCCACCACAGCCGACCGCGACTCAAGAAGGTCGATGTCACCGTCGTTCGGGTAGCTCTCGAGGCCGAGTCCAAGCGCTCTGTTCACATAGAGACCTGGCCCACATAGAACCGCGGCTCCATCTACGAGATCGAACACCGTGGTACCCCAGCTCGAATCCAGGTTCGCGACCGCGTCTGCCAGTTGGCGGGCATCCTCAGTCCAGATGCGTTCGATCTCAACAATCGTCTCTCTCGGCTGCACTGCGACAGTCCAGCCGCTCAAGGACCGTCCACGGTGACGCAGACCCCGGTTCCGTTAATACATGCGAATGTCATGTGACGAGGACTATCAGCATTACCACCAATGGACACACAAAGACCTCTATCTACAGGGTGAAGATCATTTCTTCGACCAGAGCGCCCGGCAGCCGAAGGCTCTCGGTCGAACGCTGCTCGTACGTCGATGAGTCGAGAATGGTCTCGGCCGTGTCCGTGAGGCCCACCAGTCGGTCGCCGAGCAAGTGGAAGGCGGTGTCGTCGAAACGCAAGACGTCGATCGGTGCCACGATCTCGCCGTCTTCGACCCAGAACGTGCCGAAGCGGGTCATGCCGGTAGTTCGGCACGCCGAGCGGTCAGAGAAGTTGAGATACCAGAGGTTGCCGATGTACAGCCCAGTGCCAAGCTCGCGGAGAACATCGTCGGTGGGCAGTGAGCCCGGAGCCATCGCTATAGACGTGGGGAACTCATGATCGTCCGCGCCGTTGGTGTCGACCCCGTACTCCTGAGCCGAACGCGGCGACACCAAATGGCCGGCGAAACGGCCGCCAGCGATGAGGCTAACCGAATCGGGCCGGGTGAATCCTGCAGCCTGGAAGTCGGGGGCAACTCCACCGGCGATGTCCTCTGAGATACTGACCGACGGGTGTAACTCGGCACCCTCGGTGACCATACGGAGTAGCGGGGTCTGCTTCGTGCGGTGTGAGCGAAGGCTGAAGCCACCCCACGAGAGCATGTCCATGATCTCGCGCAACGCAGCCGGGCTCAGGTACGAGCGATAGCCGCCGGGTGAAAGATTGCGCGGTGCACGACTGAGCACCTCGAGCTCCCGGCGAGACCATGCCAGCTTGGTCGCAAGCACATCCGGATCCCAGGCCAGACCGGCATAGGCGTTCTTCGTGGCCTTATCGGCGTGATGGTGCAACGACCAGTCAAGATTGAACGAATCCGCAGCGAACCAATTGCGTTGACCAAACGAGCTAGCAAATCCGTGAAACGACTGGCCGGCGGCGTAGATACCGACGAGATCGCTGCCGCCCGCCCCGCTGACGACAGCATCGATCGCGTCAGCCGACAAGGGCGCCTGGCCGTCAACGAGTCGCTCGCTCGCGCCAGATGCCGTGGAGTAGAGCAGGTACGGATCGTCGGGCAGCACCGCCCGCTGCTCACGCAGATCCGACATCAATTGGACGACGCGATGGTGATCGGTGTCGACCACACCAGTCAATGACACCGAACCTTCGGCGTGGCGCTGACCGTCGATCAGATCAATCGAGATCGAACGCTGGCTGACCGTGCCAGCCTGGCGCACGGTGGCGTGGTTAAAGCGAACAAAGTCCGAGT
Organism: Actinomycetota bacterium; assembly: GCA_009937405.1. Classification (GTDB taxonomy): domain Bacteria; phylum Actinomycetota; class Acidimicrobiia; order Acidimicrobiales; family Aldehydirespiratoraceae; genus JAACCU01. The sequence goes on from JAACCU010000194.1 coordinate 4,569, forward strand.
CTTCGCCTGACAGGTGCGCCAGCAGAACCTCGTCGCCCGCGAGGCGAGCGCTGGCCCAATTGACGAGTTCGTCGAGATAGTCGCGGGCGCTATCCGCTCTCACTGTTCGCCTCCGAAGACCTCGACATCAGAGAACCGGCAATGAGGGGAGGCATGACCGACCCTGATCACCTGGTTGGGTTCGCCCTTGCCGCAGTTGCCGACGGCCATGACAGTGAAGTCGTCGGCGACGCCGCTGAGATTTCGCCAGAACGTGGCAGAGATACCCCGGTAGTTGGGGTTGCGGACGATGTGTTTGACCTCGCCGTTCTCGATCACTCGGCCGAGTTCAGCGCCAAACTGAAACTTGTTGCGACTGTCGTCGATCGACCAGGACACGTTGGTCTCCATGAGGACGCCATATTCGACACCGGCGATCAATTCGTCGACCGTGGACCCACCGGGCTCGACGTTGAGGTTGGCCATGCGGTCGATGGGCGCCCGGTTCCATGAGCTCGCACGACTATTGGCCACACCGGCCATGCCGCTTCGAGCCTGGGAGACCGTCCCGCCCATCGCCTGCTGGAGAACACCATCCTTGATGAGATACGTGCGTTCCGCCGGCGTGCCATCATCATCAAAGCCGTAGGACGCCATCTGGCCTGCCACCGTGGGGTCGAAGGTGACGTGGAGCAACTCACTGCCGTACCGGGACGTGCCGAACATTTCAGGCGTAACAAAGCTCGTCCCCGCGTAATTGCGTTCATCGCCGAGGATCCGATCGAGCTCGATTGGGTGACCGATCGACTCATGGATCTGCAGCGCCATCTGGTCCGGCGCCAAAATCAGATCCATCGTGCCAGTGGGACAGTTGGGAGCATCAAGTAGCGCTACAGCCTCAGCGGCGATGCGCTCAGCCGCGTCACGGAAACCGTGACGGGCGAGAACCTCCGCACCACCTTGCCCGGCGAGCGTGCCAGCACCATAGGTGCGATTCTGCGTGTTGGATCCCTTGTTGGCGGTTGCTCGCAGATCGGGGAATACCTGGCGGATGTCCTGGGTAATCCGGCCGCCACCGTTGGTGAGTAGCAGCGACGATATGTCGTAGCGCACTAACGAGGCACTGCGGTCAACAATGCATGCATGGCCGCCAAGGGCAGCATCAGCATCGACCAGCAAGGCCACCTGGTCGGCCAGTGACATCGAGTCGAAGGAATCGGTGACCGGCGAGGCATACTCGCCAACAGTGTGAAGGAGCGGCGGCGAATCGATGACGGTGCGTCCAGCTGTGGCCATCGCCCAGCCTCTGGCCTGCTCGACCGCACGGGCGAGGCCGTCGTCGCTCAGATCGCTGGTGGCGGCGTAGCCCGCTCCTGCACCGGTCCAAACACTGAACATGACACCTTCGTCGTGTGCGGTGAACGACGGCTCCACCACACCGTTGCGGACCTCTAAACGAGAGCCTCGTTCAACAACGTGACGGGCCGATGCGTAGTCTGCATCGGCCGGAAGCGCCGCAAGGAGGCGATTCTCAAGGCGGGTTTCAAGATCGGTCATGCGAGATTATCTACGAAACCTTCAAGCTGGCGCAGGTTTCTGACCTCAAAGGTTCCATCACAGTGCTGGGCGTATTCGCCCACGATCGAATCACCGGTGTCCCAGTAGCTGTTGGGCTCAGGGTTCAGCCAGTACACGTCGCGGGCTTTTTCGCGCATTGCCTTGATGATCCAGCTCTCCGAAGCGTGGTAGTTGTTGCGGGCGTCGCCCAAAATCATGATCGACGTGCGAGGCCCGATGTCCTTGCCGTACTTCTCCCAGAAGATGCCGAGGGCATGGCCGTAGTCGGAGTGGCCGTCGACCCAAACAACATCAGCTTCGGTGTTGACCCGATGGACGGCTTCGTTGATGTCGTCAACACCTTCGAAGTACGAGGTGACTTCGTCGAGACCGTCGATGAACACGAACGAGCGCACTTTCGAAAACTGGCCGCTAATGGCGTAGACGAGGTGCAGGGTGAAGCGAGCGAACGCGGCAACCGACCCTGAGATGTCAGCGATCACCATGATGTCGGGCTTGTGTGGGCGCGGGTTACGGAACTTGGGTTCGGCGGGAACACCGCCATAGCTCAGCGACGCACGAACGGTGCGACGAAAGTCGAGCGGACCCTTGCGCCCGTGACGGCGCTTGCGCTGAAGACGGGCCGCGAGCTTGCGGGTCAACGGATAGATGGCCTTTCGCAGCGACGCCATCTCCTCACGAGAGGCGTGCATGAAATCGACATCCTCTGGAAGCGGCTTGCGAAGGGTCTTGGCCATCGCCTCGACACCACGGTCAGCCACCAGACGGCGACGAATCTCTGCCTCGATCTCCTTTTGGAGCTGATCGACCCGGCTCTGGTACTCGTCTCTTTGGAGCCGCTGCTCGAAATCGGACAGATCTTCTTCATCGCCGTCGTTGTTTTGGTCCTGCTCCAGTAAACGCTCGAGCACCCCATCAAGATCGAGGTTCCGCAGCGTGCGGTACAGGTAATAGGTGCCGCCTACGGGACGCCCTGGCTCCATGCCGGCATAACGCTTCACGGCCTGGCGAGCGACGCCACGCATCATCTGCTGATCGCCGCGCATCAAGGCCTGGTAGAGCATCTCGGCGAGTTCTTCGGGCGACATATTGTCGCCGCCACCCCCTTGCTGATCTCCCGCGCCCTCAGGCTGATCTTCGCCGTCGTCATCCTGGTATTCGGCGAGCTCTGATTCGTCGCCGATCGAATATTCGGGACCTCGCAGCGAGAAGTAGACCTCGAAGACTGTCTCGAAAGCTTTCCAGTGGTTGTAGTGCTTGACCAGAGTCGCTGCGAGTGCGTATTTGAAGGTTTCACGATCGCCCAAAGGCACGTGCTTGACGGCCTCCATCGCATCGAGATTTTCGGTGAGGCTCACCGGCAGACCCGCCGAGCGGAGCTGAATAATGAAGCCGTTGAGAAGTTCGAGCAGTGGCTCACCGACTGCAGCCGGTGTCGACTCAGATTCGGTGTCGTCGGTGAGCGTCATCGCAGCCTCGTCCGGCCTCAGGAAACGCCGTCAGCGGAACCGAGGTCCTTGAGCGTCTTGTTGATGTCGCTCTGGTATTTCAGCAGGATGTTGATCGTCTCCGCCGCCGTCTGCTCGTCGATCTTCTCGACACCAAGTAGCACAAGCGTACGCGCCCAGTCGATGGTCTCAGAAACCGATGGCGCTTTCTTCAGCTCGATCTGGCGGATCGAACGAACGACGCGGGAAACCTGGTCAGCCAGATTTTCGGTGATATCTGGAACCCGGGTGAGCACGATCTGCTTTGCGCGATCGATGTCCGGGTAGTCGATGTGGAGGTACAGACAGCGACGCTTCAGCGCTTCGGAAAGCTCACGTGTGTTGTTTGAGGTGAGGAAGACAAGCGGAATCTGCTTGGCCTCGATGGTGCCCAGTTCGGGGATCGAGACCTGATAGTCGGAGAGAATCTCGAGCAGGAGAGCTTCGGTCTCCACCTCAACACGGTCGACCTCATCGATGAGCAGCACGACTGGATCATCGGCACGGATTGCTTCCAGGAGCGGACGGGTCAACAGGAACTCATCGGAGAAGATGTCATCGTTGATGTCGTCCCAGTGCTGCGACTGGCCACGTTCAGCCTGGATACGCAGCAGCT
>JAACCU010000195.1 GCA_009937405.1 Actinomycetota bacterium
GGTGAGCTGAGATCTGTGATCACCCACCGCCGAAGCGACGGGATCTTGTGCGACCAGGCTAAGCGCCGGATCGGAAATATCAAATGTGGGTCAGGTGATGTCGGTGGTGACGTTGGCCGGATCGATACGAACACCGGGGCCCATCGTGGTCGAAACGACCACCTTCTTGACGTACTTGCCCTTCGAGGAGGCCGGCTTGACCTTCTCAAGTTCACCGATGAGCGCACGAAGGTTAAGAAGCAGAGCAGCCTCATCGAACGACGCCTTGCCGATCGGGACGTGCACGTTGGCGAAGCGATCGGTGCGGTACTCGACCATGCCGCCCTTGAACTCGTTGATCGCCTTGACGACATCGGAGGTCACGGTGCCAGTCTTGGGGTTGGGCATCAGGCCACGAGGACCGAGCACACGACCGAGCTTGCCGACGGTAGGCATCATGTCCGGAGTGGCGATGGCGATATCGAAGTTGGTCATGCCCTTCTCGACTTCGGCAGCCAGATCATCGTCACCGACAAACTCAGCGCCAGCCTCACGGGCCGCGTTGGCAGCTTCGCCCTGGGCGAAAACCGCGATACGAACATCCTTGCCGGTGCCTGAGGGAAGCGAGACGGTGCCGCGCACCATCTGCTCGGCCTTGCGAGGGTCCACGCCGAGTCGGATCACGATGTCGACAGTCTCGTCGAACTTCTTCGTGCCGAGCGACTTGATGATCGCAATGGCCTCTGCATCACTGTGCAGGGCGTCGCGGTCGTACTTCTTCGCGTTGTCGTTGTATTGCTTATTCTTCGCCATGAGTGGCTCCCTCTGTGTAATCGCCGCCCGGTGAGGTACCCCGGTGCGAGCGTTGGCCGAATTGGCCAGAAGGCACGTTTGGGGTCTGCCCCCAAATGTGCCAAAGGTGCTTTGTCGTACTAGCCCTCGACCATGATGCCCATGGAGCGGGCAGTGCCCGCGACCTGGAGCTTGGCGCCTTCAAGATCGATGGCGTTGAGGTCGGGCATCTTCTGCTCGGCGATCTCGATGACCTGAGCTTCAGTGATCGAACCCGCAACCTCGCGGCCGGGGTTGCTCGAAGCCTTTTCGAGGCCCGCCGCCTGGCGGATCAAGAACGGGGTGGGTGGTGTCTTGAGAACGAAGGAGAACGAACGGTCTTCGTAGATCGAGATCTCGACCGGAACGATCTGACCGCGCTTGTCTTCGGTTTTCGCGTTGTATTCCTTGCAGAAATCCATGATCGCCACACCGTGCGGACCAAGGGCGGTACCGACCGGGGGCGCGGGCGTTGCCCCGCCAGCCGGGATCTGGATTTTTACAACAGCAGCGACCTGCTTCTTGGCCATGAGGATTGCTTCCTTGCATGCGCGGGTAACCCGCGGAAAGGGACCTTTAAGTCTGGAGGCACAATCGCAACGCGCCAACCCGCGCGGCCGCGGATTTTCGCGATGACTACCAGAACATTCAGCCGCTGTCAGCGGCCCTTCTCCGTCAAAAGAGGCCATTTCGGGCCTCAGAGACCGCCACGCTCAACACGTCGACACCGACGACAATGCCCCACAGCACTAGGAGTGGGGCGCCGTACTTCAGCGTGAGCTGCCAGATTCAGAGTCGCGCGACCTGGGCGAATTCGAGCTCGACGGGGGTTTCGCGGCCGAAAATGTTGACGAGGACCTTGACCTTGAGCTGGTCCTCGTTGATCTCGATGATCTCGCCGGAGAAGTCTGCGAACGGGCCTTCCTTGACCCGAACCGTCTCACCCATGTCGAATTCGAACATCGGCTTCGACTTCTTGGTGGCTTCCTGCTTGCGGTCAGCTTCGACCCCGAGGAAGTTCTCAACATCCTTGCGCCGCATTGGCGACGGCGTGCCGCCCTGGTTGACGAACCCCGTGACACCAGGAGTGTTGCGAATGACGTACCACGCGTCGTCATCAAGGTGGGTGCGGCAAAGGAGGTAACCGGGGAAGAGCTTCTTCTCGGTTATGACCTTCTTGCCATTCTTAATCTCGGGGATCTCACAGGTGGGAATAATCACCTCGTAGATGCGATCTTCCATGTTCATTGACGCGGTACGAGCTTCAAGGTTCTGCTTGACCTTTTTCTCATAACCAGACTGGGTGTGAAGCACAAACCAGCGACCAGGACGGTCGTAGGGGCTGAGGATGACCTCGTCCTCTTCGTCGTCTTCGGCGAGGAGTTCGTCCTCGTCGACCACCTCAGGGACGGCCTCTTCGGCAGGTGCAGCAGCCGAACCCGTCCACTGGTTGGTCAGCTTGCCAGCGGCCGCGGGGGCCTCTTCGACCTCAGGGGTCGCTTCGACCTCAGGGGTCGCGGGGGCCTCAGGGTTCTCTTCGACCTCAGGGGTCTCTTCGATTGCGGTTTCGTCGCTCATGGGATCAGGTCTCAAACAATTCCAGGATGAAGGTGGAGAACAACCAGTCGGCACCGTAGATCATGGCGCCGACAACGACGATGGTGATCAACACCACAATCGAATAGTTGATGGTCTCTTCACGAGTCGGCCAGGCGACCTTGCGGAGTTCGCCGCGTACCTCGTGGAGGAACTGCACCGGGCCTACACGCTCGTGAGCGGGCCCGCCAGAGTTCGGCTGTTTACGAGTGCGGATCGGTTCGCCATCGGCGTCGATCTCGCCCTGCTTCTGCATCATTCGCTTTTGCTGTCGGTTCATCGACATGGCGGTTTCCTCGGTAGTTCCAGCAGTACTGTGGTTAGGCCAGTACCGCATCGGAACGCGGTGCTGTCAAGCAGGGGCGGAGGGACTCGAACCCCCAACCGCCGGTTTTGGAGACCGGTGCTCTACCAATTGAGCCACGCCCCTGAGAAC
>JAACCU010000016.1 GCA_009937405.1 Actinomycetota bacterium
ACTGTCGTCTTCGACTTCAACGTCACTGTCGTCTTCGACTTCAACGTCACTGTCGTCTTCGACTTCAACGTCACTGTCGTCTTCGACGACGCGCAAGCCTCGCTCCAGCGCCTCGACAACATCGGTGCCAGGGAAGAACTCGCCCAGCGGCGGCAACTCATCAACCGAATGAAGACCCAGCCGTTCGAGAAACATGGGTGTTGTTCCGTAGAGCACGGCCTGCCCGGGCCCAGGGTCGCGAGCAACTTCGTCGACATAGCCTCGCTGCTGAAGCGTGCGCATGACGCCATCAACGTTCACACCGCGAATCGAGGCGATCTGGTTACGGGACACCGGCTGCTTGTAGGCAACGACTGCAAGCGTCTCCAGCGCCGCCGCCGAAAGGCGTGCCGATTGGCCATCGAGCACGAAACGCTCGACGTACGGCGCCTGCTCCGGTGCGGTCTGGTAGCGGTAGCCACCGGCAATCCGAGCCAGAATGAACCCTCGGCCGTCGGCTACGTATTCTGCCGCAAGCGAGTCACAGAGCTCGATGACATCTTTGATAGGAGCGCCAACTAGACGGGATAAAAGCTCCGCCGGCAGTGGCTCTTCGGCAACCAGAAGAATTGCTTCCAGCGCAGGGGCAACGTGATCGGCCATCTCAGCCCTCGTAGATATCGATCTTGATTTCGTCGGCGGAGACACGATCATCCGCCATCCACACCACAGTGATGTCACCGAACGCGCCCGCTTGATCGAGCTCAACCAGTCCTTGCTTGAACAGCTCCAAGACGGCCAAGAAACGCACGACGACTTCGATCCGGTCGACGAGTCCATCCGTGAGCTCGCGAAATGTCATGCGGCCGGCCCGAGGTAGCTCGTCAATCAGCTCCTCCACCGCCTCGGCAACAGTGACCTTGATCGGCGTGATGTGAGAAAGGTCGACCCGCACCACCGGCCTCGGTGCAGTGGCCCTGAAGTAGGCGGCGCGCAAATCTTCAGGAGTCGTCTTCTCGAGCAGGTCAGGGGCAAGGCTGAGAAAATGATCCTCGACCGGGCCGCACCGGCGAGGGTACGACCGAGCAGCGTTGGCTGAAAGCGTCCGCAAAACCAGGGCCGCGTCCTTGAACGTCTTGCACTCGACCAGACGGGCGAGCAGCAAATCACGCTCCTCCCACAGGCCTAGCTCGTCATCGAGATCGATCTCGTTATCGTCGGGCAGAAGCCGACGAGTCTTCAGCTCCACCAGCGTGGCCGCGATCAGCAGGAACTCTGTGGCGACCTCGAGGTCCAGACGGTCCATAAGATCGAGTTCGACAAGATACGAGTCGACGATCTCACTCAGATTGATCTCATAGAGGTCGACTTGTTCACGCAGAATCAGATGCAGCAGCAAGTCGAAGGGCCCGTCGAACACTGGTGTGTGGACCTCGTACGGCATTCAGGTGACCCTAGACGGCCTGAACACGATCGCGACGCCTCCAACACCCTGATTCGTTACGTAGACAAGATATGGGTGATCACGGAATCGTTTGGTTCAGACGCGACCTAGGTCTCGAGGCCAACCCGGCCTGGGCAGCTGCAACGACACGACATGACCGGGTCACTGCGTTGCTCGTGATCGAAACCGGGCTTCTCCTTCGTGCCGGTCCGTTTCGGCGCCAGGCATTCCTAGACGCGACCCGAGAACTTGACCGCCAGCTCGCCGCCATCGGAGGTCGACTTCGTGTCGAGCATGGCGACCCAGCAGTGCTGATTCCCCAAATCGGCTCAGAGATGCAAGCATCTGATGTCTACGTCAACGGCGACGTGACACGATGGTCCGCTCGCAGAGACGCCGCTGTCGATGGAGCCCTTCGATCACCGATGCGCGTCTCGTGGGGCACTGTTGTTCATCCTCCGGGATCGATCCTGACCCGGGCGGGAACCCTCTCGAAGGTCTTCACTCCCTTTTGGAAACAGTGGTCGAATCAGCAGACCCGGCCAGCGGCGGTAGCTGGGTCCGCTCGAATCGCCACTGCCACCGGGGCCGGGATCCCGCCGGGCACTAGTGATTCGACGCCAATGACGGACAATCTCGAATCCTTGCTCCAAGATATTGAGTCGTACCCCGAAACCCGAGACCTACCTGCCATCGCTGGCACCTCGCGCCTTTCAACGGCGCTGCGTTTCGGAACGATCTCACCAGTGCACCTCGTCGAGTTGGTAGGCACAGACCGGCCGGGGGCTGCAGCATTTGTTAGACAACTTGCCTGGCGGGACTGGTACGCCCACACAACAGCCGAAAATCTTGAGATCGATCGGAAGGCCCTGCGACCTGGGTACGACCAGATCGTGTGGACGACTGGGGAAGAAGCGGATCTCGACTTCACCCGCTGGACCAACGGCATGACCGGGTATCCAATCGTCGACGCAGGCATGCGCGAACTCCGCTCAACTGGTTGGATGCACAACCGCGTGCGGATGATCGCGGCGTCGTTCCTGGTCAAGGATCTACTGATCGACTGGCGACGCGGCGAACGGTACTTCCGCCACTGGCTCAGCGATGGCGACATCCCACAAAACGCTGGCAACTGGCAATGGGTCGCTGGGACCGGTCCGGATTCGGCCCCCTACTTTCGGATCTTCAACCCGGTCACCCAGTCACGGCGGTTCGACCCAACCGGGGCATACATCCGTCAGTGGGTGCCCGAGCTATCTGCTCTGTCCGACAACTCAATCCACGAACCATGGTCCCTGTCTCCTATGGAACGGGCAGCGGCCGGCGTCTGGATTGATGAGACCTACCCTGCTCCTATCATCGATCATGCCTTCGCTCGCGAACGAACGTTGCACGCATACCAGTCGGCTCTCGCCTCACAAATCGATCCGAACGAAGACAAGGCGCCGTAACCTTTCGAGCCATGACCCGCGTCTTCTCAGGCATCCAACCCTCCGGTGAACTCCACCTTGGCAATTATCTTGGAGCAGTCCGCAATTGGGTCGCCATGCAGCACGAGACCGACGCTGTGTTCTGTGTCGTCGACCTCCATGCCCTCACCCTTCCCAAGCCACCGGGCGAAGTTGGGCGAGAGTCTCTACGCCTCTCGCAGCTCCTCATGGCCACCGGCCTTGATCCCGAAGTCTGCATCCTCTTTGTGCAGAGTCATGTGCGCGAGCACACAGAGTGCGCATGGTTGATGCAGTGCAATGTGTCGTTCGGCGAACTCAGCCGCATGGTCCAATTCAAGGACAAGTCGGACCAGCACGAGTTCGTCTCAGGCTCCCTTTTCACCTATCCCGCCCTTCAGGCCGCCGACATCCTTCTCTACGACACCAACGAGGTGCCCGTGGGCGAGGACCAGCGCCAGCACATCGAGATCACGCGTGACATCGCCGAGCGGTTCAACGGTCGCTTTGGTGAAACGTTCGTGCTCCCGCAGGCTGTGATCCCACCGGCCGGCGCCCGAGTAATGGACCTGCAAAACCCGAGCAACAAGATGTCGAAGTCGCTCGACTCAGAGAAGGGCACTGTCAACGTGCTCGACGATCCAAAACGGATCGCCAAAGAGATTCGTTCCGCGGTCACCGACAACGATGGCGCGGTGCGGTTCGATTTCGCTGAGAAACCGGGCGTCAGCAACCTTCTCTCGATTCTTGCTGCCGCCACCGGCGGCGACCCAGCGGCGCTAGCCGACGACTACGACCAGTACGGCCAGCTGAAAGTTGACGCGGCCGATGCCGTAGTGGCATTGCTCGAGCCGATCCAGGCTCGATTCGCGGAGCTGGAGGCCGACCCGGCCGAAACCGCCCGCCTGCTCAAGATCGGGGCCGACAAGGCCCGTGAGATCGCATCAAACACCATGACCCGCGCCAAGGAAAACATCGGCCTCCTGGCCGACTAATCACGCTCCTTGTCGCTGTAGGGTCCGCGAAGCGACGCAACCCGAGGAGTCAACATGCTGGAGCCAAAGACCCGAGAGCTATGCGAGGGCCCAAACTTTGGGGCCCTCACCACCATGTTTGCCCACGGAGGACCCCAGACCGGGATCATGTGGGTTGGCTGCGACGACGAACACGTGCTGATCAATACCGAGATCCACCGCGCCAAATACAAGAACATGATGCGAGACGGTCGGGTTTCAGTGGCGATTTGGGATGCCCAGAACCCGTACTCCTACGTCGAAGTCCGCGGCACCGTTGTCGACACGATTGGGGGCGATGCCGCCCGAGCCGACATCGAAGAGCTCTCCCAGAAGTACACCAGCGGCCCCTACCCCAACCAGATCGAGTCCGAGCGCGTCATCGTCCGCATTCGTCCCGATCGCCAGATCGGCGCTTAGTCCGCCCGATACGCACGAGAAGCTGGGCTAGTCGTTGTCGGCGGCATCAAGGGCTGCGGTGATCTCGACTGGGAGAGTCCACTCGTCTGATGGACGGTGGTGTTCCTCAGCCCAGCTGACGGTGAGCGGATCGGAGCCGGCGAGTTCAAGCATGTCGGCACCAATCTCGGGATGATGCAGGTAGAGGCCAACCCTGCGAGTGAAACCGCTGGACTTGATCCAGAGCTTGGCCGCGTCGCGGCCTGCGACCTTGCCCGACAGGGTGGCGATGACGCGACCCCACGTGCCGAGACCGGCATCGATCTTGCCGACGTCGTGGAGTAAGGCGGCCGCCAGTACCGGCGCCGTTGCTTCGTTGCCGAGGATCCGTTCAACGTCTCGTCCCACTTGGGCGGAATGTCGTCGATCAGGGCCCGACATGCGGCGCCAAAGGCCGTACTCACCCTCGGACAGGGTCGTCTCGATCCATGATCGATCGGTCTCGGACGGCCCGCCCGGCCTCAACGAGCCAAAGAACCTAGCGGTGAGGTGGATGGCGTTGCTCATCAGGGTCGACCCATGGCTCGCGGATGTGCCGATCGGTAGACGCTCATGAGTCGTTCGGTCGACACCAACGTGTAGATCTGCGTGGTCGAGATGGAGGCATGGCCAAGAAGCTCCTGGACCGTACGAATGTCGGCGCCGTGGTCGAGCATGTGTGTGGCACACGAGTGTCGAAGAACGTGAGGCGTCAACTTGTCGCCCAAGCCCACAGCGCGGCCGCGGGCGGTGACCACGCCCCAGCTCCCCTGGCGGCTGAGTCGACCACCGCGCTGATTGAGAAAGACTGCCTCGGCATCGCCTCGGCGAGCCCATCGTTCGGGTTGCATAGCTCCCCGGCCGGATGGTTCGTACCAGGCTGCCAACGCGTTTGCAGCGTGGCGCCCAAGCGGGACGATCCGTTCCTTCGAGCCTTTGCCCATCAGGCGCACAAGCCCGTCGTGAAGGTCGACATCGCCGATTGAAAGCGTGACGATCTCAGAGATGCGGGCGCCGGTGCCGTAGAGAACTTCAAGAATGGCTCGATCGCGTCGAGCTACCGGATCGTCGCCGGTTACGCCCTCGATGAGCGCAGTAATTTGGCCAACTGTGAGCGCCTTCGGGAGTCCCCGCGGCACGCGTGGAATCTCCACGTCGGCCGCAGGATCGTCGGGACGCATTTCTTCGACGACAAGGAAGCGGTGAGCGCCCCGGACCGCAACCAGGGTCCGCGTGATCGAGGATGCAGCGAGGCCCTCCCCCGTCAGCACATGAACGAAAG
>JAACCU010000196.1 GCA_009937405.1 Actinomycetota bacterium
ATCTACACAGCGAAGTCCATCATCACGATGCAAGATGCTGGGCCTCGAGCCGAGGCCATGGCCGTGCGCGACGGCCGGTTCCTCGCCGTCGGATCACTCCTAGATGTGGTCGCCCGAGTAGGTCCCGACCACGTCGTCGACAACCAGTTCGACGACAAGGTCGTGATGCCGGGCTTAATTGACCAGCATCTACACCCGGTGCTGGCCGCCACAACGCTCACGACCGAAGTAATCGCCCCGGAGCGTTGGGTGATGCCCGGCCGGACCTTCGAGGCTGCGCCCGACGGTGCCGCCTACCGACGTCTACTGGTCGAGGCGCACGAGCGGCTAGAGCCCGGCGAATGGCTGTGGTCGTGGGGGTTTCATCAGTCCTGGCATGGGCCCATGCACCGTTTGGAGCTAGACGAACTGTGCGGAGATCGACCCGTCGCCATCTGGCAGCGCGCCTGCCATGAGTGGCATCTCAACACCGCCGCCCTCGAAGCCATCGGCGCATCTCCCGAAACGTTCGCCGGTCGGGGTTTCATGAGCGAACAACTCGACTACGAGGCCGGGCACTTCTGGGAGAACGGCGCCTTCGTGCTTCTCGCCCCTCTCTTGATGCCACGCTTCGCCACGGCCGAACGCTTCGAAGCGGGACTCGATCAGATGATCGAATATCTCCATATGAACGGAGTGACAGGAATCAACGAACCGGGTATCTCCTGGGCGATCGAGCCGTGGGAAATCTACCAAGCGGTTTTGGGCGCCGATGATGTGCCGTTCATGAGCACATTCATGATCGATGGGCGGACCCAATCGGTGAAAGGCATCCCCGACGACCAGATCCTCGCCGATGCCGAACGCCAACTTGAACGGGGCGAAGGAACCGAGAAGGTCCACGTCGTTCCAGGCCAGGTGAAGCTGTTCTGCGACGGCGCCGGCATCTCGCAGCTCATGCAGATGAACGACGGCTACGTCGACCGCGATGGCGCGCCGAACCCCGACCATCACGGCGAATGGATCATGGAACCCGAGGACCTACGCCGCGCCTTCAACGTGTACTGGGACGCCGGCTGGCAGATCCACATCCACGTCAATGGCGATATGGGCGTTGACGTGCTCCTCGACGTGCTCACCGACGCACAGAAGCGGCACCCCCGCACCGACCACCGCATGGTGTTCGTCCATTTCATGAACTCCACCGACGAGCAGATCACTCGAATCGCCGAGTTGGGCGCCATCGTCTCGATCAACCCCTACTACCCCATTGGTTTTACCAAAAAGTTCTCTGAGGCCGGTCTCGGTCCTGAGCGAGCCGAAGTCATGTCCCGGTCCGGATCAGTCGTTCGAGCCGGCATCTCTCTCTCATATCACTCTGACCTTCCCATGTGCCCGTCAGACCCAATGTCCATGGCCGGTTGGGGTGCCGGGCGCCTCAGCAACGAGGGCATCGTCGTCGGACCAGAGCAGCGGATCTCCACCCACGAAGCACTAAAGGCTGTCACCATCGGTGCTGCGTACTCGTGGCGACGTGAACACGATCTCGGCAGCATCGCGGCCGGCAAGATTGCCAACGTCACAGTCATGGACGACGACCCCTACGACGTCGACCCAACCCGTCTCGGCTCAATCCGAATCCGCGGCTCAATCTTCCATGGCCGCTGGTTCCCCGTCACCGACCACCTCGTCGAGCGGCGAGTCGACAACGCCCCTGGCATGGTTGGGCCTGGGTCAATCGGTTTGAGCGACGACCACACCGGCGGTTGCACACACCATGACTGCGGCTGTGAGGTGGCTGCCTTTATGGCTCGACACATGACCCGCGACGGCTGGGCCGCGTAGCTCGTCGGCAGCGAGCGGTGATGACGCTGATGACGTAGTCGTGGTCGGGTCGGGTGTTGGCCCAACTCGACTGAATGCTGTGAGGGCCAATGTCGCTTCGTTGGAGCTTTTCGGCGTTTCCTTCAAGTGGTTCGGAGAGCAACGGCTCATCATCGGGGCCGGTCCAGTCGACTCGGTGATCTTCGACGGTGACGTTGAAACCGGCTTCGTGCACAAGGTGATGGTGAAAACTGCAGACGCTGACGAGATTGTTGAGATCAGTGGGCCCGCCCTCGGCCCAGTGTTGGATGTGGTGAGCGTGGAGCCATGTTGTAGCGCCGCAGCCAGGGAACCGGCACATGTCGTGATCGCGGCGAAGCATCGCCCGTCGTAGCCGGCGCGGCACGACTCGGCTGGCCCGGCCGATGTCGCGACCATGGCGTTCACCCACAATGGCGCCTGCTTGTTCTACGACCGTGTCGATGCGCACGTCACACCCCCACCGCCGCGCCGCCTCGCGGGCGACCCGCTTCCCGCCAAGGGTGCATTCACTATCACCGGAAGAGTCGGGTGCGAGCGCGTCGGGTTCGACCACCATCGAGAGTCGACCGACGTCGCCACGCTCAACCACTTCAGACCCCATAGCGGAGAGTATTTGCTCGCAGATCTGGACCAGGGCATCGGCACGAATTGCGGCGATGCCGCCATGTGCAGCGATCACATCGCGGCGAGTCCGCCTCGACCCATCGACAACATCGTCCACCATGGCCGAGGCAGTCGCCTCGATTGCCGCGTAGACAATCTCAGCGCTATCAACCGGCAGAACCATCTGGATTTTGCGCTGGCCCGACGTACCCCCTGAGTGCTCCACACGCCGCGAATACCACGCATGGCGAGCGGCATCATCCTCGCTCTCGGCCGTGTCGAGCGCTGACCGCACCCCGGCCACGATCCGGTCCACTCCCGCACCGGTCTCGTGAGCCGCCATCACCAAAAGGTCTTCTTCTGTCTGTGTGGTGGCGATGCGAGACAGGGCACGAACCTTCGAATACGACAACTCGCCACGACCAAACGCTGCTGCCGTCGACGGCAGCGACTCCAACGACCGCGCCACCCGCACCTTCTCCCGAGCCGTATGCAAACTGTCGCCGCACTTCCACGACAACCAATGCGCGCACGACTTACACCCCCACGTTGACCAACCCTCACGCCGGTCATAGGCCGCCAGCCACAACAACAACTCTGCCTGACCAGCCGCCAATTGACCCGACAACGTCAGGATCTGTGTCTCCACCCGCTCCAGTGGAACGTCATCAATCGAACTCGCCGCAGTCATCGTCATTAGCCCACAATACGAACGGGGTATGACGCTCCCAGAAGACCAAAAGCGTCCCCGCGGGGACGCTTTTAGCGGCCCTCAGAGATAGCGTCCCGCGCGTCTCGGAGTGACTCTGTAGGGAACCTCATGACCCGAATCTTCTTTCTCGGCCTCGGTCACATGGGCGGCGCGATGGCCGCCAACCTGGTGAAAGCCGGCTTCGACGTGGACGGGTTCGACCCGAACCCGGCGATGCTCGCCCGGGCGGCCGACACCGGCGTCATTGCACTCGATACTGCTGACGGCTTTGCCACCGCTGATGTGGTCATGTCGTCACTGCCCGGCCCGGTTCAGGTGGCCTCCGTCGGACTCGAGGACGACGGACTACTTGAGATCGTCCGTCCCGGCACCACGTGGATTGATCTCAGTACCAACGACCTCGAAACCGCTCGGCGCCTCGCCACCCACGCAGCCGGCAAGTACGTCACCCTCATCGATGCTCCCGTCTCCGGAGGCCCCGAGGGCGCTGCGGCCGGCACGCTCAGCGTCTATATCGGCGGCCCGGCGGAGGCCGTCCAGAAGCATTGGTCGATCTTCGAAGCCATCGGCGCCACTATCGACCATCTCGGTGACCATGGCGCCGGTTACGTCGCCAAGATCGCCCAAGTCACACTCTGCTACACCCAGACGATCACCCTCATCGAGGCTCTGATGCTCGGAGTGAAGGGCGGTGTCGCTCCCGCCAAGATGCTCGAACTGATCCAGAACTCAGCCGGTTCGAGCTATGTGGCCGACACCTACGGACCCGAAATCGTGGCCGGCACCTACGACCCATCGTTCTCCATCCATCTCGCCGCCAAAGACATGCGTCTGGCCATGGAGATGGCGGCATCCGTCGGCGCCGACCTGCCGTTCATGGCCCGCGTTGCCGAGCGCTATGCCGAGACTGAGCGCCGCTATGGTTCCGCCGCGCCACATTTACTTGCGGCTCAGATCACCGAAACCGACAATGGACACATCTTCCACGAGGAGCAGTCATGACGGACACCAACCCGCCCCGCGAAGTTGTCGCTGAAGATTTCGCCGCTGCGAACTCTGGGAGTTTCACCGGCGACGAATGGCACGCTCGAGTCGAACTCGCGGCCATGTACCGCCTATCAGCGCATTATGGCTACGACGACACCGTCTGGAACCACATCACGATGCGGGTACCAGGCAGTGACCACGACTTCTTCCTCAACAAGTTCGGCCTCCTCTACAACGAGGTCACGGCCTCGAACTTGATCAAGATTGATGCCGCAGGCACAGTGCTCTAAGGCCCCGCAGATGTGAACACGGCGGGCTTCGTGATCCATGGAGCGATCCACAACGACTTCCCCCAGCACAAGGTCGTGTTCCACGCCCACGTGCCGGATGCGCTGGCGGTCACCGCCCTCAAGGACGGCTTCCAGTACCTCGTGCAGGATTCGTCGATGCTCTACGGCCAGATCGGGTACCACGACTGGGAGGGCCTGTCCCTCACCTTGGAGGAGCGCGAACGGCTCGCCGCGAACATGGACGGCAACCGGGCGTTGATCATGCGAAACCACGGCTTCCTGACCGTCGGCGAGACCGCAGGCGAGGCCTTCATGGTGATGCACTACCTGATCCGCGGTTGCCGAGCGATGCTCGCCGCTACGGCGACGGGTCTCGAGCTCGATCCCGGCCCAACAGAGATCTGGGAACTGTCAAAGCGTCAGTACGACCACTTCCCACTCGGCCACTACGAGTGGCCCGCCCTCATGCGCCTCTGCGACCAACTCGACCCCGGCTACAAGCTCTAACGCACGTCTGGGGACAGACCCCATCCGTGCGTTAGTCGCAGAACCGAAGATTCGAGATGATCTCGACCGGTGCGCCCGAGGAACTGCCGGGCGAGGAGTTCGATATCATGCCGCATCCGGGGGCGATGCTTGTTGTCCACGGCGTCGCCCAGATCGGCCACCCGTCTGGCGACTCGATCGAGGCGGTCGGGCTCGAAATTGCTGAATCGGTCGTCCCGGACGGGGAGGAGGAGTACGTACAGCGAATCGTCATCGTCGTAGCCGCATCGGAAGGCGACCTGGGGGGCGGTGGTGATGCCATCTCGGGCCTACGTCTCCACATCTTCCTGGTCGACGAGGACGACAACGGCACCTGGACACTCCACACAGTAGAAACGACGGTCATGTGCGTCTCCCACCGGGGCGCCAACCCCGATGGCCTCTGCAACTAGACGCCGTCGATGCGACGCTGGACATGGGGCATGAACCATCCCGCGTAGCGCTCTTGGACTTCGGGAAGTTGCCAGTCGTCGTTGGTGACAACGCCTCGGCAAAAAGTAGACCCGCACGCGCACTCAAGGCGGTAGGGGGCCAATCGGGCGGTGGCGTAGTCGTGACACAGTTCGTCACCTGCTGCGATGTCGCGCATTGCCACATAGGTGACATTGCCGACAAATCCGACGTTGGCATCGCACGAGTGATTGATGTGGATAGTCATGTCGTCGTATTCGTCGGCGTGACGGGGAGAGAGGAACATGTTGTCGTCGATCTGCAACGAGAAGTCGCCAAGCTCCGCGGTCAGCCGTTGGACCTCGTCGAAGTCAACGATGTGGCCGACCTTGACTGCCACGCGCTCACCCGCAGCGATCGATTCGGCGGCGAACACGGCCAGACCGCCCAGATGGCTCTCACGGATTTCGACGTTCGGTGATCGCCAGACCTTCACTGATTCCATCGCTGCAGTATGCCAGTTGTGTCATTCAGGAGCTGATCAGGCAAGCTTCCAGTCAGATGACTGACACCCTGCCCGATACCGACGTTGTCGCCATCCGGAATCGAACTCGCTGGGTGCTGATCTTCTCGGTATTCCCCGCCGGCATGGGCATGACCGCCACCTTCGCGGCCACAAGCCTTGCCGCCAAGGAAATGACCGGCAACGACGCCTTGGCCACCCTGG
Source organism: Actinomycetota bacterium (assembly GCA_009937405.1). Lineage (GTDB taxonomy): Bacteria > Actinomycetota > Acidimicrobiia > Acidimicrobiales > Aldehydirespiratoraceae > JAACCU01. Next base: position 6,101 of record JAACCU010000196.1, read on the forward strand.
CGGCCACAATGACGGCCATCGGCGGTGCCGTCGCCGCGCTTCCGCTGGGCGCCCACATGGCCGACCACGGCCGACGGTCGGGCCTCGTTCGCGCGTGGTCCGTGGGCATCGTCGGCGCGGCGCTTGCATTCATCTCGGTGTTGACCCAGTTCTACCCGTTGCTCCTCGTTGGCGTCCTCTTTGTTGGCGTTGGCCAGGGAGCGAGCCTTGCTGCTCGCTACGCCGCCGCCGACCTTGCCGAACCCATGCATCGCGCCCGCGACATCGGCATCGTGATGTGGGCCAGTTCGATCGGCTCGGTGCTCGGCCCGACCATCGCCCTCGGCGGTGCCGGCTGGGTGGCCATCAATGTCCTCGAAATCGACGAACTCGCCGGGCCCTATCTCATGGCGATTCTGGCATTCGTCATCGCTGTTGCCGTCGTCAACACGACGCTCCGACCTGACCCGCTACTGCTCGCCAAGGAACTCGGATCGGCAACAGACATCAAGCGTCCCTCGCTGAAGAAGTCGTTCCACAAGCTCTTCACCCATCGCCTCGCCGCCATTGCCGTGCTGGCCATGGCCGTCGGCCAGACCGTGATGGTGGCGGTCATGACCGTCACGCCACTACACATGAACGATGGCGACCACGAGGCGAGGATCATTGGTCTCGTCATCTCGTTGCACGTCGTCGGCATGTACTTCTTCAGCCCCATCGTTGGCTGGATCGTTGACCGTGTGCCGAGCACGGTGATGGTGGCCGCCGCGGGTATCACGCTGTTTATTGGTGCGGAGATGGCTTCGCACACTGACCCATCCGACAGCCTTGGCGTCTTCATCGGCCTCTTTCTCGTGGGCCTGGGTTGGTCCTTCGCCATGATCTCCGGCGCCTCGCTCATCAGCGCGGTCTTTGCCGTCAGCGAGCGCGCATCAGTGCAGGGTGCGGCCGACTTCACGATGGTCGCCTCCGGCGCCACTGGCGGTCTGCTTTCGGGCGTGATCGTCGAGGCCACCGACTACCACACACTCAGTCACTGGGCGGCAATTCTGGCGTTGGCGCTAATCGCGGCGTCTCTCTACCCCACGTTCACTCGGATGCGACCGTCGGCTCCGGCTGCAAGTGCCGGCTGAAAAATTCGAGAATCAGCTCGGCTCGCTGGACGCGATGGGCTGGCGATCCTGAGCGGCTGAGCTCATGCGTTTCCTCTGGAAACAGGTAGTAGTCGACCTCTCGCTCACGTTCCTTCAACGCGTAGAAGAGTTGGTCGGCTTGCTCATGCGGGCAGCGAAGATCCTGATCGGAATGGATGATGAGCATGGGCGTGGTCATTTCATCCACTGAACTGATCGGCGACATGCGAAGCAACTCTTCAGCGTTGTCGAGTGCGCTCTCGCCGAACCAGAAGGCACATACCCCAGCAATGTCAGAGGTGAGATCAAGGGTGAGGAGATTATTGACCCCGCGTTCCGAACACGCCGCTGCGAACCGGTCCGTGTGGCCCACCATCCAGCTGGTCATGTAGCCGCCATAGCTTCCGCCGAGCACGCCAAGTCGATCGGCATCGATGAACGGGAACTGCTCAAGAGCAGCATCGACCACGGCCATACAGTCGTCGTAGTCGACCGAACCCCAGCCCGGGCCGTCGAGGGCCGTACCCCGAATGGCTCGGCCCCAATCATTATCCCGGCCGGAGCTACCCCTGGGGTTGGCAATTACCACGACGAAGCCAGCATGCGCCTCCATCTGGGCTTCGTCATAGAAGAAGTCGCCGTACTGCGTGAAGGGGCCGCCATGGATGTTGAGCAGCATCGGGTAGTGCTTGGATGGGTCGAATCCGGCTGGACGGTACATCCATGCGTCGACCTCCACGTCACCGCTGACCGCCGTGAATCGCTGCGCGGGGATCGGTTCAGCCTTTCGAGTGAGGATTCGTGTGACGTTGGTGAGCCTGCGCTCGCCACTCTCATCGGCGATAAACAGTTCGGCCGCGTGGAGTGAGGTCTCGGCGACGCACGCGACGGTGGCCCCGGCCGAGGACCAGCCCGTGACCCAACGGTCGCCACCGACTACCTCAGAGACGCTGCCCTCAAGATCAACCTCACAAAGCGAGACGCGGCCATGGTCAGCCACAAGAGCGCGCAACGAATCCCCAACCCATTCCGGAGCCGCCGGCACCGGGAACGCCAACCAATCACGGTCCACCGAAGTCGTAAGCCAGGTTGGCTGACTCGCCCCGTCGGCCAGCAGACCCACGTGAGAGTTCTGCGGGAACACGTCGGCATCGTCATAGCCAGTACACCCGACGCGATCACCCTCGTCGATCGCTGGGGC
>JAACCU010000197.1 GCA_009937405.1 Actinomycetota bacterium
CATCTAACGCAGCAGCAATCAACAACACGCAGTCAGCGCCCATCAGGCGAGCGTCGACGACGTCTCGAGCATCGACGGTGAAGTCCTTGCGAATTACCGGCAGCCCGGTAGCTGCCCGGGCGGCCTGTAGATCCAGAACGGATCCACCAAACCATTCCTCATCGGTCAACACCGACAAACATGATGCTCCACCACGCGCATAATCTTGGGCCAACGCAGCGGGGTCAAGTCCGGGAAACAGATCACCCTTCGACGGCGACTTCCGCTTGACCTCACTGATGACGGCGATCCCTTCCGCCTCATCGAGCGCGCGCCGAAACCCGCGCGTAGCCGGCATCTCGGCGATCTCGGCCATAAGCGAATCGAGCGAACGAGCATCGTTCGCTGCCGCCGCTCGATGAGCGTCGAGGATGCGGTCGAGATAGGTGACGTTCAGAGTTCGATACCTACGCCGGCAACCGGCGTCGCCCGGCCGATCTCGGGTCGGCCGGCAAGTAGGCCGCCGATGGCCTCGCCAAACGCCTTCATATGATCGGTGCTTCCGTGAGCTTCGAGAGCATCCGCATTGGAGTAGAGCTCGGTGATCCACGCAACATTTTCATGCTTGTTATCCCAGCTCAGCACATACATCTCAACGCCGGGCTCGTTTTTCTCCACACCAGAAAGCATGTCAGCAAAGGCTGCGGTGAACGCATCGTTCGAACCTTCCTGGACCGTGAGCTTGGCGACGATGGTCATCTTTGACATGACAGTGATGATACGCGATGACCGTCAAGGATGGCGATCTGAGCGTCGACTCGCCCCGAGAGCGACGAGCGGCGCCATCAAGAACAGCGTCCCTGCGGCGAGCATCGCGAAGAGCCCGAAGTCGACGAACGTCCCGATACCGACCATGCTGCCGAAGACCATGCTCCCAAATCCGCCAAGCAGCAGGACTGACGGCGCCATCACCAGCCAACCGGGCAGTCGAGCTGGAGTGATCGGTCGATCGTCGCGTTCGTCGAATGATGGTCCATCGCTGTCATCGAATGGGCGAAAGGCCTCTTCTGCGACGAGCGGCGCAGTGAATGTCGGCCCGGTTACCGGCGGGTGAGCGCGGCGCATTCGTTCCCGGTCGTACACCGAACGTTCGTTAACGTCGCTCAGGACGGCCCACGCGGCGTTGATCGTCCGCATGGCTTCCTCGGCACCTTCGCGCTCCTCAGCATTGGTCTGCACGTCAGGGTGCGTGCTGCGGACATGCGCCAAATAGTTGGCCCGAATCTCTTCCATCGACGCGTTCGGCGTCACCCCAAGCACCTCATAGTGGCCCACGCCTCGATCGTAGAGCCTCGTGCCCTGCAGTTTTGCAGGGCATCATGGTTTCATCACAACTGTCAGGCACCCTCGGACATGACATGAGCGACACCACTACCGAGCAACCGACCGCCACGGGTACCGAAACTGTGGTTGTGATCGTCGAGGACGACCCCAACATCGCCGATCTCGTCGAGCTCTACCTGCGCCGCGATGGTTTCCGTCCGTTTCAGACTGCCAACGGCAAACGGGCGTTAGAGGTAATTGCCGAGCGCCAGCCAAAGTTGATCCTTCTTGACATCGGTCTACCCGGTGACCTTGATGGTCTCGACGTTTGCCGATCGGTGCGGGCTACCTCCAACGTCCCGATCATTTTTCTCACCGCTCGCGATGACGAGGTCGACCGCGTGCTGGGTCTCGAACTCGGCGCCGACGACTACGTCACCAAGCCTTTCTCCCCTCGTGAGCTCATGGCTCGGGTCAAGGCAATCCTGCGCCGAGCCGACGGCCTGCACGAGCCAGGTGCTGAGCCCGCCGTCGTCGACCTCGGAGCCGGCATCGTCATCAGCGGCACCCGTCGCGAAGCAACCGTCAACGGTGATCCCGTGGCGCTTGCCATGCGCGAGTTCGATCTTGCCATGTATCTCGCCGTGCACCGCGGGCTCGCCCTTTCGCGCCGCCAAATCCTCGATGGGGTTTGGGGTGCCGACTGGATTGGCGATGACCGCACGGTCGATGTCCATGTCCGTCAGCTCCGCAAGAAGCTCGGCGACGGTTTCCTTTTGGAAACCGTCTGGGGCGTCGGCTACCGGCTCGACTGATGACCCGCCGTCTCGGAATCGCCATCGTGGGGATGGTCATCGCTGCCCTGGTACTGGCGGGAGTCGGCACGCTCGTCCTGGCCGCAGTTATCGACCGGGAGGCCGCAGAGCAAGAGCTGATCGAACAATCTGAGGCCCTGAGTGCGCTCCTTAGCGAGCTGACGTTTGCTACTCCCTCCAACGCCGAAGGCGGCACCGTTCGGCAACGCCTGCGTGACGTGGCCCGAACCATAAGCGTCGAAGGCATCGGAATCGTGGTCCTGCCAAGGGATGGCGGTGCTCCGCTCGGCGGGTTGCCCGTCGGCCTCGAAGTCGAAGATTTCGACCTGGATGCGATCCGTCGAAAAGAGACCATCAGCGGCGCCAAAGACAACCTGATCTGGGCTGCTGCGAGTTCGACCAACCGTGCGGGAATGTCCCAGATGTTGGTGCTAACCCGTGAACGCGACCCGATTCTCCTCCCCGCCTTCCGTTGGTGGGCTATCGCCTCCATCATCACTGTCGGCCTGGCGATCGCCCTCACATTGCGCTTGAGCCGCCGCCTCACGGCACCGATCAGAGACACGGCAAGCACCGCGAGTCGTATCGCCGCCGGCGACCTCAGTGCACGCGCCGAACCTTCCTCTCGTGCTGGCGAAGAAGTCGAGCAGCTCATCCATTCGATCAACACCATGGCGGCCACACTGGATCGGTCCCGGGCGTTAGAACGCCAGTTCCTCCTCTCGGTCAGCCACGATCTGCGCACGCCCCTCACGTCCATTCGCGGCTACGGCGAAGCCCTCGCCGATGGAGCGGTCAACGACCCCGTCCACGTCGGCGTGATCATCGAAGGCGAAGCGAAACGTTTAGAGCGTCTCGTCGGCGATCTGCTACTCCTGGCCCGCCTGGAAGGCACCGGGTTCGAGTACCACACCGCAACCGTTGACCTTGGCCCACTGGTGAACGCCGCCACCGTAGGGGTGCGTCACGAGGCTGAGCAGCGCAGCGTTGCCATCACCGTTCGGACACCGGACGAACCTGCCCGAATTCAAGCGGACCCGGATCGGTACTCCCAGGTCATCGGCAATCTTGTCGGCAACGCTCTCCGGTTCGCCCAGGAGACAGTGGTCGTCAGGGTTTGGAAAGAGGACGGCGGGGTCCATCTGTCGGTCGCTGACGACGGCCCGGGAATCAGTAACGCCGATCTCCCCCACGTCTTTGAGCGGCTCTACGTGGCCAAGGACAATCCTTCGATCAAGGAGTCGGGCAGCGGCCTTGGTCTTGCTATCGTGCGCGAACTCACCGAGGGCATGGGTGGTTCGGTGCTGGCTCGGCGCTCGTCGTTTGGCGGTGCGGAGTTCGTGGTCAGCTTTCCGTCGGCTCCGTAACTACGGCAGTGGTGGTTCCCACGGACACGGTTGCGCCAAGTTCGATCCTTCGCATGACGCTGGCAAGGCCAACCTCGCCGGCCGCTGACGTGACCTCACCGACCGCTTTGTCATCGACGGTGACCGCGTCACCAACTGTGATCGGTCCGTCGGCGACGAGGACCCTGATTGGGCGCGGCACATTGCCGCCCCGACTATCAATGCGGGCCACCAACTCCTGGCCGGTGTAACAGCCCTTCGTGAAGCTGACAGCCAGATCGATCATCCGCTGACCGCCTTCTCCGGGGATGGTGTCGTCGGTGAGTTCAGCGCCCATACGCGGCATGCCGGCAAGGATGCGCTGACGCTCATCGGCGGTGTCTTCGGCTCCCGGCCACTCAACCGGCGCAGGAATGGTGCCGTCGGATTCTTCGAAGGTCACCGCAGTCCGCAGCACAAAGCGGCGCAGTCGGGCTACAAGCGCCTCGGCGTGCCCACCATCGACATCAAGCAAAAACTCGTCCGCGCTCACGCGATAGATGCGGAAGAGGGCCACCATCTTGCCGGTGGGATGCAGCACGAGAGACCACGCGGTGGCACCCTCAGAAAGAGCATCAACATCCTGGGAGATTTGGCCCTGCAGGTAGCTGGAAGCATCGCTGCCGGTGACCGTGATGGTGTCGCGTTTCATGATTCCTTAGCCGCCTTACGGGCGGCGGTCATGCGTCTAGCTGCGGGAACCGCCGCCAACAATGCTTTCGCCTTGTTTTGACACTCCAAGTGTTCGTCTTCAGCCACAGAGTCGGCCACAACGCCTGCGCCGGCCTGGACTGACGCACGATTGCCAGAGATGAGCATCGTGCGAATCGTAATGGCCGTATCGATGTTGCCGGAGAAATCGAGATAGCCGACCACCCCGCCGTAGGGCCCACGCTTCACGGGCTCGAGTTCGTCGATGATTTCCATCGCACGAACCTTCGGAGCACCAGAGAGCGTGCCTGCAGGCAACGTCGCCCGAAGCACATCGATCACTGTACGTCCCTCGGCAAGGGTGCCTGAGACCTGTGAGGTCATGTGCATGACGTGGCTGTACCGCTCGAGCGTCATCATTTCGTCGATTTGCAGCGAGCCGAACTCGACAACGCGACCGACATCGTTGCGGGCGAGGTCGACCAACATGACGTGCTCGGCGATCTCCTTTGGATGTTCGATCAACTCGGCCGCCATACGACGGTCATGTTCCTCGGTGGCACCACGCTTGCGGGTGCCCGCGATGGGACGAGAAATCACGCGGTTGCCGAGGAGCTGCACGAGAGGTTCAGGTGAGCCGCCCACGACCTCAAGATCGGCGTGGCGAAGGAAGTACATGTGCGGGCTCGGGTTGACCTGTCGCAACACGCGGTACATGTCGAAGGCATCGGCGTTCAGTTCGAGATCGAAGCGCTGCGAGAGCACCACCTGAAAGATGTCCCCGGCCAAGATGTACTCGCGTGCGGCCTCAACCGCGGCGCAGTACAGATCCTTACCCATCGACGATGTGACCGCAGGGAGTTCATCGTTTGGATCCGGTGGGGCCATCAGCGGTTCGTCGATCGTGCGGCTCCCGGCCGCAGCAAGATCCTTGAGCTGCTCGATGGCCAGTTCGTAGGCGGCCTCAAGATCGGTGTTGCTCATGGATTCGCCCACGAAAACATTCGTGATCAGCGTCACCCGCTGGCGCCAATGGTCGTAGACGGCAAGCTCTCCGATCAGAGAGATCACCGCATCAGGATTGCCGAGATCGTCCTTGAGGACATTCGGAAGACGCTCGACCTCACGAACTACGTCGTAGCCGAGGTAGCCCATAAGACCGCCATGCATCGGCGGTAAACCCTCGATCTCGGGAGCCCGATAATGATCGAGCAGAATTTCAAGCGCCGCGAGCATGCCTTGATCCGTGGGAACCTCGATTCCGAGATCACCGCGGATGGTCAAATCCAGCCCGTGCGCCACCATCGTGGCTTGCGGATTGCGGCCGATGAACGACCAGCGGCTCCAGCGATCCCCGTTGTCCACGGATTCGAGGAGGAAACCCTCGCCGTCACCGACGACTCGAGCGAAGGCGGCGACCGGCGTCGTCAGGTCGGCCAGAACCTCGGACCACACAGGCACAACAGTGTGGCCGTGCGCGAGTTCCTTGAACTCTTCGAGTGAAGGCCGTATTTGCATGTGCTCAGCTGAACCGTAACGAGTCGGGATCGGTGACAGTTCGGTAGTAACACGTTTGGCGAGTAGCGCCAGAGTCATCCTTGGTGTGGCAGACACCCGAGCCAGCCTTGCGGACCCGGTACAGAAGGCTGTTTTGCTCGCAGTTCACGGCTACATCCACCACTTCGAGCACGTCGCCTGATGTGGCGCCTTTGTGCCAGATCGTCTCGCGTGACGTGCTGTAGAGAACGGCCGAACCACGAGAGAGTGTCTCTCGATAGGCCTCCTCATTGGCATAGCCAATGAACAGCACATCGCCCGAGTCAGCATCCTGGAGGACGACCGGCACAACCTGATGCCCGGCCCGGCCGATCTTGGCCACCTTGTCGAAATCGAGTTGGGCGTCCAGACTTTCTTCGAGGGCATTGCTCATGGCGTGGAGTCTACGCGACCACCCTCCTTGTTTGGCGGGGGTTTGTCGCCCAGGTTCACCGGCAAAAGACGTCCCCGCGGAGACGTCTTCGAGTTGCGACCTGGTTATGCATCTCCCGCATCAGATCTCGGTATCCGTTCTGACCGGCGCACTCCTCGATCATGGGCCTATAGGCCCACCGCAGTGAACCGGGCCGAGAAGAGCTCACTGAACCTCTATGGGGTAGCTGGCTCTAGAGGTAGAGCCCGGTGGAGCCTTCGTCGAGGCGTTCAGCGGCAACTGCATGCACGTCGCGCTCTCGCAAGATGATGTAGTCGGTGCCGCGCACTTCGACCTCGTAACGATCTTCGGGGTTGAAGAGCACCTGATCACCGGGTTCCATGCTGCGGACGTTGGGACCAGCGGCCACAACCTCGGCCCAGGTGAGGCGCTTGCCGACCTGAGCGGAGGCGGGAATCAGGATTCCTCCCGAGCTGCGACGCTCACCTTCGGCGTCGCCATGGCGCACCAAGATGCGGTCGTTCAACATCTTCACGGGAAGGCGCTCGTCGGTGGTAAGGCCGTTGCGTTTCTTGGTCTTCTCGCTTGTCACGGTGACCAACGCTACAGGTAGGGCCGCGTCATGGGGCCGGTGAGTGTGACGCCATCAGACCGCGTCTCGTCATTGACGCCCCCGACCCGTTTCAGAAGGCAATCGGGCAAATGCCCAGGTCCCGACCATCGAGTCAGCCGATCACGTCTTCCATGTGGCCCGCAGAAGAGTGTCGGAACTAACCATCAATCTTTTGATCGGCAGAGCCCTCTAGCGGCGGCCGGACCGTGACACCGGCGGCGAGCATTCGCTCTTTGGCCTCGGCCACGGTGTGCTGACCGAAATGAAAGATGCTGGCAGCAAGGACCGCGTCGGCATGGCCCTCAGTGACCCCATCGACCAGGTGATCGAGCGTGCCCACTCCCCCGCTCGCAATAACCGGGATCGACACCAAGTCAGAAACCATGCGGGTGAGCGGCAAATCGAAACCGTCCTTTGTGCCATCACGATCCATTGAGGTGAGCAGGATTTCGCCTGCTCCGAGACGGGCGACTTCCTTGGCCCAGACGGCGGCGTCAATACCCGTCCGGATACGACCGCCGTGGGTGTAGACCTCGAAGCCACTTTTTGCGTCCTCGCTGCGACGGGCATCAATCGCCACCACACAGCACTGAGCCCCGAACTCTCGGCTGATCTCGACCACCAACTCGGGGCGCTTCACGGCCGCCGTGTTGACGCTGACCTTGTCAGCGCCCGCCATCAGCAACCGTCGCGCATCGTCGACGGAGCGAATGCCGCCCCCGATGGTGAATGGGATAAAGACTTGCTCCGCTACGGCGCGAGCCATCTCGACCGTGGTGTCACGCTGGTCCGACGAAGCTGTGATGTCGAGAAACACCAACTCATCGGCACCTTGTTCGTCATAGCGGGCGGCCAACTCGACCGGGTAACCGGCATCGCGGATGTCAACGAAGTTCACGCCTTTCACGACTCTGCCGCCATCAACGTCGAGACACGGGATCACGCGGATCGCCTGGACAGTCATGAGCCACCTCGCAGCAGCATGACGGCCTCAGCCACATCGACATGGCCTTCATAGATGGCCTTGCCCGCGATAACTCCGGCAAGGCGTCGACCGTCGACCTCGACCGCCGCAAGCTCACGAAGATCGTCGGCTGTGCCAACGCCGCCTGAGGCAATGACATCGACTGACGTGGCGCCGAGCACTTCGATGAGGCCACCTATATCTGGTCCTTCCAGTGTGCCATCGCGCGAGATGTCGGTGACAATGAATGCATCGACCCCCACGTCGGCGAAACTTCGGGCGACGTCGAGCACGGTGCGGCCGGAACCAACGAGCCATCCGTCGGTGGCGACCTCGCCACTCTTGGCATCGAGACCCACCGCTACTCGGTGGTCTCGGGCAAGCCTCCGTACAAGATCGGGATCCTTGAGCGCCGCGGTGCCGATCACAACACGCTCGACGCCGGCATCGAACAAAACGAATGCTGCCTCGTCCGAGCGGATACCGCCGCCCGTCTGAACGGGCACATCGACCGCCTCAGCCATGGCAGCGACGACATCACGGTTCTCCGCGGCCCCTGTGCGGGCGGCATCGAGGTCGACCACATGGATCCAACCGGCTCCCGCTTCGACAAAGGCGATGGCTTGGGCCACTGGGTCGTCGCCGTAGACGGTCTCCTGGCCGTAGTCGCCCTGGTGGAGACGAACACAGCGCCCGCCGCGGATATCGATTGCCGGAAATAGATCCATCAAAGGCTCGGCTTCTCGCTCATGGCCGCGGTAACGAAATTGCTGAGAATCTGCAAACCGGTACGCCCCGACTTCTCCGGGTGAAACTGACAGGCCCACACATTGTCTCTGGCCACGGCCGCTACCAGTGTGTCGCCATAGTCGCAGGTGGCCACGACGTCGGGGCCAGGCTCACAGGCGTATGAATGCACGAAGTAGACCCATGGCTCAGCTGCGAGGCCGGCAAACATTGGATGTCGGGTCGTGGGGTTCACAATGTTCCACTGCATCTGCGGACGCTTCACCGTGTCGGGGATTTCCCGAACCATGCGGTCAAAGACGCAGAGGCCGGGACGACCCGGAGACTCCTCGGATCCGGCGAACAGTAACTGCTGGCCAATACAGATGGCGAAGAACGGAATGCCTGAGTCGATGCGTTCGAGTGCGACCTCATCAAGGCCGGTGCTTCGCAATGCATCGCTACACGGACCGAAGGCACCGACCCCCGGAAGGACCACCGCATCGGCAGCAGCGATAAGTCCTCGATCGGACGTGAGTCGAGCATCGGCGCCAGCGCGCTCAAACCCTTTGTGAGCTGAGTGAAGGTTGCCAATGCCGTAGTCGAGAATCGCGATCAGTGGCCTGGCCGCGTCAGTCG
>JAACCU010000198.1 GCA_009937405.1 Actinomycetota bacterium
CCTTGCCGCGAATGCGCTGGTCGCCGCCGCTGCAGAATGCCCAACCACCATCCTTGGCTGAGGGGCCATTGCCGGTGAGCAAGACACAACCGACATCGCTTGACATGCGAGCGTGATCGAGAGTCCGGTACAGCTCGTCGACCGTGTTAGGTCGAAACGCATTGCGGACCTCGGGTCGATTAAACGCTATGCGGACTGTGCCTTGATCGACGGCGCGATGGTACGTCATATCGGTGAGGTCAAAGCCGGGGACCTCGCGCCATGCCGTTGGGTCGAAGGTCTCAGAGATTGACGAATCGGACATGGCGCTGAGGCTAGGCGGGAACGCGAGCCAGCCGCGCGTCGAAGCGATCGACCCATGTGTCCAATAGAGCGCGGCCGCGCTCCTCACCGAAGTCCATCGAATCGAATGATGTGGCCCGGTGCAGGAGTAGCAACAGACCCTCGGTGTAGTCGGCCTGAAGCTGAGCGAACGAATAGTCGGTCACCCCCGAAGTGACAAGCTCATCGTGATAGACGCCGAGTAGGTCATCTACTTCTGGCTCTGAGACGCCTGCATCCAAAGACGAGACCAGGAAGTAGCCAATATCGAGAACGGCAGGTCCCAGATTGGGAATCTGCCAATCGATCACGGCGCGAACATCGGTCTCGGAATCGAAGAAAAGATTGTCGAGTCGGAGGTCGCCATGAACCACACAGCGCGGCGCTCGCTCATGGAGATCGGTAATCCGAGCACGTCCGCTGCGCGTAATACTGTGGAGAACACCGAGCGAATGGGGACTCATTCGGGTTTGAGCGTGCACCCTGAAACCCTTACGTGAATTGAGATGAGCGGCGTGGAATAAGCGGGGAACAATGTCTCCGCCCGTGAGCCAGTGCTGCCGCCCCGGAGCTCGTCGGCCCCATGTGGAACCATGAAAGCGGGCGGCGACCCGCAGGACTGCGGCCGCCCGCTCAGAGCTGCAACCAGCAACCTGATCGCCGGGAACCGCATCATGCAAGTCCTCTAAGAGCAGGATTGCCGGCGGCACCTCGGCGGTCTTCTGCTCACGACGAACCAGAATTCGCAGAAGCCAGATCGGCAGCCGATCCGCCTTGACCATCCGAGCAAGATCTACAGCACCGGTGGCTCCATCAGAGAGCAGGGCTGCGTACGCCATCGGGACAGGTACGTCGACGTTTGGTAGCAGCTCGACATAGGCCCGGACTTCTCGCTCATAGACCCCCAGCATCTGACCTGCACCCCTGTTTTCTGGCACCGTCGTCGGGATCTTGGCGATGAGAGAGTTCAGCGGCTCAGACCCATCGTGGCTGAGACTCACGCGGGCGATTTCACCCATAAAGCCCTCGCCGACCCCGAGGAGCATCTGAGAGGTCGCGGTGATGGTGGTATCCGCGCCGATGACGCCCGTTGTTCGCAGAGTTCGCGTGAGCCAGTCGGCGGTTACGGCATCAAGCGCGGTCGGTATGTGCTGGCTCATTCGGTAAAGATAGTCGTCGGGGACGACATGGTCAGGGGCGAAACGCGTCGAGCACATCGCTGGCACCAGCTTCAAGCAGTAAAACCTGAGCACCCGATCCGGTCACCGATGGCGTGGTAGGCACGGTGGCGGTAGATGGCGATGCGCCGCGAAGGCCAAGACCGAGCTGAGCCGCTTCGCTCAGCGAGAGCCCTGCATCCACCCGTACATTGTGGGCCACAGCGTCGAGAGCGTCGAGCAGCGTGAACGGGTTGATGGTTCGACCGAGTTCTGCGAAGAGCGCACCGAGGAACTGTTGTTGACGCTGCACACGGCCGAGGTCCGAGGTGGGGTCGCGGCGCTCGACTCCGTCCACCATCTCGATGTAGTTACGTGACCGTACGAACGCAAGAGCCATAGAGCTGTCAAGCTTTACCGGGCCAGCAACCGGTATATCAAGACCAGATTTGGGGTCGCGTGCCGCATAGGGAAGCTCGATCGTTATCCCGCCCAATGCGTCTACGAGACCAAGAAAGCCGGCAAAGTCCACTTCGAGATAGTGATCGATACCTATACCGAGTTCAGATTGCACTGTTCGGATCAAGCCGGCGGGTCCCCCTCGCACAAAGGCCGCATTGATGCGGCCCGGGGAACCGCCGTCGATGGGCAAGTAAAGGTCTCGCGGAATAGCAAGCAGGCTGACCTCACCGTCCTCGATACGAATCACCGCGATTGTGTCGGTACGTTCGCCGGTTATGCCTTCGCCGAAAATGACTCCTGCGTTGGCAGCGTCGCTGGCCACGCCCTTCCGACTGTCCGTACCGACAACCAAGTAATTCGTGCCCCTTGAGTTTCCCGCCAGAATGCCCTCAAGCTCCACCCGTTCGACATCTCGCCACGACCCCCATGCCATCGCTGCGATGGCGAGCGCCACGACAACGAGCACGCCGAACAAGCCAAGAACGACCTTGCTAAGGCGGGCCCAGCCTCGGCGCCGAGCGATCGGCTTCGGCAGAACTGGAGCAACCACCGACTGTGTCGGGGATGTAGGGCTGGCGACGTTGATCGACCGGGGGTCGTTGGGGGGATCGGTCATGGCGTGCTCAGTTCAGCACGTATCGGTGCCCACACGACGTCAGTGCCACCACTCGTGTGGCCACGATCATTACGCTTATCGAGGCGGGCGGATCCACACCCTCGCCCCCTTCCCGTGTCTGCCGTCTCTCGCCGCCCCCGTCTCCGTCATGGACCCCTCCTCTGCCTTGCGCTGAGTGCCTGCATCGGGCTCGTCGTTCCCGCCGGCGCCGACGAAACCATCAGCGACATTCGCAAGAAGCGAGAAGAGGCCCGCGAGGCCCAAACTGCGGCTCTCGAACAGATTGATCTCCTCGAGGAAGAAGACGTGCGAATCGCCGAGATTCTCGCGGAGGTCCAGGCCATCATCGACGCCCAGTGGTTTGACGTGCAGAGTGCCCGCCAGGCACTCCTCGATGCTGAGACCGAAGTGCAGGCGCGCGAAGACATGGTCGAGCAATCTGAGCTGAACATTGTGGCCACGCTCGACGAGATGCGGGTTCGTGCCATCGAGGCCTACGTTGGCACCTCAAACGAACTCGACACGTGGCTTCCCTCAGGCGACCCAAACCGGACCGCTGTGCGCCAGGCACTGCTCGACTTCACGGCAGGAAGCGAGCGTGACATCCTCGATGATCTTCGGCGTCTCCGCGCGGAACGCGAGGAGCACGTCATAGCGGGCGCGGATGCACGGAAAGAGGCAGACGCTCTCCGCCAAGACATCGAGACTGAACTGGCGACGTTTGAGGAGCATCAGGCCGTCCAAGTTGAGATTCAAAACGAGCTGAATGCTCGAATCGATACCTGGTACGGAGAGCTCGAACAGCGCGAAGCCGATGACGCCGACTTCACCGCCATTATCAGGGCGAAGCAACAGGAGGCCCTTGGCTTTGACCCCGGGGCACCGGGTGCTCCCTCCGTGGAGGGCTTTGTTAAGCCGACCAACGGGCGAGTCGGTTCAGCCTTTGGCCCCCGTCTTCACCCGATCTTTGGCACGGTGAGGCAACACGCCGGGGTGGATATCAGTGGCTCAACCGGCGACGCGATCTGGACTTCCAAGGAAGGCGAAGTCATCTTCGCGGGCTGGAAAGGCGGCTACGGCAATGCGGTGATCGTGGCACACGTCGATGGCATCGCCACGCTCTATGCCCACATGTCGGAGATATTCGTCTCCAGTGGCGACAACGTCGATCAAGGTGATGTACTCGGTGCAGTCGGGTCGACCGGCTGGAGCACCGGTCCGCACCTGCACTTTGAGACTCGTGTGAACGGGGTGCCACGAGACCCAATGATATTTTTGCCGTGAGCATCATGTCGCCGCAGGCAAATCGCCCCGCTAGGTTCGCCTTGCACCCAGGGAGTGTCCACCATGGTGAAGAAGAAGAAGAAGAAGAAGAAG
>JAACCU010000199.1 GCA_009937405.1 Actinomycetota bacterium
AAATCCGGGTGCGCTCGCCGAGCCCTCGCCATAGTCGATCGTCTTTGTCCAACGGCCGTTCCGCATCCATGAAACAACCGAATCGGGCTGATCCTGGCACAGGTCCGAGCCGAGTCCGAGATGCTCGACGCCATAGCGTTCGGCGGCCTCATAGACCATCTGGCAGAAACCCTCGACGGTGCAATCCGTGCTGTCCTTCAGATGATGCGGGTAGAGAGAGAACCCAAGCATCCCTCCGGCTTGAGTGAGCGCTCGCAGCACCTCGTCGGACTTGTTGCGGAGTGCGGGGTGCCACCAGGCCGGGTTGGCGTGGGTGATGGCGATCGGCCGTTGCGAGATCTCAATGGCTTCGAGCGTGGAGCGTTCTGCCGAGTGGCTCATGTCCACGACAAGGCCGACACGATTCATCTCTGCGATTACCTGCCGTACGAAGCGGGTGACTCCCGAATCGACCTCCTCGTAGCAGCCTGTCGCCAGCAGCGACTGATTGTTGTAGGTGAGTTGCATGAACCGAATACCGAGCGTGTGGCAGATCTCCACCAGCCCCAGGTCGTCCTCGATCGGCGACGGGTTTTGGAATCCAAAGAAAATGGCGGTGCGACCTTCTTCAGCAGCGCGGCGGACGTCGTCGCCGGTTCGTCCCATGAAAATAAGCTCAGGGAACTGCTCGAACCAACGATTGAACGCCTCGATGTTGAGCACCATCTCACGGAACGACTCGTGATAGGCGATGGTGGCGTGCACTGCGTGTACACGGCCCTCGTGGAGCTCTCGAAAGATCTTTTCGGACCAGTTCGAGTACTGGAGGTTGTCGATCAGTGGCGCAGTCACAGGTACAAAACCTAGCCGCTATGGCCAGGCAGATTCGCCCTCGGCGCCATTGGGGTCGTCGATGAGATGGCGGCATGCAAAATTGAGGCGGCAGCGTCAGCCATGACCGCGCAGCCCATCACGATGTCTGCCTCATTGCTGTCCTCGGCGAAGTCATGGCTGACCCCGCCGATACTCGGTATGAACACCATCGCGCAGGGTAAGTATCGGGAGATCACCATCGGATCGTGGCCAGCGGCGCTCGGCATCTCCCGCCACATTCCCGGCACGTTCGCCTCGGCTGCGGTAGCGAAGTGCCGGCGAAACTCAGTGTCCATATGGCACGGCAGAATCGGGTCGCGCTCGCGCGTTGCGAGGACCGTGACCCCTGTCGCGGCGGCGACCTCCGCGGCGATCTCACTCACCACAGTCTCCAATATGGCGAGCCGATCGTCGTCAGGGTCACGGTATTGCACCTGGGCAACCGCGTAGCCGGGAATGATGCTGGCTGCGCCCGGCTCGAGTTGTGCCTGTCCGATGGTCCATACCGTCGTCGGCCCTGCGATCGCGGAAAACCGCTCGCGGAGCCGAACGGCGAATTCGAACATGGCGACACCGGCGTCGCGGCGTCGATTCATGGGCGTTGTACCAGCATGATTCTGTTCACCGGTGAACTCGACCTGCGTCGAACGTATTCCCACGATCGACGTGACCACGCCGATCAGATCTCCGGCCTCTTCGAGATACGGGCCTTGCTCGATGTGAGCCTCGAGGTAGCCGATATGGCGGTCGAGGTCCACGGTCGCTCGATCAACATCTGCAAGCCCGACCCGAGCGATCGCCTCCGATACCGCCTCGCCGTCGTCGTTGGCGTGCGCCAGCACCTCGCCAGGCAGGTCGCCGACAAACGACCGACTGCCCAGACAACTCGTGTACGTACCTTCCTCGTCGATCCAGGCTGCGACATCGACCGCAAGATCTCGGGTTGCTGAGTCTTCGGCGAGGGCACGGGCGACCTCTAGTGCGTAGATAACACCGAGTGCACCGTCGAGCCAACCGCCCCGGGGCTGGGTGTCAGAATGCGAACCGAGCACCAGGGCCGGCCCAACGTTCGGTGATGTCCCGAACACATTTCCGACCCCATCGATAGTCGCGGTTAAGCCGGCGTCGGTGAAGCGTTGGCGAAGCCATTCGCGTGCCTCCATGTCCACGGCGCTGAACGAGGGGCGCACGACACCATTGTCCGTGCGCCCGAAATCGCGGAGCCGGTGCAGGTCGCTGAGTAAACGTTCTGCTTTGATCTTCACCATGGGCCGATGCTACGCAGCATCAGCCATCGATGCCACGAGCGACACTCTGGTCGATCACGTCAAAGAGCAGGGCAGCCAATTCATTCGAGGTGGCACTGCTCGATTCGGTCAGCAGGTGCACTCCGTAGCCGTCCTCGAGATCAAGCCACGGGGATGAGCCGTAGGCGCCAGTGTCAGTCAGCCGGCCAGAGGCCCGATCAACCCACCAACCCATGGCGTAACCGGAACCATCGGAGTATGCGCTGCCACCGTAGGCCTCGCCGATTCGATCCTCGTGCAATCGATCGAGAGCATTCGAGCTGAGCACACGGTCGTCGCCGCACATTCCGTCTTGGAGGTGCATGAGCATTAGTGCGGCGTAGTCCCGGCTGTTGGAGTAGGCGCCTCCTTCAATGTTGGGATTGTCGGTGTCCTCAAACTGTTCGGGGTTGCTTTGGAACGCCGACGGATGTTCAAAGCCTCCATTGGGCAGTTGAGAAAACGGATTGTTGAAGCCGAAGACTTCAAGACCACACGGTTGAATGAGAATTTCATCGACCAACTGGGCCCAGGATTTTCCCGAAACTGCTTCGGCAACGCCCCCGGCAACCTGCCACTGTGCTCCGCCATAGTTGAAACTCGTATCGGGCGCGATGACGAGTCCGTCATCTTCGGTTGTCATCATCACTTGCTCTGCGCATTCCTCAAGCGTCGACGTGTGGTTCCAAATACACAGGTATGGCGGGTAGGTCAGATCTTGAAACAAGCCGATGAGTCCTGAGCTGTTCGAAAGAAGCTGAGCAGTCGTGATCTCAGGATTTCCCGAGCCCCAAGTGACGAAGTCTGCGATCGGCTTATCGATATCGAGGAGGCCCTGGTCGTGGAGTGCCAGGAGAACTCCAGCCGACACCATCTTCGAAGAGGACGCGATGAGCGAAATTCGGTCCTTGTCGTAGACGCCGAAGAATGTCTCGGAGATGATGCCGTGATCTCGATGAACAATGGTGAGCGCGGCACCATTCAGACCTTTGCCCAACACGAACTCCTCAACGATTGCTTCGGCCTCCGAAAAGTCGAAGGAGGGGCCACTCGACATCGTCGTAACCGTGGTCGCCGGTTCCGTTTCGGCTTCTTCAGCCTCGAGTTCTTCAGAAACGGCTACGTCAGAGTCGGAACTGTCTACGGTGATCTCACTATCAGAGGCCTCCGAAGAAGGTATCTCAGAGGAACCGCAGGCCCCTGACAGCAGCGAAACGAATCCGAGCGAGACAAGGGAGGCCCGGCCTAGCACCCGTCGCACGTTCGTCGGGCCGTACGCCGAGACCGCTGGTTTCATCACCGTAACTTTCTCATGATCCAAGTCCTCGTGCCGGTTGCCAGGCTGACATCGTCAAACACCATCGGGTGTGCGGAGAGCATGCCACCAAACCCGGTCGGTCAATTTTTCATGCCCGATCATCAAGCCTGCGACATTCGCAAAGGGTACGTCGAATACTTGGTCAGAAACCCGATTTAGAGGCGCGTCTAAATATTTCACTATGATTTGTTTCATCCGGCAGAGGAGAATTCATGTTCCACGCCAACGAACCCACATTGCAAGGCATCGACAGGCTGAACTTCGAACGGACAAGCGTCTCGCCGTATCTGGGCGTGTTCGGCTGGAGAACATTATTCAATGTCGTGTGGCCGCTGGCGGCATGGCTGGCCGTGGTGGCTGCCGTCCGCGCCGACCGCATTCCCGTCGTCATCGGCGTAATCCTCGCCGCGGTGGCGCTCCAGGCCTTCTATATGCCCACGCACGAGGCAGTGCATCGCACCATCTCCGCCGGACGACCCGCCTGGACGTGGCTCGACCGTGTCGTCGGCTCGTTCAGTGCCTTCATGATCCACACCAGTTTCGCCGAACACCGCCACGTCCACCTGCTACATCACACGCACACAAACGACGACGGCGATCCCGATGTGCTCAACGCCAAGGGAACACCACGTGACATTGCCGTGCGCGTGGTGCTGGGAGCGTTGCTGTTCCTGATTCTTCCTGTTCTCACTGTCGTCCCTGGTGGCAAGAAGCTCGTACCCCCGGTGCTGCTCGAGCGTCTCGGCGCAGCAGCCACGTTCCGCTCGCCCGAGGCAAAACGAGGAACCGCCCTCGTCACATGGACCCACATCGCAGTGCTCGTCACGGCATCGTTCACCGGATTTGCAGTCGAAGCATGGCTGCTGTGGTACGTGGCCGGGTGGCTGGGCCGGTTCTGGTTGTCGTTGGTATTCGGCTGGCTCCCCCACCATCCTCATGCTGAAGTCGGCCGCTACCGCGACACCAGAGTGTTCACATTTCCAGGAAGCACGTTTCTGATCAGAGGACACGACTATCACCTGTTGCACCACTTGTGGCCACGCGTCCCGCATTACCAACTTCGCTCGCTGTGGAACGAGATCGGCCCGTATCTCGCATCTCAGGGAGCCCGCATCGAAGGTCGGGCCGCGCGCCAGTTGAGTATCGATCCCCAGTGACCGGTGCGCGCCCCAGCGAATCACCGGCCTCGCAACAGCGTCGCCGAACCATCACCGACGCCGCTGTCGAACTCCTCCGAGATCGGGACCTCGACAAAATAAGCGTGGCCGACATCGCCGATGCAGCCGGGGTGGCAGTGGCAACGGTCTACAACCTGATCGGGCCCCGAGAACGAGTGCTGTCTGCCGTTCTTGATCTCTATGTCGAACAATTGACTGACGCGCTCGCCGCCCAACGCCAAGACATTGGGCCTTCGCAGTACGTTTCGGCTGCCGACGCTGTTGTGCACGTCATCGAGTCCGCCAACAACCACATCTTGTCCGATCCCGTTCCCGTGCGAGCCGTGCTGCGGGAGCTCGGTGCACTGCAGTTCGCCGACAATCGCGGACTCGGTCTCGCCGAACTCCTGTTACCCCGAGCCCGCCGGCTCACCGACAGCGACCAGGAGGCAGATTTGCTGGTCTCTCTGATCGTCTACGGCTTCCGCGGTGTGCTCATGAGTTGGGCACACGACCTCATCGGCGATGACACATTCGCCCGCGACAGCAAGCGGCTGGTTCGGGTACTGGTGAACGCTCCCGCCGCCACAGCGATATGACATAGCCCGCGCGTTGAATTCACGCCATCAGAACCTGATGGGCGTTGGGCAAAGTTGAGGGGCCTATCCGAGCGAGGCTCGTTGCTCGCTGACTCAAGAAGCCAGCGTTGCGGCGAATACCTGCCACGCGAGTGCCGACTTGGTGACGAAACTGAGCACGAAGAGCGAAATCACAATTCCGTAGACGAAGCCGGGGACGGTTGCTTCCGCCGGGCCCTTCGGTGAGATGACATTGAGAGCGGTTGCGATCCACGGGATCGAGCCGGCAAAGCAGCCGAACCAGCATGGGGGCATATCTCTGTCGCCTGGTGTGGTGTACCGCTCTTGAAGCCACCCGAAGAGGATCATGCCGACGTTGACTCCAAAAATGCCCACATGGCCGATGTAGTCGGCGGTGCCATTCAGTTGGAGGATGACGACGATCATGATTGACGACGACAACGAGTATTCAACCCAGCGGTACTCGTTGATGTGTCGGCTGAGCCCATCCGCATACTTCGGGAGGACCCGCTGCGAACTCACCAGGAAGTGAGGCGTCGTTCGAAAGAATCAGAATCAGAATGAACGACATTAGATGCAGAGTTCCGGCGAGCACATTCAGTTTGCGCAGGCTCTGTAGCTTGGATTCCACAGACTCACGCTTTGGGATGGGAGCAAGGCACGTCTCAGATGAGTGGAATGTGGTTGGGGGAATCTCGCCAGGTCTGCTTGAGCCCTGAGATGCGCTTGCATTGGCGAACTCGCACCGAGTTGATTCCGCACGACAGCGTTCGATAACTGCTGCATTGATCCTTCGGTGCCAACCTTGCTCACACGTGACCGTGACGCATGACCGGTAGCGGGACGGCGACACCAACGCCTACAAAGGCACGCTGCATGGCCGACTAGTCTTGCCTAGCGGTCACCTCGATCGCTTCAAGAATGAGAGACGTGTCATATGTCCAAATATCTGGTGACTGGTAGCTACAACGCAGAGGGCGCAAAAGGGCTGATGCAAGAAGGCGGCTCAAAACGGCTTGCCGCCGCGACCGCTGCGATCGAGTCCGTGGGCGGCTCAGTGGACAGTTTCTACTATGCCTTCGGCGCCGATGATGTCATTGGAATTGTCGACTTTCCCGACGACGCCAGCGCGACTGCCGTGTCATTGATGATCAATTCAAGCGGAGCCGTCAGCATCAAACTGACGCCACTAATGACTGTCGAAGAGATCGATGCCGCAGCTGCAAAGACGGCTTCATACCGAGCACCAGGCACCTGATCGCGCCAACGAATCGGGAAGTGTGATCGGCGTCGATCTCCCGGCCGTCCTGCGTTGATTCGATGACTTCCCTCCTCACGATCAGAAGCCGGCGATCAGGCGACCACTTGCCTGAACTGCCACAGGAGCACAAGTACGCCAAGCACCCGCCTCCAAGGGTTCACACCGCGGATCAGTTCATCGCCTGCCCAATAGATCCACAGAAGAGGACCCACGAAACCGGTGATTGCTTGGATGCGTGATCCGTCATCCACGATTCGGTGGGTCACGGCAGTGAGACCGGTCGCGAACAAGGGCCAGTTCGGGAACTGGGCCACGGTCAACTCGCCTGTTTCCCGGTTCTCGAACCACCACCGCACGAATGAGCGTTCAGCCATGTCGTCTCCTCAGACTGGTCTCGGGAGAGCATCGAGCAGATGCTGCGGCCAGGCACGCTCCGACATTCACGACTCGGCCTTTTCGTCTTGCACCTCTTCATTCGTAGCGCACCGCGCAACCGCTGGCTGCATCGTGAGTTCGTCGGAGTCGTCGCTGCTCAGATTCACCCAGTGCTCCAGTAACCCCATAGTTCGTTACCCGAGGTTTCATGATGATATTTCGATCTTCAATTCCAGAGCCGTCAGGGCACCCGGTCAGCAATTCGCCCCAACTGATGCCAGCAGCACGACGTTGCGAAGCCGTAGTCGGGGCCACAACAGAATGTCTCAAATGAAACGCTTGGGGCACACCGATCTCATCGTCTACACAGCGTCATGTGACAAGATGCCGGCGACCATTCTCTGCGGGGGTTGACAGGGTGACCAGATTTCTGGCAGCAATAGCTATCGGCCGGTGGGGCGCCAAGGCTGTCACTGTTGTCGTTGTCGTGGGCCTTGTAGCCACTTCTGGCTGTTCATCTGACACCACTGGCCTTGAGGCCGACCGAGCAGACACCCAAGCGAAACTCGACGACACCCAAACCGAACTGGATGGCGCCCAAGCGGCGTTGGATGACGCCGTTACACAACGAGATAGTACTCAAGCCGAACTCGATGGCGCTCTCGTACAGTCTGCACAACTAACCCTGTTACTAACTGACGCCCAAATGGCACTGAGCGATGCCCAAGCCGAGCTGGACGACTCCCAAAATGGGTTGGATGAGATACGAGCAGGACTGGACCAAATTCAAGCGGAACTCGATAGCGCTCTCTCTCAGATTGCGGAGCTGATGCCGTACCAGGTACTGCTTGATTCTGGCTGTTCAAGGATGACGGCCCCGCAACTGCAATGGAACTGCCCACCTGGTGCGCTCTTGAGCGGTGCGAACTTGAGCGGTGCGGACCTGTCCGACGCGAACCTACCCAGCGCAGACTTGTTCGACGCAAATCTGACCGGCGCGGATTTGTCCGGTGCAAATCTGACCAACGCTCGGTTGTATGCGGATCTGACCGGCGCGGACCTGTCCGGCGCGGATTTGTCCGGTGCAAACCTGGTCGATGCCGTATTGGGCGGAGCGAACCTGACTGGGGCGAATCTGACCGGCGCGCAACTGTCTGAAGGAGGACTGCACCATGCCGCCTACCTAGCCGATGCGAACCTGACCGATGCGAACCTGACCGATGCGAACCTGACCTATGTCAGCCTGCAGGACGCGAACCTGACCGGAGCGAACCTGGCCGGAGCGAACCTGACCGATGCGGCGCTCAACGGTGCGGACCTCAGCATTGCGAACCTGGCTGGTATGGACCTGAGGGGTGTACTCCTGCAGGGTGTGATCATGCGCGGAGCGAACCTGTCCGGCGCAAATCTCATGGGCACAGTCGTGGGTGCCCTGTTGCAGGGCGCTGATTTTACCTACGCGAACCTCAGTGGCGCAGACCTGCGCGGCTCAATGGTGAACCGCGGCGGGGATTGGTACGCCGCGTATTTCGGGCATGCCAATCTCCGTAACGCCGATCTGAGCGGCATGAACTTGACCGGCGTGGACTTTGCGGGGGCGGACCTAACCGACGCGGACCTGACCGGGGCGGACCTGACCGGGGCGGACCTGACCGGGGCGGACCTGACCGGGGCGAACCTGACCGACGTGATCGGTTACCCCTGAACGATCCGCGTTCGGCGACAGGCCACCGGCATGGAGGAGGTCAAGGGAAACCCCATAGTCGCCGCACCGGAAGCGCAGAGCTTCAGACTTCGGCGCCTAGTTGAGCGAGCGTGGCGGCGATTTGTGAGTAGACCAACTCAAAAAGCGCTTCTGCTTCTGCGCGGTCTGGCTCGATGAGGAGATGAACGCCGAGTCCATCGATGAAAGCGAGCAACTGCTCTGCTCGCTGCTGCAGGGCCGTCACTTGTTGACCGGAACCGGCTGCACCAGAAAGGGCGGTGGCGAGACGGCTCCTCCACGCCTCGTAGACCTCTTGATGTTGTTTCGCAACCACGGGCGAGATCGATGCTCGACTCCAGAACACCAACCAGATCTTCCAGTCACGGATTCGATCGTCATCAAGAGGGAGTGATTCGACGATCGCCGACGCGATCAGTTCGAGATCGGCCCCGGCGTCATCGAGTGCGCTGCTTAGTTGCGCGAGTCCTGAGTGGTGCGAGGCGGTGAGTTCATCCAGTACGGCCATCAGGATGTCGTCCTTCGTGCTGAAGAAATTTGTGATCCGCCCAGTAGCACCGCCGAGTTCTTGGGCTAGTCGTCGGATCGTGACAGCCTCGTATCCCTCATCGGCTATGAGTGCCCACGCCGCTTCGACGATCGCTTGGCGGCGTTCTGCATGATCGACATAGCGAGGCATACCGAACACTAGCCCAGGTTGCGAAACAAGCGTTTCATAACGTGCTAGCTTTCAACGAAACAGTTGTTTCGCTACATGTACGGAGAGAGCACATGCGCTCAGGAGACGGCAAGACCAGGGATCTGGTATCGACAGCCGAAGGATCGGGTTGGGACTTCGGTATGTCTCGACATCCCTATCACGCCTATGAGGCACCTCTGGGTCCGCGCTACACGGTCTACAACCGACGTCACATGGCCTGCTGTTTCGACGCAAGTTCAACGACGGACGGCTATTGGAAACTGCGCCAATCGTCGGGGGTTCTGCACACCGGTGAATTCCCACTCGAGTTCGTTGGCCCCGACGCCGAGAGACTCCTGAACCAACTGTTCACCAAAGACATCACAAAGATTCGGCCCGGAAGATGCGGATACGGGATTGCCTGCTATCACGACGGCGGTCTCATCGTCGATGGCGTGCTCGTCCGTCTCGCCGCCGACCGCTTCTGGTACGCCCAGGCCGATGGCGACTTCTACAGTTGGGCTCGCTCCCACGCACACGGAATGGATGTCAGGATCTTCGATCCCCACGTCTATGTGTCGCAGGTCCAAGGTCCAGATTCGCTCCGAGTTCTCGAGGCGGCGAGCGACAACCGCATACCGGACCCGTTCAACTACTTTGGTGTCGCCACCGTCAGTATCGGCGGTCAATCGGTAGTGATTACCCGCACCGGGTACACCAATGAGCTTGGCTGGGAGTTCTACACCGAACCGGGGCACGACGCTGATGATATCTGGGCTGCGATCTCGGCGGCCGGCGAGCCATTCGGTCAGGAGATGATCGGCCTTGATGCAATGCACATCCGCCGAATCGAAGCAGGAATCTTGAACGCAGGCTCAGACTTCGATCACACGACAACTCCATTCGATGTCGGCCTTGGCCGTTTCGTAGACCTGGACAAGAGTGACTTCATTGGGAAACGTGCACTTGATGACGCTCCCAAACACTCTCGTCTCACCGGCCTACTAACAGACGCAGAACCATTGATCGGCGGCTCACTCGTCGCCGAAGGTCGGCAAATTGGCCGTGTCACCGCGGGGGCGATCTCACCATTTCTTCAACGCGGAATCGGAATCGCGCTGCTCGAGACCGCGGGGGCACCGGAGGGCACGCCGGTATATATCGACTGCGTCGATGGAAGCCAGGTTCCTGGTGTGCTCGCAGCACTCCCGCTCTATGACAAAGACGCTGCCATTCCGAGGGGCAAGCTCGTCGATATCCCCTAGTCCCTGCGCTGACACAGGGACAAACAACGCAGCCGTTACTTGGGCGCCGCGGTCAGCCACCAGCACCGGTGAGGCGCCGAAAGGTCGCCGCCTCGTTCGGGTCATAGGGTGACCCATCTCGATGAAGCAACTCATGAAACCAGGGCTCATCATCTTCGATCGGCTCAAGCCATGAGCGCCACGGGAACCGGGTCTGAGTCCGGCCATCAACCAGGCCCCAGTTGATCGCACCAACCCCACGGTCAGCAAACACTTCCAGCAAGTCCACCGTTGAGCCAGAGCTGCGGGCCAGCCATTCGGTGCAGAGCAGCGGACGACCATGCACCTCCAGCGCGTCGATGACGGCTGCGAGTTCAACCCGAGGCTCGTAACAGTGAAAACTCACAATGTCGCTGCGCTCGAGGATCAGGGCATTGAGTGGATTGGTTATCGGCCCATGGTCCTCCCCGTACTCCCAGACCCCAGCTGTCAAAGGTTGACTGGGCTCAACTGATCGGGCCCAATCGAAAACGGTGTCCAGCAGGGCCGTAGCGGCATCAGCCTTCCCCTGCCGTGAGCCGCTCTTCAACGTGAGATGGTCAATCTGATCCGGCTCGTTGAATAGATCCCACGCCATGATCCGGCCATCATCAGCGAACCGGGACAGCACCTCAGAGACGTAGGGGCCAAGCTCGGGCCAGCGGGCCGGATCGTCAAGAATTACTCTGCCCGGGCTCTGGAGCCAGATCGAGTTGTGCAGCCGGGGGGTGGGATCTGGCTGTCGGCCCAACTGAGGCTTCGGGTGCCAGACCCCATCGAAGAGCACCGGGATCATGGCGATCCCGTGCGCATCAGCAATCGCCAGAACCTGATCCACCCGATCAAGAAAGCCCGCACCCTCAGAACTGAACACAAGGTCGTGCAGGTAGACCCGAACTACATTCATCCCAAGCTGGGCGGCCCAGCCAAGCTCACGTTCAATGGTGATCGGGTCGAACGTCTCAACCTGCCACATTTCGAGTTGGTTACCCGCGGTCGAGGGAGTGAAATTGCAGCCGACCAGCCATCCGGCCTCGGACTGCCATCCGGCTACCCGTTCGATTGACCACCGGTCCAACATGACTTCATCCTAGGTTCCCCCGACAAGCGCCGACCTGATGGCCGATGCGCTCATCGGGGTCCCGGAGTCTACTTTCTCAGTAGATGGCCAGCACCTGCGCCAGGCTGATCAAGACAATCACCACAGCGTTGATCGCTCGCATGGCGGCGAACGGGGTGCTGTCGAACGACTGCCCAATGTTGGTGCCCTTTACGCCTTCGGGCTGATCTTTGGCAAGCTTCGACACGTCAGTAACGACGCCGTCCCACCACATCAGGGTCCAAAGCGAACCGAGCACCGCGAACGCTGCTACAGCAAGCTTCACGCTCGAATCTTCCATGGCGTCACCGCCGAACACGATCAGGGCCAGAGTCGCTGATACGGCCACCACGTAAGGCATGATCATCGCCCGACCATCTGAGGTCCGGGTGTCAACCATCCTTGTCCAGGTCTTTTCGTCCATTTGAAACCCCTCAATCATTCATTTCGCATTTCGACAATTGGGCAACCGTATATCTGCGGATAATCGGAGGAAGGGACTCACCATCCAACCGGTAGGCGACATGCAGGCTCAGGTCGCGAAGCGCATGGACACCTCGAACTGGCGCATCGACTTTCAGGGTTTCGCTGCCTCATTCCCGTCAACAAAAACTCTCTGACATGCGGTGTCATCGTATTTTGTGGACGTTGAGGGACATGAGTCCCCGACTCCCTCCATATAGCGCCCCCCAGAAACCCAGTGCTCGGCCGCAAGAACCTCATGATTCCGCGGGATCGGTGGAGATTTGCTGAGGATGACCGTTTCAGTGGTCAACGCCATGATCCTGACCTGTCACTTTGACCCGTTGCCCATGGAGATCTCGACCCGCTTCCAGATTTCTGCGATCATGGGGGGATGCGACGGAACGGCGTCCCTTTGTCCATGCTGACGATCAGCCTGGTTGCGGCCGCCTGTGGAGGTGTCAGCGACACCGCTGAGATGGCTTCTTCGAACACCGAAGTGCCAGTGTCGTCGTCAACCACGCAATCAGCCGAGGCAATGACATCGACGACGACGGCTACGACCATTGCCACGACCACCCCGTTGGCTACCACCACCAACACCACGACTACTACCACCACTGTCGTCGAACCAGTCCTGCCAGTGTCAGCGGACTGCGTCGGACTCGGCGAGGCTCCCGCTGCAGCCCGACTCACGTTCGTGGCCATGGATCGGCTCTGGCAGGTCGAACCCGATGGTTCGATCGTCTGTCTGGCTGAAGTACCAGATTCGACCGAGATGGTGGCCTGGTCCCCGCGGGGCGAGCGTGTCGTGTTCAACGATGGGCGGGTACTCGATGCCGATGGTGAATCGAGGGCACCGGGTGGGATGAGTGGCGATGTCGCCGGGTGGACTTGGCCGACTGGTCTGCGGTTCCTGGAGACCGACGGGCCGGCGCTTTACAAGCACGAGGCTGATGGCTCCGGCCTCATTGACATTTCGGTCGTCGACCATCACGAGGTCATCGTCTATCACCCCGACGGACTACATTTCGCGGCCTTCGGAACCGCGCCCACCACCTTCTTCGAGTTTGACGAGGAGGGCAATGAGACACCGTCGGTGTTCCATCAGCTCGCGTTGTTCATCGTTCGCAACGGTGACCCCGAGCCACATCAGTTGGTTACGCCATGGGACGCGGTGATCACCGACGCGGCGTTCTCCTCCGATGGCACCCGTATCAGCTTCATTGCGGTCCACGAAGGCTTCGATCAGCACGTCCACTCGTTCGATCTTTCCGGAATGATCCACGAAAACGGAGAGCACAAGTTCCTCACGCAACTCAGAGAGGAGCAAGAGTTGACTGAGGTTTATGCCGAGAGTGCGGAGGAACTCCACCACATCACCATCGATCCGGCGAACCCGGACCGGGCTTTGTACGCCGACGGCGACTGCGGGGTTGGATCATCGGTGCATCTGGTCGATTTCGTTGATCCTGCCGCAGCACCGATCTCCATTGCCGACGGCCTCGACGCCGTTCCCATCGGCTTTCTCGGCGAGAACAAGGTGGCTGTGTTGGAGGTCGGTGACAGCTGCGAGTCCACCGGGGCGCTTTGGGCGGTCGATCTTGCGAACGGGACGACAACCAAGGTCGCCAACGATGTGGCGTCGGCAGCGGTGCGGGCTCCCGCTCCGGACCTCAACCTCTCGCTCCAGGGCATCGACATCGTTGGCTGGGCTTGATAGCCACTCTTCGGCCGCCCGGGAGGCGGCCAATCGCCCAGGTGACAGCGTTCTCAGCAGACCAGCGCCTGCCTCTATGGGCCTTTAGAGACGGCTTTCGAACCCCTGCATCGGGTCCTACTATTCCGTGAAGTCCGAGAGGCTCTGCAGCATCGCTAAGGACTCCTTCACCCTCGTAGTGAGATCGATGGATCCATCTGGACCATCTCATTCTTTCGGTGTCGAACTTTCCGGTGCTTGCCTAAGAATTGGGGTCGGCGATTCAATTCCAACTAACTAGGAACTCGCCCTCGATATCCATTTTCGTGGTCTTTCTCGCGAATCCCGCCACGTCTCAGGAACGAGCGGCGACTTGTTGAGCATCGTGAACTACATACGGTTATCCGGACTTTTCTCGACAAGCGATCCTTATACTAGAATAGGTAGATGTCAATAATTCGGCGAAGTCGGTACGCCGCAATGCCGTGGGCCGTTTTGCTCTTGGTTCTCGCTTTGACAGCCGCTTACGCCTTGTTCGAAAGCCGTTCTGTATCCGAAGGCCAAAATGCGGCGCGGGAGTCGGCTGAAGGGCATTTCCGCGATGTCGTGAAAGATAATGAGAATCGCGCGCAGCTTGTCTCCGAGGCCTACAACAGGGTCCTGGCCGGGGCTATCTATGGGCTGGAATCACCGGTGGACCCTGCCCGGGTCTCGGCTCGCCTCAATATCTTGCTCCCGGACGTGCTCCCAGGTTCTGAAATGTTTTTCGTTGTCCCGTCAGGAGGCAAACCCGTCAAGATACGCGGGAGACAACAACCCTCGGCCAAGATTCGTATGAGCGACTCAGCACCACCCGGCCTATGGGTTGGCATTCCGAAGACAGACCAAAACATTGTAGTGATCGGATACACAACAGTCAGTGGTGACAGCCTGGTTGCGCTCGCCGACGTGGAACGCCTCCTCGATTTGGTAGTGACCATCAACAAACACCACCATGGCGTAGACGTCACACTCGCTCTGCTATCTAGCCCTGATGCCTCACCAGTAATGATCGACGGCGACGTGATGCTCATGGACGACGATCACAGCATCGACGGTCACAGCATCGACGATCGCGACAGTGCCAGTGATGCCCTAGATACCTCACATTTGCATGATGACATCAGTCATGTTCACGACGGGTCAGAAACCTTTCATGCCTTTCGGGAACCGATCATATTCGGCCAACCTTGGGCCCTCGACATCGTGGCTGACGATGATTTCTTTACAATCCCCACCAATCGTGCGGTTCCTATAGTTGCGGCGCTCGGTGTGCTGCTGGGCTTGGTGTCGTTTGGGCTGATCCATTTCCTGGTTAGTCGCATCGCCGCTGAAACTCAACGCATTGCGGCGGAAGAACGCTTCAAAGCCGGTTTTGAATCCTCCCCAATCGGGGTTGCTGTCCTCGATACGTCGGGCCGAATTCTCGAGATAAACGAATCCCTCGAACGACTACTGGGCCGCTCCGCGCTGGATCTAGCCGGAACCCCGATGGCAGACCTGGTGGCCGAACCACTACGAGTCCGCTGGATGGCACGCGTTCTACTGACCGACTCCGAGACCTCCCGGCCTCGAGCGGAGGTCCGCTACGAACCCGAACCCAATCGGAGCTTTTGGGTCGACGAGACAGTCGCCTTTGTGGTCGCCAAAGATGGGGACCGCCGCATCCTGCTGCAGATGAGCGACATAACCGAACAGCGCGACGCTCGAGAAGAACTGCAACGCATGGTTCTCCAAGACGAACTCACCGGGCTCGCGAACCGGACACTTCTCGAAGACCGATTGCAACAAGCTCTTCGTCGCTCCCAGCGAAATGGGTCAATAGCCGCAGTGATGTTCATCGATGTGGATCACTTCAAGACCATCAACGACACATTGGGCCACGGAGTCGGCGATCAGCTACTGATCGAATTGGCTGATCGGCTGAAAACCCTGACCAGAGACGAAGACACCATCGCCCGCTTTGGTGGCGACGAGTTTGTCATGTTGTGCGAAAGGCTCTCAAACCAGAATGAGATCTGGCAGATCGCAGAGCGCATCCGGACCCAGGTTGCGACACCTTTCGATGTCGGCAGTCAACCCATCCCGGTCACCGTCTCTATCGGGATCGCCCTATGTGGGCCCAACGACGACGCTGAGGGACTACTACGAGACTCCGATCTCGCCATGTATCAAGCCAAGGAACTCGGCCGAGATCGTGTCGTCCTGTTCGAGCGGGAAATGCGTGACGACCTCATCCAACAACTCGAACTCGAACGCCAACTCATCAATGCCCTCAAGGAAGGCGAACTCGAGCTCTACTACCAGCCCGTGATCAGGATCGACGGCAACAACATCACCGGGTTCGAAGCCCTCAGTCGTTGGAACCACCCGCAGAGAGGCGTCCTCTCCCCCGGCGACTTCCTACCCGCGGCAGCCCAGCTCGGGTTACTTCCGGCCATCGATGCCTGGGCCCTCGACGCTGCCGTTCACCAACTTGTCGCGTGGACCAAAGAACTACCAGAAGCCTCCAACTGGACCATTGCGGTCAATGCTGCAGCCGGAAACTTCGACAACCCTGAATTCCCAACCATCGTCACCGAGACCATCGCCCGCTCGGGCCTCGATCCTCAACGGGTCACCATCGAACTCACCGAACAAGCCATCCTCGCCAGCACCGACACCGCGTTCGATGTCATCAAGCAACTACAACAACTCGGCGTTCGTGTCGCCATCGATGACTTCGGCACCGGCTACTCCTCGCTGTCACAGTTGGCTGCACTCGACGTCGACATACTCAAAATCGACAAATCACACGTTGACGGCATTGCCCAAAGCCCATTCAACGAGATCGTTCGAGCCGTCGTCGACTTGGCTCGATCCCTCGGCATCCGAACCGTGGCCGAAGGTGTAGAAACCACCGAACACCTAACACTTCTGCGCCAAATCGGGGCCGACGACGCCCAGGGCTACCTCATCTCGAGACCCATACCCGCCGACCAGGTCCCAACCTTTACCGCCACACGATTAGAACCTCCCAGCGTTTCATAGCGAGACCACCGCCCTCTCAAACATAGAGCCGAATTACGATGCCCCTCGGCAGAAGCACGATGACGTGAGTTCGACATCCATGCTCTTCTTGGCGACCACAAGCTCGGCTCGGATATCGGCCGCCTCCTCTAGCCGGCCGAGCGCATCAAGGCATTCGGCATAGCCGTGCAGGGCCCAGACGTTGCCGGGGTGCTGGGAGGAGCGCACCAGGGTGTCGTCAATCCCCAGGTCAGCGCGATACACGCCAGCGGCTTCCTCGACGCGACCCTGCTCGAGAAGCAGTGCGCCGAGCGCGTGGCGAGGAGGCTGCATCCAAACCCATGGCTCGTTGTAGTACAAGTGGTCGTCGATATCGACTGAATGAGCCAGATGCGCGAACGCCGCATCGAAGTTGCCCTTTCGGTACTCAACCTCACCGGCGAGCATCGCTTCACCGATTTTCAGCACGTCGCGGGTCTGATTGTTGAAAACGAAGTGGTCTTCAGGGACTCGTTCCCAGGCCTCAGCAAAAAGCTGCTGCTGCCGCTCAGCTTGTTCAACGTCCCCGGTCGCGGCATACGCCACACCCTTGGCGTAATGACAAAGCGCAGTGGTAGAGACGAACAGGTCGACTTCATCAGGCAACGACATGTTGATGATGTCATTCCATCGCCCGAATCGAATCAGAACGTGGAGTTTCATCCCGTAGAACGCCTCGAGGTAACGCACCAAGAAGGCGTTGTCGTGGCGAAGTACATCAGCGGTCACGGTTTGACGAATCAGATCGGCCGCCGCCATAGCCTTCTCAAAATTGCCGAGGAACATGGCGGCATAAATCTGAAAGTGAATGTTGTGCATCCGGTACGC
>JAACCU010000017.1 GCA_009937405.1 Actinomycetota bacterium
ATCGCCGCGCTTGAAGGAGTCACCGCTGTGCTTCCCGCACACGGTCACCCAATGGACGAGGCCGCGCAACGCTGTGACCACATCAAAGTCCACCACGACGAACGTCTCGACGTGCTCCGCGATGCGGCGGAAGGTCTCGGCGACGCGCCAGTCGACGAGTGGATGAAAGTGTTGTTCCGTGAGCGTTCGTGGGGGGGCATGGCCGCAAGTGAGACCTATGCACACCTCGAGCATCTCCGGGTTCTCGGCGAGGCCGCCACTCGTCGCAACGCCGACGGCCTGCTCTTCTACGAACTCAGCGCCACATAGCTCAGAGCGCTAGAGCGGCCGCACCCGGGCCACAGAGCCGGCCTTGCCGTTTGCCATGAGCCAGGTGTCGACGCCGCCCTCGGCTGCCTGCCACCACAGCTCAGTGTCTAAGCCCGACTCGATGCCTGGGCCGTGCTCGAGTTCGGCGCGGATGGCCTGGCGTGGTCCGTCGATGCGACTGAGCGCTTCCTCGACCGGTCCCCACTGGGCGGCATTGTTCACATGTCCAAGAATGTCGAAATCGGTAAAGCGCAGCGGCCACGGCTCGGCGATAGCACCCTCGGCCGGGCTGGTGGCCAGTGCCTGTCGAGCACTTACCTGTCGTTCCCCTGCCGTTGGTCCATAGATGTCGAAGAAGTCGGAATTGAGCGCCTTCGGGCGACCCGTCTCGCCATCGACGTAGATCCAGATGGTGACGGCCTCGATGTGGGCTCCCTCAGTGCCGTGCAGCGACGTCCGACGCTCCGCCCAGCGGCTTCCATGTCCGCTGCACCAGGTTGCGGCGTCAACCCATTCCTGGAAAACCGGTGGGACGTGGACTTCGAGCATCACTCGCCGCACGACCCAGGTCATGGGGTCGATCAGGTTGGAGTCGGCAGAGTCATCTCGGGCAACGTCTTGCAGATAGCGAACGGCCGCATCGAGGCGGCACCGACCGGTTGCGTCGACATCACCGAGACGGATACGACGACCCCCTTCGAAAACGCGACCTGTTGCCGGTCGCTCCGTGATCTCCGCTGCCCCCGGTTCGGCCATGGGGGGACGGTAGCAGTCGGCCCTCAGCTCGTAACGCCAGGCCTGCGCCTGTGGTCAAATTCGTGTTCAAAACGCCCATTATCGAAAAATTGTCAAATAGCTGGCCAAGGCCGTTTCCCTTGAAATTCAGGCCATTATTCGCCTACCGGGTGGAGGTGCCGAGACAATTCCCGTTTATTCGGTTGACGGATGGCGTGAAGTCCGCGACCGTAATTGGGCCGGACAGTCCGGGCGCGTCTCATGGAGCCGACGACATGTTGCACCTTCTGTGCCTCGAGCATCACATCACCATTCAGGCAGATGCTGGCGCGAGCATGAATGTGCACGTGGGTTCTGGGTTTACCGGCAACTGGTTCACGACCACCAAGCCGTATACCCACCAGCGGCCCTCCGGCGCTCCCCCTGGCTAACCAGCCACTACACAGGGGAACGCACCGAGGCCGCCAGAAATGGCGGTCTTTCTGCTTTTCCCCCTGCAACATCCAACCCAGCACATAATCAAATTCAGGCTCACAATTCAGAAAGGAGATGAGGCCATGGGACTCCTCGTCGCAACAGAACCCAAACCAATCGAGATGGCCGCCACCGAAACGTGGGATGACCACGCCTCGTGCCGCGCCGTTCCGAATGCTGCAGATCTGTTCTTCAGCGAGGACATCGGTGAGATCTCCGCCGCAAAGCGGGTCTGCGTATCGTGCCCGGTGCTGGCACCGTGTCTCGAAGCAGCGCTTAAGCGTGGCGAACCGTGTGGCGTATGGGGCGGTCAGCTCTTTATGAACGGCAAGATGCTCGCTATCAAGCGGCGCCGAGGTCGTCCTCGAAAGAACCCTCGTCCCGAGGATCAGATGCCTGTCATCGCGATCCCCGCCCACCTCACCGCAGTCGCTGAGCGGCTGACGGCTTGAGTCCCCCAAACGGTGCCGCCCTTGGCACTCCCCTGCCAAGATCCGGGCAACGGCTTACGCGAGCCCCGATCTGACCACCATCGGCGGCACCGTGTCGGACTCCAGACCCTCGGGAACTCGGCGGGGGGCCATTTCGTTGGGAAGGGGAGAGCCCCCGAACGGGTGTTGACACTATCCATCCCGGTACCGTTCTCTCAGGAGATTGTTGTGCGACCCTTCCCCCACCCCACATCCCGCCGAGGGCTGACCGCCACCCTCACCACCGTCGCTCTCATCACCGTCGTCCTTTTTGCCACCGCATGCGGTGGCGGTTCCAATGACAGCGGTGGCGTCATCAACCTCAGCAATGACGGCCTCACTCCTGCCGTTGACGACATCCAGCCCGATGCGCCCGTCGATTCGGATGTCAACTTCGAGTTCACCACGTTCGATGGCGACACGACCAACTTCACCGCGTATGCGGGCACCCGGCTTGTCATCAATTTCTTCGCCCGCACCTGCCCGCCATGCGTAGCGGAGATGCCGGAGTTCGAAGCGGTGTCCAACACGCTCGGCGATGCCGTCAACTTCGTCGGCATCTCCACCGACCCTCGACAGGAGGACGCCCAGATCCTGATCGAAGAAACCGGCGTTACCTACGATCTCGGCTGGGACCCCACCGGCGAGCTGTTCGCGAAGTTCGGTGGGTTCGCGATGCCGACCACCGTGTTTGTTTCGTCTGATGGCAGAGTCGTAGAGGTCTGGTCTGGCGTGCTGACGGCCGCCGACCTCACAGCAAAGATCCAGGAGCTCGGCTAATGAATCTCGAGCAGTTCGCATTCCCATTTAGCGTGGGGATGCTGGCAGCGTTCAACCCGTGTGGGTTTGCCATGCTGCCCACCTACCTCAGCTACTTCATCGGCACTGACACACCCGATAGCACGCGGCTAAAGGCTGTCACGCGCGGCCTCTGGGTCGGCACGATGCTCACCACCGGCTTCATCGCCGTGTTCGGCAGCCTCGGCATTCTGATCTCGCTGTTCCTCAACACGGGGACGGTCATCGAATACGTCGGCTACATCACTGTTGGGCTGGGCCTGCTCCTCATCCCCATGGGTATCGCAATGGCCATGGGTCGACCGATCAATATCAGCCTCCCGAAGATGAACAAGGGCACCAACAGTCGCCAGTCGACCTCAATGTTCCTCTTCGGCGTGTCGTACGCAGTGGTGTCGCTGAGCTGCACGATCGGTCTGTTCATCCAGGCAGTGAGCAACACGTTCACGACCGACGGGGTCTGGAATGGTGTCGGTAGTTTCGTCGCCTACGCCGTGGGCATGGGCGCGGTGATTCTCTTCTTGACAGTCAGCCTGGCTCGAGCAAAGTCCAACGTTGCCGCCAACATGCGCCGCTTTCTTCCCCATATGAGCAAGGTTTCCGGCTTCGTTCTTGTGGTCGCCGGTTGTTACCTGATCGACTATGGCATCTGGGAAATACGAATCCTCGACGACCCTCGTGCCGGCAACGTGCTCGTCGACAAGTTCTTGGAATTTCAGGGCGCGGTCGCCACCTGGATCAACAACACCACACCGGAGCGACTCAGCGTCGTGAGCATGCTCGGTGTTTCCCTTGTGTTGCTGCTGGCATGGCGAGAAGACAACCCGACCGAAGCGGCGAAGCGACGGTCGGTCACCACAGTCTTCGCACTCGTCTACCTCTATGTCGAACTCGAGAACGAGTGGGATTTCGTTGTCCTACCGCTGTGGCGCTTCGTTACGAACTGGCCCGCACGCATCATCAACTGGTTCGATGACCCCGTCCGCTGGGGGGTCCCACTCGAGGTGCTATTCGCCGCTTTGGTGATCTGGCGGGTATGGGCGCACGTTGATCGGTATCGTCGAACCAATGTTCCGCTCACTGCTGGCGCGTCCTGAGGTAACTGAGGTCTGCGAAATCCGTTCAACCTTTGGGTTGATGGCCTTTCACGGCGGAAATCTTGAGCGCACTACAGATGTCATCGCGGCCGAGGTCGCTGAGCGCACCGGGTCCTCGTTTTACGGGGTCATCCAGGCGGCGCCGCTACGCCAGCACATCCCCTCCACCCTGTTTGATCCGTCCCACTCAGATGCTCTTGGAAACTTT
Source organism: Actinomycetota bacterium (assembly GCA_009937405.1). Taxonomy (GTDB): domain Bacteria; phylum Actinomycetota; class Acidimicrobiia; order Acidimicrobiales; family Aldehydirespiratoraceae; genus JAACCU01. The sequence continues at coordinate 4,092 of JAACCU010000017.1, forward strand.
GTGGGCCATGTCGACACGGTGATCGCAATCCATGGCTACGGCCGAGACGATCGCTTCTGGGATGTGCTTCTTGGCGGACGCAACCGCGACTTGGCCAGCCATATCGCCGGTCATCTACGGGACGGATTGCCCGACCAGTACGGCATCGTCGATGACCTGAACGAGATCCCCAAAGATCTTCGTGGGCAGCACCGTGCGAATCCGGTCAACCTGCCCCCGCAAACGGGCGTGCAGATCGAACTTCCACCGCCGATCCGGTGGAATAAGGAAGCCACAAACTGGAGCGACCATGAGGGAACACCCCGTGCGCCTCAGGTGGCGATGTTGATCGACGTCCTCACTGCGGCAATCCTCAGCTGGGACTAACCAGCCGCCTGGATCTCAGCTAGCACTGCTGCGAGTTCGGCCATTGCTTCGTCGCGATTGGCATAGTTCATCATCGCCGCCGTGAGCCGCGTCCCCCACTCGGGATTTATGGCGACATCCGTGCCCATCAGCCTGAGACTCGCCATTAGCGCAAGACAGATCGCCTCTCGGAAGTCCGGGTCGTCGGGGAAGGCCCCACCCTGGCCACAGTCGTCCACGCCATCACCATCGATGGATACGACGTCGTCGACGCTGGCGGTCACCGTTGGTTGAGGGACAACATCGTCACTGCTGTTTTCGCTAGAACATGCGGCGGCCAACAGGCTCACGGCAAGCATCGTGATAGTAAGACGTCGAATCATCGGAGGCTCCACTCACTCGGTTCATTCTTCATCGGCTGCCACGAGACAGAGTCGAAGACACCAGTGTCTCGCAAGCCAGAGTCTAGGAAGCAAGGTCCTAGGGGGCAAGGTCCTAGGGGGCAAGGTCCTAGGGGGCAAGGTCCTAGGGGGCAAGGTCCTAGGGGGCAAGGTCCTAGGGGGC
>JAACCU010000200.1 GCA_009937405.1 Actinomycetota bacterium
ATCGCCGCGTCGGCTGCATCACCCGACCGGTGATAGCCGCCGACCACGCTCCTGCTACCAATGGCGGTAACTGCATGGTGACTGTGACCATCCCATCGGGTTGCACCCGCTCTCTGATTGCTCGTTGCCGCTGGTGATGTGCGTCCAGATCCTTAGGTTCACTGTTGCGGCCAAGCCATGCCGCCAATGCCCCGGCCAAATCGCCGGCCGGGACACTCAAGGCGAGTGCCACGAGCTCCTTCTCGTTTTCTGGCGTAGCGACGCGCGTGAGCGTCCGCAGCTTCGAATATGACAGATGCCCTGCGTCGAATGCTCCTGCGGACGCGGGCAACTCTCGTAGCCGTCGCCCAATTCGGATCCATTCCCGAGCAGTACACGCTTCGACGTCGCCAAGAGCACCGAGGTGGTGGGCGGCAGTTGGGAAACCTGCCAACACCCACTCAGCCGAGTCGGCAAACTCGACCGCCAAATACACGATGCGATGCAGGCTGCGACTCCAAACACGATTACATGGTTTGGACCGCCCGATGGTTCTCTCATCCAGGTGAGAGGCGGGGGGGGTTGGTCGAGCTCCGCTCGACTAAGTCTAGGAAGGGGGTGTGACGGTCAAGAACTGGTCCAGGCTGTGACGCGTCCGCGGACGCGTCAGCTCAGACACACCGGTTCGTCAACCTTCGTTAGCGGTTTAGCCTTTGGCTAAACGGCTTGATAGCGTAGCCGAATGGCAGAAATCGTCTTCGGCCCGCGGGTCCGCAAATCACCGTTCTTCGACGCCACCATCACCGGCGGGGTCACCGCATTCACCATCTACAACCACATGTTCATGCCGGTTTCATACGGCGACCCGATCGGCGAATATGAGCGGGTGAAAACCGGGGTGTCCATGTGGGATGTCGCCGCGGAACGGCAGGTAGAGATCATCGGACCCGACGCCACCACTGTCGCCCAACTCGTCTCTGCTCGCCGCCTCACCAACCTCAAGGTCGGACGGGCTCGCTACGCGCCGATGTGCGACTACGACGGTTGCTTGATCAATGACCCGATCGCCTTACGCCTCGAAGAAAACCGCTGGTGGCTGTCGATCGCCGACAGCGACATGGTCCATTGGGTAAAGGGAATCGCAGGTGCCGGCGGGTACGAGGCTCAGGTATTCGAACCTGACGTATCACCGCTCGCCATTCAGGGGCCAATGGCCGACGACGTCGTCCGGGCGCTCTTTGATGACGAGTTGGTTGACTCGCTTGGCTTCTTCCATCATCGGGCGGTCGAACTCGACGGAATCCCCTTGGTGATCTGCCGCTCGGGATGGAGTCGCCAAGGTGGCGTCGAACTCTTCCTCACCGACAGCACCCAAGGGCAAGCGCTGTGGGACCAGGTGATGCACGCCGGCGCCCCCTATGGCATTGCTCCCGGAACCCCCCATCAGATGGAGCGAATCGAGAACGGCTTGCTGTCGTACGCAAGCGACACCGACCCCGACACTGACCCGATTGAGGCCGGCCTGGGCGCATACGTCAACCTTGATGGCGACTTCGACTTCATCGGCAAGCAAGCGTTGATTGCCCGCCACGCTGACCCCACCACGAGGCGCCGTCTCGTGAACGTCACCCTCGACGGCGAGATGCCAAACCCTGAACACCCGTGGGAGGCGCTGTCCGGTGGCACCAGCATCGGCCAGGTCCGCACCGCCACCTATTCACCGAAGCTCGACAGAAACCTCGGACTGGCATTGGTATCCGTCGCCTACGCCACGGCGGGAAACTCGTTCGATGTGGATGCCGATGGCACCACGCTCACCGCCACCGTGATGGACGTCCCCTTCGGCACAAGCCTCTAATCCGCTCTAGATTCCGGGCATGGCAGATCACGGAGAGGGACCGCTGAAGCGGGTCTCCACCATGGGCTATGGCGACCGTTCCGACGAGGCCTACGACCAGTGGGCCCAAGACTACGAAGCCGATCTGACCAAATACGGCTATCTCTCGCCCCAACTCATCGCCGATGCGCTGCAGGACTATGTCGGGGCGTCGGCCACCGTCGTTGACTATGCGTGCGGCACCGGCCTCGCCGGGGTTGAGCTTGCGAGTCGCGGCTTCACCACGATCGATGGCGTCGACTACTCGCAGGGAATGCTCGAGTTCGCAGCATCAAAGACCGTGCAGGGCCGCCCCGTGTACCGCGAACTCCTGACCGTCGACCTCACCGCCACAATCCCGATAGAAGACGGTGCGTACGACGCGCTCATCTGTGTCGGGGCAATGGGCGGCGGCCACCTTGCCCCCGAGCATCTACCCGAACTGATGCGCACAATCGCTTCCGGTGGAATCGCCGCGTTCTACATGAACGCGATCGCCTACGAGGGCGACGGATTCGCCAAACGTTTCGCCGCGCTGGAAACCGCCGGCCATTGGCAGATCATCTCTGAGACTCCGTCGAACTACATGGCCGAACTCGACCGTCCCGGCATGTTGGTGCTGGCAGCCAGGCCGTAAGCGTCGAGCACGCGCCACGGACGGATCCGACAAAGCACCTACACCCAGGGGCAGTTACTATTGCGATCACCGAAGGTGGTGCCCTTGGCGAAGCGGTCAAATGTGAACGGCTCCAACTCCCACGGCTTGGTGCCGCCAACCATCATGTCGGCGGTGAGCTTGCCCACCCCGATCATCTTGAAGCCATGGTTTGAGTCGGCGATCACCCACGCATTGTCAGCCGCGTAGTCAAAGATCGGCACATTGTCCGGGGTGAAAGCACCGATGCCGCCGTTGCGCCGCTGCTTGTAATACGGCTCGAGGTTTTCGAACCGCTCGAACAGCATCCCGAGAGTCGTGCAGTAGTACTCGGGGAACCAATCGTCGGCCTGGTAGGCGTCAGCGAAGTGCCCGTAGGGCTCGACCTGGGCGCTATCACCGATCTGGATCGGCATGGTGCCACCCTGCAGGCCTGGGGCTCCAACACGTTCAGCCGCGTAACGGGTGTAGGTGTAGACGTGATCTTGCATCATGTTGCCGGTCTTGTCGTAGACCGGTGTATTCATCAGTTCAACGTGCAGGACGGGAGCGTCCTTGCCATCGGCAGTGCGGTAGTCGACGCCTGGGGGCATGAAAACTTCACCCTCGAGGAGGCGCCAATACGTCCCCATCGCCTTGTCGACTTCGGTGTGCCCGTCGGGGTAGAGAACATCAAGCGTGTTGGACCCGCCGAGCCACTCCCAATGCTGCGGGGTCCAGGCGCCGGCACCGACGACAACCTGGTCGCACTGGATGCGGCCGGCCGTGGTCTCGACGGCGGTCACCGAGCCGGCATCCATGTCGTAGCCGGTGACAGCGACGCCATAGACGCGCTGCACGCCCCACTGCTGACACTTTTGGTCGAGACCCCACATGGCCGTGTGCGTGCCGGCGTAACCAGAGCGGTGCTCGTGAAGCACGACATCGCAGTTGTTGGTCTTGAAGTCAGGCCACATGCCCTTCAAGAAGTCGTGGGCCTGCTTGCCGGAGTAGAGATCGCTGGGATAGCCGCTTTCGATCTGGCTCTCATTGAGCTTGATGTAATCCTCGGTCTGGTTCTCTTCACCGATCGACACATAGCCAACCTGCTGGAAACCGAAGTTGACAGGGTCGCTCTCCCACACCTCAACACTGGCCCGCAGAATCGAGTGAAGCGGACCGGTCATGTAGAGGTTACGGACACAACCACAGGCGAGGCCAGAGGCTCCGGCTCCCGGACCTTGCTTGTCGATCAAGACAACATCGCTGCCCTTACCCTTGCCGCTCTTCTCGAGCGCCATAGCCAGATGGTAGGCCGACGACATGCCGTGGATGCCGGCACCGACCACCACATACTTCGCGCTGGCGGGAAGCGGATCAACATTGCTCAGCGGAACGACAGACGGGTTCTGCACGATGCCGTCAACCTGTTCAGGCATGGGGCGATCCATGAACGGATACCACTGGTTCTGCCCGCCATTGTTCGGAAATTCCATTGGCGAAACCTACGCCCGAAATGCCACATCGGCAATGAACAATCGACGTGCTGCGCAAGAGGCCTCCAGACCGGGTAAAACCGGGGGGTGCTGATCGTCGTTTCGCCCGCCAAATCGCTCGACTACGAGTCGAAGCTCCCTACAAAGAAGTACTCAGAGCCTCGGATGCTTGCGCATTCGAACGAGCTCGTGGGCGTGATGGCGAAGAAGTCGCCGTCCGACATCTCGGAGCTCATGCATGTCTCCGCGTCGCTGGGCGAACTCAACCATGAGCGCTTTCAGGATTGGGAGATGCCGTTTAC
>JAACCU010000201.1 GCA_009937405.1 Actinomycetota bacterium
CAACGGGGATGTCTTCTCGAGCGATAGGACCCTTTGCGCCGAAGCCACCACCGATGTCGACTGACGTGACGGTGGGGAAGCTTTCAGTGGCGAGGAGGCCGAGGCCCATCCGCCCCATGTACTTGATCAACGACCGGTCTCGTTTGAGCTGACCCATCATCCCGGCGTTGTCCTGGCCCTTGAGATCGGCCTTGTTGGCTTTGCGGAAGTCTTTGGCCGCGGCGAAGAACGCCTTGCGCCGCGAGGTGTTGCGCATGAACCCCCAGAGCGACTTCAGACGGCCCTGGTTGACGGTCTGCGCCGCGATGGCCCACTTGAGCATGTGAGGACCCTGAGAGGTGTTGTGAACGGTGAGATGGCCTGTGGCGTTGTCGATCTCGACGACGGTGCCTCGAGTCTCCATCGACTGGTTGGCCTGACGATGACTATCGAGGGTGATTGACACGACGCGGTCTGCGGAAGCAAAGACCTCATCGATCGGACCGTAGGTGTCGGTTGCGTCGCTCAGCGTGTTGCCGTCGGCTCGATCCCATAGCTGAGACGCGTCGGCAGCGAGCGCTCGATCGATCGATCCGACACCATCGAGCATGTCGTAGTCCACGACCACAAGCTCGGCTGCGTCCTCAGCGACATGGCGTGACTCGGCCACAACGAGGGCAACCGGATCACCGATGTGGCGAACCTTTTCGACGGCCATCGCGTGATAGATCGGTGTGTAGCTGCCCGGCTGAGGGGCGAGCGGCACGAATGGTTGCGTGACCTCGTTCAACTCCTGGCCGGTGAAGATTCGAACCACACCCGGGTGCCGGGTGGCCTCACCGACGTCGATGCCGGTGATGGTGGCGTGGGGGTAGGGGCTGCGGACAAAGACAGCATGGAGTACGCCGTCGGGCATCACATCAGCCACAAACTGGCCCTTGCCGATCAGAAAGCGTTCGTCCTCGACCCGCTTGACGGATTGACCGACGAAGCCGAGTCCGCTGGTCTGCGTTGATCCTGCCATCAGGACTCATCTCCGCGGATTATTCGCACGGCTGTTTCCACACCGTCGACGATCGATTGATAGCCCGTACATCGGCATAGGTTTCCGGAAAGTTCCTCGCGGATCTCGTCGGGTGTTGGGTTGGGGTTCTCCTCGAGTAGTGCGACTGTGCTCATCAAGAATCCCGGCGCGCAGAAGGCGCACTGGAACGACATGGCTTCGTGCATCGCCTTCTGGACCGGGTGCATTTTGTCGCCATCGGACAGGCCCTCGATGGTGATGATCGTGGCGCCATCCGCCTGCACTGCAAGCATGAGGCAGGCCCGGGCAGGCTGGCCCCCGAGAAGGATCGTGCAGGCGCCGCAGACACCGTGTTCGCATCCGAGATGGGTGCCGGTGAGCCCGATGTCTTCGCGGATGACGTCGGCGAGCGAGCGGCGCGCTTCGATGTCGAGGGTGGTGCTCTCGCCGTTGATGGTGAAGGTGATCGAATGGCTCACGCCGGAACTCCGGTCTTGGCGGCGGCCTCAGCGAGGCCGCGGCGGGTGAGGACGCCGGCGATATGTCGGCGGTAGTTGGCCGTGGCATGGACATCGCCGCCAGGCTCAAGGGTGGTCGTGACGATGTCGGCGGCCGCGGCGAATGCCGCGTCGTCGGGCGGCTTGCCGACAAGAGACTTCTCAGCTTCCGTCACCCGTACTGCAGTGCCGCTCACGCCAAAGAATGACAGCGCGGCCGAAGTGATTGCACCATCGATGACGTCAACCGTGCACGCGAGGCCGACCAGCGCGTAGTCACCGTGGCGACGACTGATCTCCACGACCGCAGCTCCGGCAGTGGGTGACCATGCAGGGAAGCGGACGTGGGTGAGGATCTCGTTGTCGTGCAGGGCAGTGGTGAGGTAGCTCTCGAAAAAGTCAGCGGCAGCGATCTCGCGTTCTTCACCGGCGGAACGGGCGACCATCGTGGCCCCTGTTGCTAGGCAGACGGCGGGCATCTCGGCCGCCGGGTCGGCGTGAGCGATGCTGCCGACGACAGTGCCGCGGGTGCGAATGGCCCGATGGCCGACGTGGGGGAGCGCAGCGGCTACGAGTGGGGCGTGGCGGGAGATGGTGTCGGACATTTCGGCGGTGCGGTGACGAACGGTGGCGCCGATAGTGACGCAATCGGAACCAAGAGTGATCTCGGCGAGCTCCGTGAGCCCACAAATGTCGATGATGTGGGGCGGGGCGCCAAGGCGCAAGGCCATCACCGGCAGCAGGCTCTGGCCGCCGGCCAGGATCTTGGCGTCGTCGCCAAGCTCAGCGAGCAGGGTCACCGCCTCACCCAAAGACCCTGGACGGTGGTACTCGAATGGCGGGTTCTTCACCCGGGCGAATCTAGTCGCGGCGCCAGGCACCGGTGCGGTCGTGGAACGCTCGGGCTGCGTCGGTCATCCATTCGGTGCGGCCGGCCCGTGCCGCCGACGACGAGATTTCCAGAATGTCTTCACGCACCGAGATGAGATGTTCCTCGGGCACATCAAGTGGCGGACGAGGCACGAGGGCCAGGCGGGGGAGCGCGGCCAGAGCGGCGTCACGTTCGGCGGCGTTGGCATACCACTCAACCTCGCCGATCTGGACCCACTTGTCGGCTCCCATCACGACCATGTCGTAGCCGGCTGCGATATCGACGATCAGGCGAGACTCGGTGATCACCACACCGAGCGTCGAATGTTCAGCGATGGAAGCTCGGATCACCTCAATGCGGTCCTCGAACGCTGGTCGCGGCACGACACCCTTGCCCAACGCCACCGTCGACACCGCAAGATCGAGCCGTTCCAGTTCGTGTTGTTTGACCACGGCGAGAGCGATTTCGATGTGCGCGAGCGTCGGCGGGTTGAAGGATCCGGGGTACACGCCGATGCCTGACATACAACGCACGTTGTCATGTGCCGGGCTATCGGTCATACTTGGCGCCGTGAACAGCACCTTGCGTACCCTCGTAGTAGTAGGACTCGCATAGCGCACGTTCTCGCCCACATTCGGTAGAACTTGCGCTACGGCCTCCCCAAGGGAGGCCGTTTCGTGTTTTCCACCGATAGTTTTTGTCCGTTCGCTTACAGCGCAACTCGACCCTGGAATCAGCTCATGACCAGCAAACCGATCAATGGCGGAGAAGCACTCGTCCGATCCCTCGAACTCGAGGGTGTCGACGTGATGTTTGGCCTTCCCGGTGGCGCAATCCTCCCGGTTTACGACCCGATCATCGACTCGTCAATCCGCCACGTGCTCGTGCGCCACGAGCAGGGGGCAGGCCATATGGCGCAGGGCTATGCCCACGCCACCGGACGTCCCGGCGTGGCGATGGTTACCAGCGGGCCGGCCGCCACCAACATCGTGACACCACTACTCGATGCGCACATGGACTCGGTTCCCATGGTGTGTATCACCGGTCAGGTGCCGTATGCGGCGATCGGCACGGACGCCTTCCAAGAGGCCGACACCACCGGCATCACCATGGCCGCCACGAAGCACAACTTCTTGGTGTCCGAGGCACAAGACATCCCGCGCATCATCCATGAGGCGTTCCACATCGCCACCACAGGACGTCCCGGCCCAGTGCTCGTCGACATCCCCAAGGACATTGTTGACCCGACCAACCCCCGTTCAGCCATCGACTGGTATGAGGCCACCGATGCCGACATGGATCTTCCCGGTTACAACCCGGTCAGTGAGGGTGACCCAGCCTTAATTCGCGAAGCCGTTGAACTGATCCGTGATGCCGAGCGTCCGGTTCTCTACGTCGGCGGCGGCATCCTCAAGGCTCGCGCCGCCGAAGCCCTACGTGCCTTTGCCGAGATGACTCAGATTCCTGTGGTCACCACGCTGATGGCTAGGGGTGCGTTCCCCGACCGCCACGAACTGTGCCTCGGCATGCCGGGCATGCACGGTAACTACACCGCGGTCACGGCGATGCAGGAGTCTGACCTTCTGGTCTCTCTCGGCGCCCGCTTCGATGACCGTGTCACCGGCAAGCTGGATGGCTTTGCGCCGACGGCCAAGATTGTGCACGTCGACATCGATCCTGCCGAATTGGGCAAGGTCCGCCAGTACAACGTGGGCATCCAGGGTGATTGTCGTGTGGTGATCGAGGGAATGCTTGAAGCCATGAGCGAGCTCGGCGGTGCCGGGGTGCAGACCGACCGCACCGCATGGCGTTCGACGGTGTCAGGGTGGCAAGAGAAGTTCCCGATGACGTATGAACAGTCGGAGCCCGGTGACAAGCTCAAGCCCCAGTTCTGTATCGAGCAACTGCGTGACCTCAACCCCGCCGACACCATCGTGTGCTCTGGCGTGGGTCAGCACCAGATGTACGCCAGCCAATACTGGAAGTTCGATCACCCCTACACCTGGATCAACTCCGGTGGTCTGGGCACGATGGGCTTCTCTATCCCCGCCGCTATTGGCGCCAAGGCCGGCATGCCCGATAGTCGAGTCTGGGCCATCGACGGCGACGGCTGCTTCCAGATGACGGCTCAAGAGCTTGTCACCGCCACGGTCGAGGACATCCCGATCAAGGTCGCACTGCTCAACAACTCTTACCTCGGCATGGTTCGTCAATGGCAGGAGATGTTTTACGACGAGCGCTTCAGCGAGGTGCATCTATCGGATCGTGTCCCAGACTTCGTGAAGTGGTCGGAGGCGATGGGTTGTGAGGCCATCAGAGTCGAGTCGCCCGAAGAGGTCGCTCCCGCGATCGAGAGAGCCAATGAGATCAACGATCGCTCGGTTGTCGTCGAGTTCGTCACCGATGCCCGTGAGAACGTCTTCCCGATGGTGGCGGCCGGCAAAACCAACTCCGAAGTTCTCGTCCACCCGAGCCAGCAGGACTTGCTGTCATGAATGGCTCAACCCCCAACCAGCGGTGGCACACGATCGTCACCACGGTTGAAAACAAGCCAGGCGTGCTCGCACGGGTCTCCGGCCTTTTCTCCCGCCGCAACTACAACATTCACTCGCTTGCGGTGGCGCCGACCGATGACGAACGCTTCAGCCGCATCACGTTCACCGTTGATGTCGAAGGCACACCACTCGATCAGGTGGTGAAGCAACTCAACAAGCTGATCAACGTGGTGGATATCCAAGAGCTCAACCCGGCCGATTCGGTCGAGCGTGAACTGATGCTGATTACGGTCAACGTCGGTGACCGGCGCAAGGAACTGATGGAGGTCGTCGACGATTATTGCGCCTTCATCTTGAGCGAGGGCAACGATCGCATCATGCTGTCGTGGTCGGCTCGTCCGGCCCGACTCGATGAACTCGAAGAACGACTGCGACCCTTCGGGATCGTGGAACTCCAGCGCACCGGGCGTGTGGCACTCCCGTCGCTAGACGACTAGCCCGCCGCAGGCCATTGACCGAGGCATTGTTCGCACTGGCGGCGGCGCCCGATCGAGGATGGCTGAACACGTCCCCGCGGGGACGCTTTCTCGCGTAGAGTGATGGCCGCGATGCGGTGTGTGACCACTCATCCCCGCGGTGGCGCTCCTCGAAGAGGGAACGCTCCGGGTTCCTCCGTGGGTGTCAGATCAGTCTGGCGCCGCGAATACCGAGCACTGCACTTGGGCCGTGATGCGGCGCGAACCGCTGTGCCCGAAGGCGTGACTATGCGGCGACAATGTCGGGCACGCGGATCAGGACGACCTGCAGGCATGATCCGTAGCTCATTGCCGGCTATCCGGTCTGAATTCTGACCATCGAATCTCTGTGCGAGAAGATCGCCGTTCGCAGAACCGCGATTTGACGATGGCGGTCGACGCATGGCCGCGTCAACGCTTGCGGGTGCTGGAGCTACGGTCTCTTGCAGTAGTGCGGCAGCGGCGCTGGCGAAGGTGGGGCGGGAGGTTAGATGATGTCATGTGGGATCAGTCCGAGGCTGGGGAGCTGGCTGGTGTTGTCCTCGATTGCGTTGGCGTCGTGCGGGTCAACCGGCGAACCCTTGGCTTCGAGTGTGGCTGGTGAGGGTGACTACCCGGTCGTTGAGGCCAGCTCAACTACCCGGCCCGAGTATCCGGTCGCAGGCGACGACATAGGCGACGACACGTCCGAGGGCACGGGCTATTGCATTGTCGACCGGTTTCTCTTTGCCGGGTTCATTGCTGGGATTGAGTCTCCGCGGGGTTTGACGATTGATCGGTCGGTGGAGCCGTGGCCGCACCTCGTTGTTGATTTGGTCGGAGGGGTGGATGTTGCGTGCGAACTGGGCGGGCAGGCGAGTCAACAGGGCATGGATCGCGTTGAACTGTGGCCAGGTGTGGCCGATGAGCTCGAATTGCTGTTCGACGATTTCGGTGACCGTGATGTCCATCTTGTCGGGCGGGGATTCCCCCCAGGGGACTCAATCCCCAGCGGCAGTGTCCTTATCGAGTTCATTGAAGACGAAGTGCACGCATATGACAGTTGTCGCGAGGAGTGGCGAGACGTCACCGTTGAGATGTCACTCGCGGTGCGGGCACTCGACGCCAACGGTCCACTCGACGCAGTGATCAAGGTCGTCCACGGCACCTACGACACCGGAGAGGTATTCGCGCAAGGCTGGTTGTCCGCCGAGGGCCTGAGTTCAGTTCCGTGGGAAGACCGAGAACCGACCGAGAGGGCCTACGCCGACCCCGACATCCCCGAAGACACCCTTGCCGGGCTGATCACATGGCGTGTACACATCGCCTTCCCGCCCGCCACGGTCATCGGCACCGTTCCGTACGCCCTTTGCGTGCGTCAGGAGACGGCCCTCACCGGTAGTTGTTTCGAGATCGGCATGTCATCGCCTACCGGTGAAATCGTCCTGGAGGCCCTCGTCGACCCAGACCTTCCGGTCGAAATCTTCCTGACTAACGAACAATCCGGAGACGCGTTCTACGACGAGCCGCTGGCAACGATCGCTGACCTCGACTCACCCACCATCCTCGTTCTCAACCTGCTAGGACCGGGCTCCGAGCAGCTCGACGGTTTTGAAACCAAGGACTTGGTCGAGGTCACAGTCGCCCAAACCACCCTGGAACTGCTCACCGAACCGGAAGAAGCCGGTCTGGAGGTCATCGGAGATCTTGGCCCGTTCAGAGGCGCTAACGGCTGACGCTCTCGAAACAAAAGCCACCCCGAACCAGCAACAGATCAAGGCCGACACCCGCTCGATATCAGGCACGTATCGATCAGGGCGACAGCGGGCCCGCGAGCCCCGAGGCCACCCAATAATCACGGCCTAGAGAGACGATGTCCGCGCCGCATCACCGGCGATTTCGAGCACGGTCGCCCGGGACTATGCGGTGCCACACTTGGGCCGAACTCGGTCACCTGTCGGAGGTGTGGCAGCGCGATTCCGAGCGGGTGTTATGCGTGGTTCCGAGACCCTCGCTGCCCTCGGCCAATCCGAGAATACTGCTACACATGGGCGGGTTTGCTAGTCGCAGTCGACGGCGGTTCTGATCGCCGCGGCGATGAGCGCAGCGGCCGTGGGTGCTAGGGGGTCGAGCTAAATCGAGCGATCGCGACCTTGGACTATGCGATGGTTGGGTATGGCAGATCACGACTACCTCTCGACCCCTGACCTCCACCTCGATCCATTGGTCGCAGCCGCCTACGACGACCCGATCGACGACCAGTTCAACCCCGAGGTGGTTCATGGCGCTGTGCGCGTTCTCGCTGAGCTTGCTGGAGACGGCCCCGCCGTCGAGTTCGCGGTAGGTACTGGGCGCGTTGCAATCCCACTGGCCGAGACTGGAGTGGTCGTACATGGATTCGACATTTCGGAACCGATGCTCGAGCAGCTGCGGAGAAAACCCGGTGCGGATCTCGTCACGGTCACTATTGGCGACATGACATCGTCCCAGGTGTGCACCGATGCCCGGCTGGTTTACCTCGTGTACAACACGATCATGAACCTTCGCACCCAGGAGCACCAGGTTGAATGCTTTCGAAATGCGGCGTCTCACCTTTCAACCGGGGGCCGTTTCCTGATTGAAACGATGGTTCCAGAACTTCGCCTACTGCCGCCCGGTGAAACAATTCGACCCTTCGACGTCTCCGCTCGTCATCTCGGCTTCGAAGAATACGCGGACCTGGTGAACCAAATCTCGATATCGCACCACTACCACATCGACGGCGATCGGGTTCGCACGAGTTCGCCAGCATTCCGGTACGTGTGGCCATCGGAGCTCGACCTCATGGCGGAAATCGCGGGGCTGAAACTAGAGGCCCGGTGGGCAAACTGGGACCGAGATCCGTTCACGGGCGATTCGCGTTCACACGTCTCTGTCTGGCAGAAGATTTAGTCGAGCTCCAAGAACCCGCTAAGTATTGATTGCGACTCCGATGGCTGAGGACACCGAAGAACGGCACGTATGCGTGGCTGCAGCTAGCAGCCTCGAGCCCACCGCACAATCCCGAGCGGCTAGCGACGGTGTCGTGCCACAGTGCCGGCGAAGTGTGGGAGGTCCGACCGCCGCTAGGGCAGCGAATAGCCCCGCCCCGGGCAACGGCCGAGAGCTGTCCGATGTCGGCATATATGAGCGGCGTGACAAGTCGCGGGTAACACGCTTACTCAGCTTGTCGTGTCGGCGCTGAGAGTCAGGTGATTGTTGATACCGCGGATGCGATCTTCTGAGCGGTGATTGACGTAGAGCACTGTCGTCTCGCTGGACCCGCAGATGCGCTCGACCAGTGCGAGCACCATTTGACGATTCATGTCGTCGAGGCCGAGGCACGGTTCGTCGAGAATCAGTAGCGGTGGATGTTTCACCATCGCTCGCGCGATCAACACGAGGCGCTGGTCCCCGTGAGACAGGCGGTTGAACGGCTCATCGGACCGCTCGGTCATCCCCAGTAGTGCGAGCCACTCGTCCGCAATGGCCTTCTGCGTTTCTGTGCTCTTGGTGTACAGCCCGATGCTGTCGAAGAAGCCGGAGATGACGACGTTTCTCAGCCCCGTGCCGACCCGGTACTCCCACTGGAGGGCGGTGGAGACGTACCCGATGTATTGCTTGATCTGCCAGATGCTCTCGCCGGTGCCGCGCTGGAACCCGAATGCGACGATGTCGTTGACATAACACTGCGGATGGTCGCCGGTGATCAACGAGAGCAGGCAGGTCTTGCCGCTGCCGTTCGGCCCGCTCACCTGCCAATGCTGGTTCGCCTCGATCGTCCAGTCGAGGTTCTCGAAGACCGTGTTCTCGGCGTAGCGAACGGTGGCTCCGGTCATGCGGACCAGCGGCTTGCGTGTATCCAGCGCCGGTAGCTTCATGGCAGGATCGGCCCGGGGGATCTCGAGGTCGCTCGTCTTCAGATGCAGGAGTTGATACAGCTCGGCGAAGGCCCGTTCGTCGTCGCGATTCACCCGATGGAGCAGATGCCCGTCCTCGACATAGGCGACATGGGTGATGAAATCGGGGCACTCGTCGAACCGGTTCAACACGATGACCATGGGCGTGCTCTTCGCCAGAGCACCCAGATGATCGTGAAGCCACGCCAGCGAATCGCGATCAAGACCATCGAACGGCTCATCCAGAACCAGCAGTTCGGGACGGCTGGTCAGAGCCCGAATGAGCATGACCTTGCGAGTCTCGCCGGTTGAGAGCTTGCGGAACGCTCGGCCCATCAGCGGCCGTAGACCCAATGTGTCGATCAACGTCTGGGCCAGATCACGATCCAGGCAGACCGCATCGATGATCTCTGCGACTGGTGTGCCCTCGGAGATCACATCCACGATGTCGGCATCGTCCTTGCGGCGTTCGGCTTCGATGAGTTCGGCCTGCCTCTCATAGGAGACGAGCGCCACGCGATCAGGCACGCCCGAAAGGGTCCCGGACGTGCACTGGCCCTCGCCGGCAAGTACGGCCGCCAGGGCCGACTTGCCCGAGCCGTTGGCGCCCGTGATCAGCCAGTGCTCTCCTGGCTGGATTGTCCAGTTGATGTCACCGAGCTGAAAGCGCCCGTCGAAATCGACTGAGAGAGCGTCCAGGCAGACGACGTCGTTTGTGTCCACTGATGCGATCAGATGATTCGCTTCATGTCGGCCATGTGGCCGCGCAGGACGCCACCGATCTCTTCAACCGGATGGCTTCGGATGGCTTCGTTTACCTCGATCAGGCGTGCGTTGTCGACACCGGTGTCGCTGAGCTCGAGACCCTTGCCGATGACATCGCTTGTGATGCCCTTCATGAAGTCGCCCAACAGTGGGACACACGCATGGTTGTACAGGTAGCACCCGTACTCGGCCGTATCTGAGATGGTTGCGTTCATCTCGTAGAGCTTCTTACGGGCCACGGTGTTGGCGATCAGCGGCGTCTCGTGAAGCGACTCGTAGTAGGCGGAGTCGGCAATGATTCCTGCCGAAGTCATTGTCTCGAAGGCCAGTTCGACACCGGCCTTCACCATGGCGACCATGAGGATGCCGTTGTCGAAGTATTCCTGCTCGGAGATTTCCACGTCGGCTGCCGCTGTCTTCTCGAAGGCTGTTTCTGCTGTGTCGGCGCGCCAGCCAAGGAGCTCGGCGTCGTCGTTGGCCCAGTCGGCCATCATCGTGGCGGAGAATGTGCCAGTCATGATGTCGTCCTGGTGCTTCTTGTAGAGCGGACGCATGATGTCTTTCATCTCTTCTGCGAGATCGAAGGCGCGGATCTTGGCCGGATTCGACAGCCGGTCCATCATGTTGGTGACGCCGCCGTACTTCAGGGCTTCGGTCGTGGTCTCCCAGCCGTACTGGATGAGCTTGGAGGCGTAGCCGGCGTCGATTCCCTCTTCGATCATCTTGTCGAAGCACAGGAGCGAGCCCGTCTGTAACATGCCGCACAGGATGGTTTGTTCGCCCATCAGGTCGGACTTGACTTCGGCGATGAACGAGGACATCAGCACGCCCGCCTTGTGGCCGCCCGTGCCGACGGCGTAGGCCTTCGCCAGTGCTAGACCCTCACCGTTCGGATCATTGTCTTCGTGTACGGCGATCAGGGTTGGTACACCAAATCCTCGCACGTATTCGGCGCGCACTTCCGAGCCCGGGCACTTGGGGGCGACCATGATGACGGTGATGTCATCACGAACCTGCATGCCCTCTTCGACGATGTTGAAACCATGTGAATAGGAGAGACATGCGCCGTGCTTCATCAGCGGCATGATGGCGTTCACCACAGAGGTGTGTTGCTTGTCTGGGGTGAGATTCAACACGACATCGGCTGTCGGCAGCAGTTCGTCATAGGTGCCGACGGTGAAACCGTTCTCGGTGGCGTTCTTCCAGGACTGACGCTTCTGCTCGATGGCATCGGCGCGTAGGGTGTAGGACACGTCCAGGCCGCTGTCTCGAAGGTTCAGGCCCTGATTCAGCCCCTGAGCACCGCAGCCGATCACGACCATCTTCTTGCCTCTGAGAGCGTCGACGCCTTCGGTGAACTCGTCGAGGTGCATGAAGCGGCACTTGCCCAGCTCAGCGAGCTGCTCTCGCAGCGGGAGGGTGTTGAAGTAGTTGGCCATGAGTGGACTCTCCGTCTGAGATCGGTCAGTCCGATTCTAACCGCTGGATAATGTTCCGTAAATTGATATATATGCAACGTGATGTCCCGGAATATGCAATACCGCTGCATACTCGACGGATGAACGTCACAACGCTCAGACACTTCATCCTGTTGAGCGAGACCTTGCATTTTGGGCGCTCCAGCACCCGTGCAAACATCAGCACGTCCGCTCTGTCGCGCCACATACGGCAACTGGAAACCGAGCTCAACGTGTCGTTGTTCGAGCGCGACAACCGCACCGTCGAACTCACTGCCGCAGGCCACAAGTTCCAGCGCTACGCACGCGACGCGGTGCAGCAATGGGAGCAGATTTGTTTCGAACTCACCGACCCGGCAGAGCAGCTTCAGGGTGAAGTCAGCCTCTACTGTTCGGTCACCGCCAGCCACAGCATTCTGTGCGATCTACTCAACAGCTTTCGTCCTGCTCATCCCGGAGTTGAAATCAGGCTTCAGACGGGCGATCCAGAGCACGCCATCGCCCGCGTTCTGGCGCTGGAGGAAGACTTGGCAATTGCCGCGCGCCCCGCGAGCCTGCCGCACGGCGTGATATTCAAACCCATCCGAGTCTCCCCGCTTGTCTTCATCGCACCTGTGGAGTCGGCGGATCTGAGTCTTTCGCAGCTGCCGCCAAACGATCCCGCTACCTGGGAGCACATTCCCATGATCCTGGCCGCCAGCGGGATCGGTCGGAAGCGTGTGGACACCTGGTTCCGGGCTCTTGATGTCACGCCGAAGATCTACGCTCAAGTGGCTGGCAATGAGGCCATCGTCAGCATGGTCAGTCTGGGGCTCGGGGTGGGAGTTGTCCCAAAGATCGTTCTCGACAACAGCCCCCATGCCGCTCGCGTGCGCATACTCGACGTCAAACCCGTACTGGCCGCCTACGACCTCGGGCTGTTCACCTTGAAGCGCCATCTCAAGAATCCCCTGGTCAGAGCATTTTGGTCGCTCGTCGCCGATCCCGGGTAGTTCGCGCCCCTAAAGCACACTGGGGTCTGTCCCCAGTGTGCTTTAGGGGAAGAAGCCGTCGAGGAGCCACCATGCCTGGAAGAGGGCGGCGATTGTGGCAGGTCCGGCCAAGGCCGCGAGCACCGAGTAGGTGCCATAGCGAACCCACGTCGGCCGGTCAGCGAAGCTTCGGTGGTGATACGCCCGGTCGAGGGCATCGCCTTCCCGGTCCTCGGTCTGATCGTGGGTGAGGACAACCAGAGCGTCTTCGGCGATTTCGTTTCGCACGGCGACGGCGAATCCGTCGATGCGACCAAACCCCGCCGACTCGGAATGGGCGTCGCCGATGATTAGGCCTTCGATCCCGGCGTCGCCGAGCATGGCAACGGCCAGGTCCGCGTCGAACCGGAGCGGGTACTTGGCGATGACGCTCATCCCCGGCAACGGTCGGATCAGAGCAGTCTGCCTCGCGTGCGGACGCCAACGTCCGCGATGCTGACCGACGCCGCCGTTGGCTAGGGTCAACCCCGCATGTCCCCCGCAATCGAAGTCAGTGATCTCACCAAGCGCTACGGCGACACGCTCGCCGTCGACGGTGTCTCGTTCAGCGTCGAACCTGGCGAGGTGTTCGCCATCCTCGGCCCCAACGGTGCCGGCAAGTCCACCACCGTTGAAATCCTCGAAGGTCACCGTGACCGTGACCGAGGCTCGGTCTCGGTTCTCGGAATCGACCCGGCCAAGGGCGGCCGTGAGTACCGCGATCGAGTTGGGATCGTGCTGCAGTCCGCGGGGATCGACAAGGAGCTGACGGTTCGCGAAGTGCTCGACCTGTACGGCGCGGCATACACACGACGCCGTCCGCTCGATGAGGTGCTCGATGCGGTCGAGCTCACCGAGAAGGCCGACGCCCGAGTGCGGACACTGTCCGGCGGTCAGCAGCGACGTGTCGATCTGGCCCTCGGCCTGATCGGCGATCCCGATCTGCTCTTCCTCGACGAGCCCACAACCGGTTTCGATCCCGCCGCTCGCCGCCGCAGCTGGGACCTCGTGCGCAACCTCACCGCCGGCGGCAAGACGGTGGTGCTCACCACCCATTACCTCGAAGAAGCTGAACAATTGGCTGACCGCGTCGCAGTCATGTCCGGCGGCCGGATCGTCGCCGAAGGCACGCCCGAGTCCCTGCGGGCCAACGCCGATCGGGGCACGGTCATCCGCTTCGCCCTTCCTGCGGTCCACGCTCCGCTCTCCGAGCTGATCGATCCCCTCGTCGGTGATGCTTCGGGACGTGATCGACGGATCGAGATCGTCACGATGGCGCCCACCGCAGACTTGGCCCACATCACGACGTGGGCACTCGGTCACGGCATCGAGCTCCAGGGCCTTGTCGTCGAATCCATGAACCTCGAGGATGTTTACCTCGAGCTGGTCGCCGATGACGCGGGAGCGACGTCATGAACAACATGACCCTGCTCTGGCGGTCCTTTCGGGCCGAGAACCGGATCTTCTGGCGTACGCCGATCGGGGCGTTCTTCACTCTCGGTCTTCCACTGATCATGCTCGTGCTTTTTGTCGCTCTCTTCGGCAACGAAGCCATCGGAACCCAGTACGGCGAAATCACGACGGCCCAGTTCTACGCAGCCGGTCGCGGTGTGTTCGCCGCAGCCTCGGCCACGTACACGAACATCGCCATCGGCCTCTCGATGCGGCGTGACGAAGGAATTCTCAAGCGTGTGCGCGGTACCCCGATACCACCGTGGGTCTTCCTCGGCGGTGTGATCCTGTCGGCGGTCTGGATTGCCATCTTCGCCACCACCGTGATGGTCGGCCTCGGCATCGTGGCCTATGGGGTCGAACTCGAGGCGGCCAAGTTCCCCGCCATGGTCGTGTCATTCCTGGCCGGCACGATCTGCTTCGCCACGCTCGGTGTGGCGCTCGCCTCGGTGGCGAAGTCGGCAGCATCGGCCCCAGCGATCGCGAATGCAACGATTCTGCCGATGGGATTCATCTCCAATGTTTTCATCCCACTTGATAGTCCCCCGCAGTGGCTGACGTTGGCCGGTGACATCTTCCCGCTGAAGCCGTTCGCCGTCGCCTTCACCGAAGCGATGTCACCGTTCAGTGAGGCGCCTGCGTTCGAATGGGACCGCATTCTCGTTTTGCTGGCCTGGACCCTCCTCGGGCTCGTGGTGGCGTGGCGAAAGTTCCGTTGGGAGCCAGTGGTCGGCGCGTCTACCGGTCGCCGGAGTCGACGGTCGACTGGAACTTCTGCATGAGCCACGGGCCGGCCTGAACCGGTTGGTGACGGGGCGCCTCGCCGTCTGCTCGACAGGTCGGGAGGCATTCGATGGTGGCATCCCAGTTGGCCATGTGGAAGAACGCCATCGACTGGCGAGGCTCAGCACCGGGCACGACCCGATGCAGGGTTGACCGCCATCGATCGTTCGTCCACTGGGCAATGGTGTCGCCGAGGTTGACGACGAACGTGTCCGGGTCGGGCGGGACGTCCCACCACCCGTCGCGAGTGTGGATCTGAAGGCCGGCAACCTCATCGGTGCGCAGGATTGTGAGCGTTCCGTAGTCCGTGTGAGCGCCGGCCCGCAGCGCCGAAGGAGCTTGGTTCGGCACAGCTGGGTAATGGAGCGCCCGCATCGAGGTGATGGGCCGGTCGATGAAGGGCTCGAAGTAGTCCGTGGGAAGTTCGAGGGCTTCCGCCATGACGCTCATGAGTTCGGCGGCGACGACGGCGAGTGCCTGGTAATAGCGCTCCCACGCGTCACGAAGTTCTGGAATCTGCGTGGGCCACAGACTCACCGAACGGATCCATGCGCTCGCACCGGTCGCCGGAACCGTCGATGCGTGGACACCGCAGTCAGGGCCAACGGAGAACGATTCCTTCATGTCCCCGACGGCATCATGGTCGCCGAGTGAGCGCGCCAGTGCCTCGAGTCCGTACTCGGAGTAGCCGTAGGGGTAGCCGGGTTCGGGGAACCCGACCGCCTCCTTGTGAGCGGTCGGAAGACTGAAGAACGCTTTGGCCAGCCCCCACGCCTCAGCTGCGATGTCGGCGGGAATCGAACTCAGCGGGACGCGAAAGAACCCGTTCGCTGCGCAGGCGTCGCGCATCGTTTCCACTTGGGCCGATCGAGGCGAGTTGGGGTCAACGAGACTGAGTTCCATGTACCGAGTTTGCTACGAACTCTGCCGCTTCGGCGTCTCTCGAAATGTTGACCCATGACACATCATGATGACCACAGGCACCGCCCAACCCGCCACTGCGGTCGATTAGTCGGCGCGATCGCATACGGGTCAGGACGCTGGATCCATCAGGCGAAACGCTTCGCCGAGACCGATGCCGGCCAGCCGACCGTGGTCGCGGGCTTCACGGTCGGTGCGGGCGGCGAAGGCCGCGCGTTGGCTGCCGTCGTCGGTGTCGAGGTCGATTTCCATCGTGGTCTCGAACTGTGACTCGTGGGCGAGCAGCGCTTCGATTTTGGTGTCGAGGTGGGCGCGACC
>JAACCU010000202.1 GCA_009937405.1 Actinomycetota bacterium
GTGCTTGTCCCGTCCCCGCCAAGCCCACAGAGCTTGTGGCGGACAAGGTGGCCGGATACGGCACGGTTAGTTGTGCCGGTGGCCGGGGCCTCGTTGGTGCCGGTGGCTGGGCAGAAGTCACGCACCCGGATGGTGTTTGCCGCATCGCCTGCCACTGGTGAGTATGCGGCGACCGTGTGAACGCCGTGGGCCTGGCAGAGAGTACCGAGCGCTTCGAAGTCTGGAACCATCGACGACAACGCATCGAGCCCCGTGGTGGGAACCAGAAGGTGAACGAAGTCGGATGGGCTCTCCTCAATCGGGATGGTTTGGAATACGTTTGGCGATGTGCCAAGGGCAGCAGCGAGTTCGTCGGCCGAGATCGAAGTTGACTGGAATGGTGCTGGCTCCAGGGCGAGCATCACCTCGGGGCGGCCGTCGACGCGCTCGTGAATGGTCGTCGAGGCTTGACTGGTTGGCGTTACGAGATCGATCGTGCGCGGCTCGGATCCGCACTCGATTCGTCCCGCATCGATCAGAGCGGTCAGCACGGCGATGGTGCCGTGGCCGCACATCCCGTACTCGGTCAGCGTGGAAAAGAACCGCACCTCGATCCGGTCCGGCATGACCGCGTGAACGAAGCATGTCGCCGGGGCTCCGACTGTGGCGGCGATGGCCTGCATTTGAGCGGTGGTCAAGCTTGCGCCGTCATACACGACACCGGCCGCGCTCCCACCGAGGGTTGTTTCGCTGAATCCCAGCCAGATGTCGACGTCGACCCCCAGCGGCGCTTTCACGTTCGGTTGTGCCATGGCGCGGCGATCTCGACCGAGCGAGCCAACTGGAGCAGTAGTACCTCGCTGCCGAGCGGTCCGCCGATCTGGACCCCGATAGGCAGTCCTTGCGTTGACGAGCCGAGTGGCATCGTGGCGGCTGGGCCGCCGGTGAGGTTGAACAGAGCGGTGAACGGGATCTCATCGAGCATTCGAGCGAAGAATCCCTGCCAGTCGGGAACCCGTGGATCGAGTTCGCCCAATGGGAGCGGCGGGTTGGCGAGGGTTGGCGACATCACTACGTCGATGCCGGCGAAGTAGGTCGCCAATGCGGCTGTGGCGGCCCGGCCGAAGGCTTGAGCATTCACATAGTCGATGGCGCTGAATCGGTCGGCCTCATTGGCACAGGCCACCGTGGCCGGTTCGAGAAGTTCGTCGACCGGCTTGTGAGGCATCGTCGAACGCAGCGTCTCCACAATCGCCTTCATGTTGACGCTGAACAGGCAGTCGAGCGCATTGCGAAGCCCGTGTCCGTCCACGGGCGGAGCGAGGTCGACAACCTCGTTGCCCAGCGACTCCATCAGTTCGCCGGCTGCGTCGACGGCAGCAATATTGTCGGCGTGTACGGTTTCGCCCGCCAGTCCTTGGACCCACCGTCCGATGCGAAGCGGCCGCAGGGGCTGGTCGAGTACACCCACGTACGACGGTGGTCCGGCGGGGGCGAAGTAGATATCGGTCGTCAGTGGACCAGAGGCGACATCAAGGGCCAGAGCAGAATCGCGCACGGAATGACTCACTGCGTTGCCAGTGCTCATCCCGGCCAACCCTTCCGCGCCGTTGTTGCCGAGCGGCACCCGTCCTCTGGTCGGCTTGATGCCAAAGAGTCCACAATTCGAGGCGGGGATACGAATGGAGCCGCCGCTGTCGGTGGCGTGACAGGCGGGGAGCATCCCTGAGGCAACCGCGGCCGCACTCCCTCCGCTGGAGCCGCCGGCGCTCCGGGTTAGATCGTGAGGGTTGTGGGTGGGGCCGAATAGAGATGGGGTCGTATCAACGTTCATCCCGAACTCCGGCGTGTTTGTCTTGCCGAGTATCACCATGCCGGCCGACTTGTAGCGCTCGATGAGCACGCCATCGGCGGCCGCAGGCGGAGCGTCGGTCAGGACTCTGCTTCCGCCGCGCGTCGGTAAACCGGCGACATCGGTATTGAAGTCCTTGACTAACCAGGGGATTCCGAGGGCGCCAGTGCCAAGGTCGGTGGCTTCGGCGCGGGCCTCGTCATAGCGCGTGGCGATCACCGCGTTGATGGCGGGATTACGTGTCTCGATCTCAGTGATCGCACATTCGATCAAAGCCAGTGAGCTTATTTCGCCGGAACGCACGAGGTGGGCTAGCCCGGTGGCGTCGTAGCTCTGGTACTCGTCCGGCGTCATGACGTTCCCTCCTTGGGCAAGGCTCCCTTGCGGCCATTGTTCACCGTCGAAGGGGCCTTGGTCGATTCCCGATGCTCGCTTGACCGGCGACAACACCCCCGAGAGCAAGCACGACCACCGCCATCGCGACCATCTGGGTGGCGGTGAGTTGTTCGCCGAGAAATATCCAGGCGGAGAAGGCAGCGACTGGTGGGATGAAGAGCGTGAAGGTGGAACCGATCCACAACGGGATCTGTTGGATCGCCCAGTTCATGATCGAGTGCCCCATGATCCCGGCCCCAAAGGCAAGGATCAGCAGCCACATCCAGGACTCGGCGCTGGGCCAACTCATGTCCTGACCGAAGGCAAACGCGAGAGGCACGTTGGTTACCCCGACCCAGAACGCGCTACCAATCGTGTATTCGTTCCCTGTCAGCTTGCCCTTGGCAAGTTTGGAGAAGATGAAATAGGCGGCCCAGGCAAAGAGTGCACCAACAGCAAAAATGTCGCCAGTGATGTCGGTTTTGGTGGAATCTGCCGCGTTAAGAACGACGACCACGGCGCCGACAAGGGCGATGGACCCGAACCCTATGTCGCGAGGACGGATGCGTTCGCCGAAGAATCGGTGCGCAACGATGGCCACCAAGACTGGCTGAAGGGCTCCGACGATTGTGGCGTTCGCTACCGACGTGTGCTTCACCGCCGAGAAGAACAGGGCGACGTCGACTCCGAGTGCGAGTCCTCCCCATAGCGACAGTCGCAGCATGCGAACCGTGATCCGGGTTCCGCGCAGGTGCATGAACACGCTCAGCGCTAAGAAGTAAACGACGAATCGGTATGCGGCGATCGCAATGCCACCCATATCGATGTGCTTCGAGATCACGCCGGAGAGCCCCCACGCAGTCACTGCGACCAGGGCACCGGCGATCCCGAGCCTGTCCACGGACTCGCCGGTGTCGGCTGTAATGGCGGCGTCACTCATCGGCGGAGGCTATCGGGGGTAAGCGGCGCATCAGGGTCCGTGAGTGACCGACCGATGAGATCTGCTCGGTGTCAGCTGTTGGAGTTCTCGTTGACGAAGGACTCGTAAATTCGGATCAGCACTTGCTTCTGATCGGTGCTGAGATCGCTTTGGGCCCGAATCGTGGCGACCAGGTCAGACGTGGACTCTTCATCGAGGATGCCGGCACGAACATACAGTGACTCGGCGGACACCTCGAGGGCGCGGGCCAGTTGCTGGAGAATCTCCGCGCTCGGCCGCTTTAGGCCGCGTGCGATCTGGCTGAGATAGGGATTTGACACCCCGGCCATATCGGCGAGTTTGCGAACGCTCAACTCGGCCTGGCGGCGTTGCTCACGGATGTGGTTGCCGAGTTCGCGCCATGCGTCTCGGGGATCGGGGGGCATCACAGCACGATACTTCTGAAAGTGAACATGGTCTCGGACGCGCCACGACCGGGCCGCCCTGTGGGCAGCCCGGCCGTGGTGGGAGGGATTCTGGAAATCACGCCTTGGCGTCGTTCTTCTTTTCATCCGTGGCCTTGGCCTTGGCCTTGGCCTTGGCCTTGGCCTTGGGCGTGGCTGGCTTGGCGGCAGCCTTCTTCGGAGTTGGGGCGTCGATACCGAGGCGGTCCCAGGCGGCGGTGCGACCAGTGATCATCGCATCAGCGATGGGCTCGGGGAAACGGCCGATGGCCTTGAGAGTGGGGGCTTCGATGCGGCCGCGGAAGCCATTGAGGGCTTCGTTGCCCTGCTCGCGAGCGGAGGCGACGTAGGCCTCAGCGAACTTGGGGGCGGGAACTTTGCGACCGATGATGGCATCCGTGACGAGAAGGTTGATGCCTGCGCCGGTGAGGGCTGCGGCCTTGACCTGATTGATGACTGCGGACATGTGAGCTCCTTGAGAAAGCGGGGGGAGAAGTGCTTACTGCACTGCGTACTATAGTTAGCAGTACGGAGAATGCAACTATTTGAGCGCAGTTTTGCGTACAAAAGTTTGCATACGTCGTGAATGTGGCACAAATCGACCAAGCCGGTGTGGAA
This sequence comes from Actinomycetota bacterium, assembly GCA_009937405.1. Classification (GTDB taxonomy): domain Bacteria; phylum Actinomycetota; class Acidimicrobiia; order Acidimicrobiales; family Aldehydirespiratoraceae; genus JAACCU01. The sequence continues at coordinate 4,208 of JAACCU010000202.1, forward strand.
GGGTGACGGCGATGTTGGTCTACGCCCAGTACTGGAACGACGAAGGTGTGCGGTCCGCTGTTGGTGAACTTGTGGCCGCGTCCAAGGACCATGGTGATAGCCAGGCCGCGGTCGATCTCGCCCGTTTGATGGGGGAGTGGGCGCTAACGCTGCCGCTTCCTGACGATCCGATCGTGACCGCTGTACCGCCGAACCCGGCTAGGCCGGACCATCTCGCGGCCACGCTTGCGGCTGCGGTGGCAACTGCGCTGGAGGTGCCCCTTGTACTCGACCTGATCGAGCGACGGTTCGCCACCGAGCGACTTCGAGATACACCGATGGCCGAACGGCCGGCTATGGCAGACGCCGCCGGCTATGGCGTGGATCCGATCGCCGTCGGGCGAAATATCGTGCTTCTCGACGATGTGGTACTCACCGGCACAACGCTTGGGCATCTCACCCAACTCCTACGGGCCGAAGGAGCAGCATCAATCACACCGCTTGTTGCGGCGCAAACTCGGACCACCAACCCTTAGAAGCAATCTGGCTGAACGTGCCGTGGACTACCTACGGTTCGCGCTTCGCGAGCAGTTTGTTGATCCAGATCTCGTAGGACTCGAGTTCTTGTGCACCTGGGATCGGTAGCGCGTTATCGAGCACGATCGTCGGCACGGCGGTGACGCCGTTTTCGATCGCCGAATTGTGCTCGTCGATCACCATTCGGGTCGCAACCTTTTGCTGCTCGTTGACCATGGCGAGGAAACCGGATCGGTCGACGCCGACCTCTGCGGCCAGGTCGCCGAGCACCGACCAGTCCGAGATCGTGCGGTTCTCAGAGAAGTAGGCCTCCAGCAGTCGCCAGTGAAACGCGTCGGCCGAGTCGGGAGCGAACCCATCCATCACCTTGGCGGCCACCTGCGCCGGAATGCTGCTTGTGGGGCCCGGATTGTCGGTTGCCCATACCTGGAACTTGGCGTCAGGCTCCGTGGCCGCCGGTCGCAGCCACGACTCGGTGTACTTCACGAACTTGGCCTGATCCGATACCTTCGGCTCAGTGCGCAGAAGGAACGATTTCCACTCGATCTCGATCTTGTCACCGAACGTCTTCGCCAGCTTTTCGACACGAACCGTGCCGACGTAGCACCACGGTCAAAGGAAGTCGGACCACACGGTCAACGAGACAGGCTGCATTTCCAGAGGCTACTGGACCGTCTCTGGCGACACCGCCGATGATCTTTGAATGTCATCACCACGAAGTTCATTATCAAGCTGGCGGCGGCGGGCGCTACGGTCGATCCGTGCGCCCACTCTCCATCCTGATCGTTTCATGCCTCCTGTTCGGCGGTTGTGGCAGTGACGATCCGATCGAAACCGTGTTCTCCACTCCCGACACCGTCGCAGCTTCGGACGAGACGGTGACCGCTGAACCTTCGGAACCGAGTCAAGCCGATGCCGACGCGGCGTCGGCAACCGAATCGGAGCCCATTGATCCTGGCGAGGAAGAGGACGATCCAGGCGAGGAGGCGCCAACGCCGACCACCACCTTGCCGCCCGCTGTGATCGGCCCTGACCAGGCCGTCCTCGATTCCATCAACGTCACCAGCCAGCCACTCGCCATCGTTGAGCAGGCCATCGCGTTGGCCTTTCATCCCACCAACGGCACCGTTCTGCTCGCCCAACGGACCGGACTCGTGGTTGATTTCACCAACGGGCGGGTTGGACGAACCCAGATCGATTTCGGCGATGACCTCTCCCTGGCCGGCGAGAGCGGACTCCTGTCGCTCACCTACGACCCGGCGGCCGAATACCTCTATGTCAGCTACACCAACGCCGACGACGACACCCGCATCGTGGCCTACCCGGTCGACGAGGACGGTCTCCCCGATGCCCAATCCGGTCAGGTGATCCTGGCCCTGGAACAGCCCGAGATCATTCATAACGGTGGCCATATCGAATTCGGCCCCGACGGTTATCTCTATGTTGCGCTCGGAGATGGAGGACCAGCCAACGACCCAGAAGATCGGGCCCAGCGACTCAGCTCGCTCTTTGGCAAAATCCTTCGCATCGACCCGCAGCCCGGCTCCGAGCCGGCATACCTCATCCCCGACGACAACCCCTTCGTAACCGTCGACGGTGCCGCCGGGGAGGTTTGGGCCTACGGGTTGCGAAACCCCTGGCGGTTCTCCTTCGACCGGGCCAACGGCGACTTCTACACCGGCGATGTCGGCCAATACGTGGTTGAAGAGATCAACTATGTCGAATCAGGAGTGGCCGGTGCGAACTTTGGATGGGCACGGCTCGAAGGGCCGATCCAGCGCGGCGCGACCCCGCCCGACCATGTTGCGCCGTTGTCCTTCTACAACCATGACGACGGTCGCTGCGCCATCGTGGCCGGCATCGTCTACCGGGGCACCGCTATCCCTGAGCTGCGAGGCGCGTTCATCTACGGCGACTATTGTGACGGTCAGGTCCGCGCCATGACCCAGATCGACGGTGAGGTTGTCGCTACCCGCACCCTGGGAATCTTTACCGGGCAGCTCACCGGCTTCGCTCAGGACCTCGGCGGAGAACTGTATGTGTTCAACCTCGCCGGCGAAACCCTGAAAATCGTGCCCGGCTGACCGATGGCGTCGACCGGTCCGAAGTTTCATCGCCCCGACAACGAACGCGACATAAACCCGGTCTGAGTCGATTTTTGCATGGGTGAAACTGACGACCCAAAACCTGCTCGTATCCGAGGGATCTCACCCGACGAGAACCCCAACGTGATGAGACGACCTACGAAACGCACTAGCGTCAACGATTGATCGAAGCAGTAGCCGCTCCCTGGTTCGACCGTGATGTCGATGCTCTCAGGGGTATGGGCAAAGCTTCCCCAAACACGCTTCCCCAAACACGGTTCGATCTGCGATGTTGGCTTCGGCCTCAGTTGGATGGTCGGCGCCACAAACCCTGTCCGACGCAGAGGCCGGGACGCCTACGGCTCGGAGGTGGCGGTATCGGCTGACGGGTTGACGCAGGTGATCGTCTGGGACGCCGCATCTTACGGCGAAGGCGTCACCGGGACGGAGCTAGGTGTGTGACCGTATCTATGCCCTTGATGTGACGCCCGGGAACAGTGCAAGCGAGTACGGACCCGACGTCAACGCCACCCGCAAACAAATGGCAGCGTTCCTCGAACGCATCTACAACCCCCTCGCCAGTTGAACCGCAGTTGGAACCGACTGTTCGCCTGTCTGCAGAGCCTCGAACAAAAGCCGCCATTCGGTGCGCTCGCTCATGTCTAGACCGAACTATGAAATACTGTTGCTCCCCGCTGCTGCTCTTCCGCTCTAGGGGAATCCACTAGGTTTCGGTTTCAACTTATGTTTTGGTCTCGCAAAGTGATTCTGCTGCTCCTCGGCGGTCTGGTGCTCTTCGTTGGGATTTTCGTTGTCATCGCCAGTTCAGATCCCTCAGAATCAACCCCCTCGACGACATCAACCACGTCAACCACGTCAACCACGTCAACATCAACCCCACCAACCCCATCGAACTTGAGCGCCCGGGTTCTCGACAGTTCAACCGGGTTGCCGGTCGGTGGAGCCCTGGTGCAGGTCACCGATGAAGCTGCTAACGATCTGCCCGGGCGATCGACTACCACTGCGTCAGATGGCACATTCACGATCGCTGGAA
>JAACCU010000203.1 GCA_009937405.1 Actinomycetota bacterium
GAAGGCGCTGGCGTCGATCATGCGGTCGTGGTGCCACTATCTAAGGGCGACGACTACCTGCGCGAGGTTCTTGCCCGCTTCCCGGGCCGCTTTGCCGGTGTCGGAATCTTCGATCACGATCAGCCTGATGACGTGGCGGGCATCGAGGCGCGCCTCGCCACGACTGATCTGCAGGGCCTACGATTTTACGGTCTGGCCGCTGATGAGGACACCACCCTCGGTTCACTCACCTGCCTCCCAGTGTTCGAACTGATGGCTGAGCGTGGAATGGTCGTGTGGTTCTATGGCGACATCGTGCAACTGCGTCTGATGGACAAGGTCATGCGACACCTGCCCGACCTGCGGGTCGTGCTCAATCACTCCGGGTTCTTGCCTGACATGCACGCTGAGATGCGGATCGACGAGCATCGCCGGCCACATTTCGAAGTCGATTTACCGCCCGTTGGTTTGCCCGCTGTGGAGGTGATGGCTGCCGAGCACTCCAATCTGCATGTGCACTTCTCCGGCCATTACGCGTTCAGCAGTGAGAGTTACCCGTACCGCGACCTTCAAGGCGTCGGTGAGCGCCTCCTCGCAATGTTCGGGGCCGAGCGGATGCTGATGGCGTCTGATTGGCCATGGATTGAATTCGAGCCCGGCTACACGAAGGTCCTCGGTGTGCTGGACCAACTGCTGCCCGACCTCTCGGCTGTGGAGCGGGACGCAATCCGCGGTGGAACTGCGCTCGGCCTGTTTCAGTTCTGAGCGGATCGTCTTGCGACCGGGGCTAGGCGGAACCCCATTCATTGATCGCCTCGGCGACTCGGGTGATGCCGATACGGAGGTCGTCTTCACTGGCCGCCAACGACACCCGGGCAAAGTTGCCAGAGGTTGGACCGAACGCTGAGCCGGGCACGATAGCGACCCGCCGCTCGGAAATCATGCGTGAGATGAAGTCCACATCGAGCATGCCCGAGGGACTCACATCGATCATCGTGTAGAACGCACCTGTTGGCCGCGAGTAGGCCACGCCGTGGTCATCGAGGATGCCGGTTACCAGCATCGATCTCCGGGCGTACGCGGCGCGCATTTCGGCCACGCAACTCTGGTCGCCAGTGATTGCCGCGACCGCGGCTTTCTGGGCGATCGCATTGACGCATGACGAGGTCGGCTCCTGGGCACGCAGGATATTCTTGACGATGTCGGGCGCACCGACGATGTATCCCACGCGCCAGCCTGTCATCGAATAGCTCTTCGAGAAGCTGAACGCGCTGAGGACCCGGCCGTCGGTGTCGAGTGGCTGTAGTGAAGGCGGCGGTTGGTCGAAATAGATCTCGTCATAGACCTCATCAGAAATTACCCAGAGGTCGTACTTTCGGGCCACGTCAAGGATCTCTTGGAGGCGTTCTTCGGGGATAATCGCACCGCTCGGGTTACCCGGCGAGTTGAGTATCAGCACCTTGCTGCGCGAAGTGATACGCGATTCGATGTCTTCGGCCGTTGGGACGAGATCGTGCTCGAGTCGGAGCGGGTAGTACACCGCCTTGGCCTGCAACAGCAGAGTCATCTGGAGATAGTTGGGCCAACTCGGATCGGCCAGCAACACTTCGTCGCCGGGATTCACGAGGCCTGCCAGCGATGTGTAGATTCCGGCGACGGCCCCTGGGGTAACGATGATGTCTTCGACCGAGGTGGTGATGCCGTTACGGCGTGCCAGCTTTTCGACGAGGGCCTCGCGCAGGTCGAAGATTCCGGCGTTGGGGGTATATTTCGTGAAGTTATCTGCGATTGCCTCAGCGGCGGCAGCCTTGATGTGTTCAGGCGTCGCGAAGCTCGGTTCGCCGACCTCGAGCCGGATGCAATCCGGATAGTTGTTGGCCTCGTCGTACACGACCCGGATGCCAGAACGGGGGAGTTTCTGGATCGCAGATGAGGGCGACCGGCTAGTCATTGCGCCCAGCCGCGGGGAAAGTGGCACGAAACCTGGTGCTTGTCGCCCACATCAGCGAGGGTAGGCGACTCGCTGGTGCATTGGTCCTTGCCGTCGCTGATTGGGCACCGCGGAGCGAACTGACAGCCGCTGAGGGACACACCGTCACTGGTGATATCACCCCGCAGCACGACTCGCGTGCGTTGCTGTTCGAGTTGTATGTCGGGGATCGGGCTCGCCGAGAGCAGGGCCTGTGTGTACGGGTGGGCAGGGTCGCGAAAGATGCTTTCGGTGACGCCGTGCTCAACGATCATGCCTAGGTACATCACAGCGATCTCGTCTGCGATGTGTTCGACAACCGCGAGATCGTGCGATACGAACAGATAGGTCAGGTTGAGTTGCTTTTGTAGGCCGATGATGAGGTTGAGTATTTGAGCCTGGACCGATACGTCGAGTGCCGATACCGGTTCGTCAAGAATCAACACTTTCGGTTCAAAGGCCAGTGCCCGGGCGATACCGACACGTTGGCGCTGCCCTCCCGAGAACTCGTGTGGATAGCGGTCGGCCATTTTCGGATCGAGGCCGACCAATTCCATCAGCTCGCTCACTCGTTCCTTGGCCTGATCACGGTTCATACCGAGGTGGACGGTGAGCGGTTCGGACACCATGCGGTATACCGACATGCGGGGGTTGAGTGATCCATACGGGTCCTGGAAGACGACCTGCAATTGCTGGCGGATCTTCTTCAGCTCAGATCGCTGAAGTGAGAGGAGGTCGCGTGCTTCGGTCTGGTCGGTGCGGAGCAGCACCTGGCCCGAGGTGGGTTCGATCAGGCGCAGGATCGCCTTCACCAGGGTGGTCTTGCCACAGCCTGACTCGCCGACAAGGCCGAGGGTCCGGCCTTCCGCGACATCAAGCGAAATGCCCTTCAACACTTCGGTATGGCTGCTCTTCGCGAACGGCAAGCCGGAGCCGCTCACGTACGAGTGGTGCACATCACGGATCGAAAGTGCATTACTGACATCGATATCTTCGTCTGTTCCAGACATGATATAACTCACGCTCAGATGCTATAACCTGGGGAACGGCAAGGCAATACAGCGAGCGCCGATTCGCCGGCGCCGCGCATCAGGAAGGGGTAGTCATGAGTCAGGAATACCGAGGCACCATGGGAGGGATGGAGGACGCCGAGCTGGATGCGTTCCTCCAATCGGATGCGCTGTCGCGCGTCGCATGTCTGAAGCCAGACGGCTCGCCATATGTGGTACCGATCTGGTACCAGTGGGACGGCACGAGCTTCTGGTTCGTTGGACGGGAGCGGGCTGAGTGGTGTCGCTTCATGGAGCACGATCCGCGTGTGTCGATAGTGATCGACAAGGAACACGGTCGTCCTGATGAGAGTAGTGGCGAGATCAAACAGATCCCGAAGGTGATGACGTCTGGGCGTGTCGAAATCGTGGAGCGGCCGAACGTGGGCGGGGCATGGGTCGATATCGCAGCCAAAATGGCGGTCCGCTATCTCGGTGAGAACGGCCCGAGCTATCTCGAGTCAACGCTCAAGCAGCCGCGTTGGCTGATCAAGTTGACGCCGGAGGAGTTCAGGACATGGAAGGGCATGGGTTGGGCCAAGCGTTACTGGGTCGGCGAAAGCGGTGGCCCGTCGTACGAAGAGGCGCACGGCCTCGAGGAGTAACCGACGGTTCCGGGCGGGCTAGAAGCTCGCTCGGAACGAGGCCATGGCATTGGCCACCATCGCTCGATCGCTAGTGGTGAAGAACGACACGCTGCGCCGGCGGTAGTCTGCGGCGTGTCTGAGATCGGCGATTGGTATGCCGACCGAGACGCCATGGGCCCGAGCTGCGGCAAGTAGGCGGTCAAGGGCTGCTTCGAGTTCGGGATGGGCGTACTCGGCCGGGTATCCTAGGTCGACCGAAAGGTCGCTCAGCCCGACGAACAAGCAGTCGACACCGTGCACCGAGGCGATCGCGTCAACCGAGTCGACGCCCCCTTTGATTCGATCTGGATCACGCACGCGACGCCCCGGTTTGCTTCTGGGCTCTAGTCGGCGAGTGTCATTGTGATGACCTAATCCATGTTTCGTGAGCCGGCATCGAGGGCCCTGGTGATGGGTGCCTGCTGTGCGGTGCCGAGTCGCAACAGGGGAAAGGTCCCGCAGCAGAGGGCGGCCAAGCACATCGCCGGCAACCGGTCCCATCCCACCGATGTGTGTTTGGTATCGAGGACCACGAAGTCGAGTTTGACGGCGCCACAGAGTTCGACTACTTCGGGGGGCTGATCTGGGTGAACGCGTTGAGCGTGAGTTCGTCGGCGATCACCTTGTCCTTGACTCGTCGGTCAGCGCGAATGTCGGGAAAGTCACAATTCTGGAGTCACTATTTCAAGCCGGGCGTTGTCGACTCGGGTTGCTGGAGGAAGTCGACGATGACTGCGATCGACTCGTCGGCCTGCTCAATGTAGTGACCGTGCCCGCTGCCTTCAAAAACGGCCAGTGTGGCGTTCGGAATCATCTCGGCGACCCGGCGTGCACCGACGCCACCCGGCCCGGTGTCGAGCGGCGTGAGCACGTCCACAGAACCGACCATGACAAGTGTGCGCGCAGAAAGGCGTGCCAGGGTAGCGGTCACATCGGTGTCGATCATCGCCTGGCAGGCGTCGATGAATACATCGGTGTTGGTGTTGCGGCTTATTGAGTCGATCATCGCATCGACGAGAGCATCGAGGCCCATGAGGTCGATGTAGGAGCGCGAGAATGCTTTGTTCACCAACTCATCGGCAACCTCTCGAGAGCCGACTCCGTATGCCCGTGCGAGGTGTTGCCACACGCGGAAGTGCGACTGGCCCATGCCGTCGCACTTTGCAACAGCGCCGGCCCCGAGCATCAGTTTGTCAACCCGTTCGGGATGCGCCAGCGCGAACGCGATCGCGATGAAACTGCCCATCGATCCGCCGTGCACGTGGACACGATCTTTGTCGAGGTGGTCGAGAAGCGCCACGAGATCATCGCACCACACGTCGATCGTGTAGCGCTGTGACGGCCTAGCACTCAGGCCGTAGCCGCGATGGTCGTAGTCCAGCACCTCGTAGTACTCGGCGAGGTGTGGGGTGATGGTTTCGTACCCTTCGTGGCCGCTCACCGCGCCACCGATTTGTACGACGCACTCTCCGTCACCGGTGAGCTGGTACCAGAGAGTGGTGCCGTTGACGTCAGCAATACCGTGCATAATCACTCCAGGTGCGTTGGCAACGGGTACTGCCCGTCAGATTCAGTGTGTTGTCCAGCCGCCGTCGACGGCGAGAATCGAGCCGGTCACGTAGCTCGATGCGTCGGATGCAAGAAACAGCACCGGACCAACGATCTCGGAGATCTCAGCCCAACGTTTGAGTGCCACCTCTTGGTTGATGACACGGACTGCGTGCTCGGAGTGCTGATCGGCGAGGTTCATGTCGGTGAGGAACGGTCCGGGTGCGAGGGCGTTGACATTGATCGGAACATCTGCCCATTCCATCGCCAACGCTCGGGTGAGTTGGTGCACGGCGCCCTTAGCCGATGTGTACGCCGTTCGGCTCGGTGCTGCGATTGTGCCGAAGGTGGAGCCAAGATTGATTACTCGCCCCGCTGGTGCTTGGCTGAGTAGCCGGTAAGCGGACCGGCACATGAGCCAGGTCCCCGTCACATTGACCGCCAAAGAGTGCTCGAAATCGGCTACGGACAGCTCGTGGATCGCCCCCCGTAGATTAATGCCAGCATTGTTCACGAGAATGTCGAGCCGCCCGAAGCCAAGCTCGACCTCGGCGACTATACGTTCGCAATCGGCCTCATCGGCGATGTCGCCGGCGATTCCGAGGATCTGCTGGCCGGTTCGGTCGGCGATCTGGGATGCTCGCTCGATGATGTCGGCCTCGTTGGTGCTCGTGATCGCAACCCGCGCACCTGCTTCGGCAAGTCCCGTGGCGATTGCCTCGCCCAGCCCTCGTGAGCCACCCGTGACGATCGCCACGCGACCACTCAGGTCGAAGAGTTGATTGACGGGCATACGTCGGAACATCTGTCAATCAGACGAACCGGTGAGCCCGTGAGCCTCTTCGTACGAGATCGTCTTCTCGTTTTTCACCCAGTACTTCTTGGCCCAACCCGTGCCTTCCCAGGTCTTCAGCACTGTTGGTTCGACGCGGAACAACCAACGCGGCTGGTTTATGGATGCCTGAATGTATTCCGGGCCGTTCGGACCCAGGTACCGGACCGCCATCTTTGAGGCGATATCGACCCATTTGCCGCCAATGTTGGGTTCTTCAATGACCTCGGCCAGACCCTGCGCCCATACCTTCGGCATCTCGAAGAAGCGGTTGTTGGCCTCGTCTTTGACCGAGCCCTCGTCGACCACGAGACCGCAGTGGGGGTTTTGGGCCAGGATTGCGGCGATTTCGGCGCGATCGCGAAGCACAAACCAGAATGCAGTTCCGTCCCAGTGGTACCAGGCTGGGACGAGGTGGGGGAAGCCGTCTTCGTTGATCGCTGAGAGGCGCGCCAGAGCGCTTCCCTCGAGGTAGAAATCCCTGCGATCGGGATCCATTGCCCCAATTTTGCCGCGCCAATCATCAGCCATGACCACTCCTCGACCACTCGGTGTATGTGGATCTGCGCCCACCAACGGCGCAGAAATATAATATTTCGACGATACCGGCGCCTTCATAGCTTGTCAATCGACCGCGTCAAGTGGCAGTTCGCCAGCCAACGCAAGACTAGGGACCAGGCGTCACTGGTCGGGCACGTCGTAAGCCTGAGCGGTGAGGGCACCATCGACGATGAGGTTGGTTCCTGACACGTACGCGGCATCTTCCGACGCGAGATACAGAAACGCGCGGGCGATGTCGTCGACAGAGGCGAGGCGGTTCATCGGTACCACCGGGAAGCCCTCCGTTCGCCACTTGTCCATCAGCTCCTCGCTGGTGAGGTCGACCGACTGTTGCGTATCGGCCGGACCGGGACTCACACAATTCGCCCGGATTCCGAATGGTGCACATTCGACAGCGATTGCTTTGGCCAGAGAGACGAGACCCGCTTTGGCAACCCCGTACGTCGTGAATCCACGGCCATGGCCAAGTGAGGCAACCGACGACGTGAACAGGATCGAGCCGCCTCCAGTGTGTTTCATTGCATTGGCCGCGCGATGGGCAAGCACGAAGTAGGCGTCCAGATTGACTGACAACACGTGTCGCCACGACTCGTCTGTGATGTCAAGGAAGTGCTCGTCGGCCCACGCTGCGGCATTGCTAATCATTACGTCGAGCTTCGGGTCGACCGCCAAAGCCTTGGCGATGGCGTCGCTGCAGTTGGCCATCGAGCTGAGATCGGTGCAGATCGAAACTGGTGTTGCTCCTGCAGCCTTGACTCGCTCAGCCGTGACGTCGAGTCGTTCCTGCAGGCGGTCGACGAGATAGACGTGGGCGGCTCCCTCCTCGGCGAATAACTCTGCGGTCCGCTGGCCGAAGCCACTGCCCGCACCGGTGATGAACACGTTTTTGCCGGTAAAGCGATTCATGCACAAACTCCCTGATTTGCTATCTCGCCGAACGAATCGGCCTTTGGCTGCGCTCGCCTCGGCGACCGGGTGAGGCGATGGCTGTTTGTATGGTCTGTCTTCGCCGCCTTGACGAATCATTTATAGTGAATACTATAGCAAATGTTCGGACTTGTGAAGAGGAGCCAATGGGCGAGTTTAAGCAATCTCACTACTATGAGGAAGGCTCAGGAGCGGGCGGTCTTAGCACCGACGACATCCACGAGTTCCTTGCCAGTTCCGACAGCGTCTGGCTGCTCAAGCTGTCATATCTCGATGAGACGGGATGGCCGATGTCGGTGCCCCTATGGTACCACTGGGACGAAGCTGCCTTTTATGTCGTCGGCCGAAAGCGGTCGGAATGGGTGCAGCATTTGAGACGCGACAATCGGTGTGCGATCTGCATCGAGGAGATGGCCCATCCGCGTATTCGCAAGGTGCTCGCCCAGTGCCGGGCCGAGATCGTCGAAGGCCCAGCTCGCGGCGAGGGGTCGAAATGGGTGCCGATTGCCGATGCCATGGCCCTGCGCTATTCGGGTCCCGACGGCCCTGAACAGTTGGCAGCCTCATACGGATGGGAGCGCTACCTGGTGAAGCTCGTTCCGACTGAGAAGCTCACCACATGGCAAGGAGCGGACTGGTCGCTGCGCTATTTCGATCCGGGTCAGCGTCCCGATCTCGAAGCTCAGGCGGCCGCATCGGCGGCGGCCGAAGAGCAGTAGGAGTCGCGTGCCCGCCCCCGCCAGGAGCGCCTGGGACTACCAGCGATCAGAGATCCGCGTCCTGTTCGACGAGGCAGCACGCACGCCGGGTGCGTTGCGGCTCGAGGTGGGGGAACCGAGCTTCGTCACGCCGAGCCACATCATCGACCACGCCGCAGAAGCAGCACGTCAGGGCCATACTGGGTACGGCCCGAACGGAGGCCTGCTCTCACTGCGTGAGTTGCTGAGCGACAAGCTCGCTGGGGTCAACCAGATCGATGCCGGAGTCGACGAGATCGTGGTCACCCCCGGCGGCATGAATGCGCTGTACAGCGCATTCTCGATCTTGTCTGAGCCCGGCGACGAGGTGCTCCTGCCCACGCCGGGGTTCCCGAACATGGACGAGATGGTGCGACTACTCGGTGGTGTGCCGCGCTTTTACCATCTCCGACCGGCGAACGATTTCCTGCCCGACTTCGATGAGTTAGAGGCACTCATAACCGACCGGACGCGAGTGATGTTCTCCAACTCGCCGTCGAACCCGACGGGCCGGGTTTACGACGACGTCGTGACCCAAGCCATCGTGGCCTTCGCCGACCGTCACGATCTCTGGCTCATCAGCGATGAGGTCTACGACGAACTCGTGCTTGACAGCACGGTCACCCATACACCCGCTGCCTGGTTTGACACTGACGGCCGAGTGATTTCCGTCTTCAGCTTCTCGAAGGTCTACGCAATGACTGGTTGGAGGGTGGGTTACGCGGTTGCACGAGGAGATATACCGCAGTTGATGCGCAACACTCAAGAGCCGCAGGTGTCGTGCCCGAGCACCATCTCCCAGAAGGCCGCTGAAGCCGCTCTCGCTGGCCCACGCGAGCCGATCACAGCGATGCGTGATGCCTACGCCGAACGAGCGGTGCTGGCGGTGCAGGCTGCTGAGGCGGTCGGTATTCGGTGTTATCCGCCGCAGGGAACGATCTACATGCTGCTCGACCTTTCGGATCACGGCAGTGACGGCGGACTCGACTTTGCCCTTGAGTTGCTGCGTGAGCGGGGGGTGTCGATCGCTCCGGGCAGCGTCTTCGGCCCGGGTGGTAAAGGCATGGTACGCGTCTCGCTGGCCGCCGATGCCGACACGATCAAATCAGGAATCAATCAAATCGCTGCGCATCTGCGGCAGCGGAAAGGATGACCGTGTTGTTCGATCGAATCGAGGACCGTCTCGACAATGCGGCGCAGCGCAAGGTGGCGGCGTTCATTGCCGAGCGAGCGGACGAGATATTCGAGTTCACGTGCGATCTGATCCGCACGCCGTCGGTGAACCCGCCGGGCGACGAGGTCGCAGTGAGCCGAGTGATCATGGATCGTCTCGCCAAACTCGGGATCGAGGACTGCTCGATTGCCGCATGTCTTCCCGATCGACCGAACGTGTTGGCGCGGGTGGCGGGTACCTCTCCCGGGCGCACTCTCCTGCTGTCGGGGCATATTGACACCAAGCCGGCCGGAAACATGTACGAATGGAAGACGGATCCGTGGGACCCGGTTGTGATCGACGATGAGCTGATCGGCCTCGGTTCGGGCGATATGAAGGCCTCGATTGCGGCGATGATCTACGCTGCTGCCGCCTTGCGCGAGCTTGGTGAGTTCCCGGGTGAGTTGTCGCTAGCTCTGACCGCTGACGAGGAAAACGGATCGCAGTACGGGTCGAAGTGGCTCGCCGCCGAGGGCTACATCGCTGCCGATGTATGCGTGATTGGTGAACCCGCCGGTGTCCACGAGGAGTGGGAGTCGATCCACCTTGTCTCGCGGGGGGCGGCATTGTTCAAGGTCGTCGTTATCGGTACCCAGATGCACTCGTCGATCTCGGACCAGTTGCCCGCCGTCAATGCAACGCTCAAGATGGCCGAGCTGGCGTTGAAGATGCAAGGCGAGTTGCGTGATTATCTGACATTTGACGATCACGAGTACTGCCGTTTCGGGCCGACGGTGAACGTTGGCGTGACAGCACAGGCCGGTGTCACATACGGAGTCTTTCCGGGGCGGGCCGAGTTCGGAGTCGACATCCGCACGATCCCCGGCATGACAGAAGAGCAGGTACAGGCCGATGTCCAGCGGTTCCTTGACGATGCGACGGCCTCGGACTCCGAACTCGATGCCACACTCGAGTGGTTCCTCATGGTCGGAGCGACCGAGATCGACGGGAACGACCCGATAGTGCAATCGCTGGCTGACGCGTCTCAACAGGTGCTTGATCGCACGCCCCGTCTCGACGCTTTCCCAGGTGCCACGGACGCGGCATACATCCAGATCGCCGCTGGTGTGCCGTGTATCGCATCATTCGGACCCGGATTCCTCCCCCGCGCCCACAGCCCGAACGAATCGATGCACAAAGACGGCGCAGCCGAGGCCGCGATGATCTATGCCCTGTCTGCGCTCGACTATCTGACCAAAGAGCATGGAACGACCGCATGAGCGAGCCGACCATTGCCGAGATATGTGACCGCTTCCGAGGTATGTATGTGCCAGCCGTTAGCGATGCGATGTACGAACTCGGCATGCCCGAGCCGGTTTTGCCGTCGGCACTGCGGCCCCTGTTCCCCGAGGGTTCCTTCGTCGGCATCGCGTTCACGGTCGAGGGGGCAGAGATCGTGCCCGCCGTGTCGTGGGACGAGGGTGAGCAGCGGATTTCGTCCTACCTCGAGGTGTTCGAAAAGCTCACACCCGACTCGGTGATGGTGTTCCACAACACCGGCAATCTGGTCGCCCATTTCGGTGAGCTCACGGGAAACTCGGCGATCGGCCACGGGTGCGTCGGTGTCGTGCTCGACGGCAACCTGCGCGATACGGCAGGTCTTCGCGACATCGGGCTGCAGGTTTTCTACCGTGACGTCAATCCGCGCAGCGGCATTGGACGATGGGAGATGGTGGCGTGCCAGCAACCGGTCACGATCGGCGATGTCACGGTGCATCCGGGAGACCTGGTGATCGCCGATTTTGACGGGGTACTGATCGTGCCGAAGGCGGACATTCTCGCCGTGCTAGCACGGGCTGAGGAGATCGTCGGCATCGAACGCCAGGTACGCGACGACATGCGGCTGGGGATGAGCCCGCGAGAAGGGCTGGCCAAGCATGGGCACATCTGATCCGCCGATCGATGTTCGAATTCCTCATTCTGGGTTGGTCGAGGAGGCCGTGGTTCTTGAGTGGTTGGTCGATGACGGCCAGGTGGTCGAAGCCGGTGTGCGACTCGTTGTGATCGAGTTGGAAAAGATCAACCTCGAGATCGAGTCACCGGCATCTGGCCGGATTGTGATTCTGGTACCCGCATCCGATACAGAAGTGGTCGTCGGAACGACGATCGCCCAAATCTATGCCTGACGCGATGACGGCATTGTCATCATTCTCGCTTGCCGGCCGCCGAGCGATCGTTACCGGGTC
>JAACCU010000018.1 GCA_009937405.1 Actinomycetota bacterium
GATACACCGTCGAGTCATCGATCGGTCATATCCGGGACCTTCCGCGCAACGCTGCGGACGTGCCTGCTGCCTATAAGGGCGAGAAGTGGGCTCGCACGGGGATCGATGTCGACAACGACTTCAAACCCCTCTATGTCGAGAACCGGGACAAGAAAGATCACATCAAGCTCTTGAAGAGCCTGGTGAAAGATGCCGACGAGATCTATCTCGCAACGGATGAGGATCGTGAGGGCGAAGCGATCGCCTGGCACCTCATCGAGGTATTGAATCCGCAGGTGCCAATCAAGCGAATGGTGTTTCATGAGATCACCAAGGATGCGATTCAAGCAGCTGTCAATTCGCCTCGCGAGCTCGACCGCAAGATGGTTGACGCGCAGGAAGCACGCCGAATCCTCGACCGCCTGTACGGCTACGAGGTCTCTCCGGTGCTGTGGAAGAAGGTCATGCCACAGCTGTCGGCGGGTCGAGTGCAGTCTGTGGCTACCCGCGTGGTTGTTTCGCGTGAACGTGAACGGATGGCCTTCATTGCCGCCGGCTACTGGGATATCGCTGGTTCATTCGCTGCGGTAGCTGGCCAAGACCAGCGCGAGTTCAAGGCCAACCTGGCTTTGATCGACGGGGTTCGTCTCGCCAGCGGCCGCGACTTCAACGATGACGGCCAACTCTCGCGTGATGATGTCATCGTGCTCGACGAGGCGAAGGCCTCGGCAATGGTTGACTATCTCGAAGGTGTTCCCTACGAGGTTCGCTCCCGCGAGTCGAAGCCCTACCGGCGCCGTCCAGCCGCCCCGTTCATCACCTCGACGTTCCAGCAGGAAGCGGGCCGCAAGCTCGGCATGGGTTCTGCCATGGCGATGCGCGCCGCCCAGGGGCTTTATGAAAAGGGCTTCATCACCTATATGCGGACCGATAGCACCACGCTGTCGGACACCGCCATCAACGCGGCTCGCTCGATGATCAGCGAGCGCTACGGCGACGGGAACCTGCCCGAGGCTCCTCGCCACTACGCCAACAAGGTGAAGAACGCGCAGGAGGCGCATGAGGCCATTCGCCCGGCCGGTGACTCATTTCAGCTTCCTGACGAGGTTGCCAAGCAGGTTCCCAAGTCTGAGGCTCGTGCGTATGAGCTGATCTGGAAGCGCACCGTCGCCTCTCAAATGACTGACTGCACTGGTGACACCGTTCAACTTCGGCTCGGCGCCAACTCGAAGTCGGGCACCGACGTTGTCTTCAATGCCACCGGCACTGTGATCACCCATCGCGGCTTCCGTGAGGTTTACGAAGAAGACACCGATGCCGATGTGAACAAGGATCAGGCTGACGACGAGCGTCGCCTTCCGCCGCTCGAGCAAGGTGATGCCACCCGTAACGTCTCGCTTGAAGCCGATGGTCACATGACCTCACCTCCGAGTCGGTTCACCGAGGCCAGCCTCGTGAAGCGTCTTGAGGAATTGGGCGTTGGTCGCCCATCGACCTATGCGTCGATCATTGGCACCATCCAGGACCGCGGCTATGTCTGGAAGAAGGGCTCGGCGCTCGTGCCGTCCTTCACTGCCTTCTCCGTGGTCAACGTGATGGAAGGCCATTTTCCTAACCTCGTCGACTATGCCTTTACCGCTCGGATGGAGGACGACCTCGACAAGATCGCCGGCGGCTTCGAAGAGGCTGTGCCGTGGCTCGCGAAGTTTTACTTCGGTGAGGAGGGCGGCGAACCTGGTCTTCAGGAGAAGGTGTCGAAGCGTCTTCCCGACATCGACGCTCGCGCCGTCAACACAATTCCACTGGGTATGGCTGAAGACGGCGAGCCCGTTGTCGCTCGTGTCGGCCGCTACGGCCCCTACGTTCAGAAGGGCGTCGTCAAGGACGACGAACCCGAGGCTGGCAATGTCACCACAGCTTCGATCCCCGACGACATCCCGCCCGATGAACTCTCGCTCGAGAAGGCGCTCGAGTTCCTGTTGATGCCGAAGGAGGGCCGCGTCCTCGGTGCGGACCCCGAGACTGGCATGGAGATTTTTGCGAAGGCTGGCCGCTTTGGTCCTTACGTGCAGGTTGGCACCTTTGATGAGCAGGAGGAGAAGCCGAAGTCGGCATCGCTCTTCTCCACGATGTCGCTCGAACTTGTCACGATGGAGGACGCACTTCAGATCCTCTCGCTGCCGCGCACCGTCGGTGCCGACCCCGTTGATGGAGAGGTCATCACGGTGCAGAACGGGCGCTATGGCCCCTATCTCGCCAAAGGCAAGGACAGTCGTAGCCTCGAGACTGAGGGACAACTGCTGACCATCACGCTTGAGGAGTGTCTTGTAGTGCTGGCTCAGCCGAAGCGCCATCGCGGCCAGGCTGCACCGAAGCCGCCGCTGCGAGAAATGGGCCCAGATCCCGAGAGCGGCGAGGAGATGGTCGTCAAGGATGGTCGCTTCGGCCCCTATGTCACCGATGGCGAATACAACGCGTCGTTGCGCAAGGGCGACACGGTCGAAGAGTTGACGGTGGAACGCGCAGCCGAACTGCTCGCTGATCGTCGTGCCAAGGGACCGGCCAAGAAGGCTGCCAAGAAGAAGGCTGCCAAGAAGAAGGCTGCCAAGAAGAAGGCTGCCAAGAAGAAGGCTGCCAAGAAGAAGGC
>JAACCU010000204.1 GCA_009937405.1 Actinomycetota bacterium
AGGCGTTTGGCTTCAACTGTGAGCGGGCCAGCTTCCACGTCGGCCATCACGACATTCATGCCTAATGCAGCAAACGATTCTGAGAACGCGAGTCCGAGCCCACTTGCTGCGCCCGTGACCACAGCCGTCTTTCCGGAGAGTTCTTTCATCTGGACACATTCTCACCCCACGAGCAGTCCCACAAAACGGGAAGTGACAGGCCCGATTGGGGTCTGCCCCCATACGTGCTTTAGGGGGCGACCTGGGCCCAGGCAGCGGCGACGTCGACGTCAGCGCCGATGACGGCGGCACTGGAGCGGCCCCAGAGGTACAAAAGTAGGTCTTCGGCGTGGCCGGTGACTGTGGCATCAGCGGAGCCGCCGGCATCGCCGTTGCGGGCGACCTGGAGGGTGCCGTCGAGGGAACGGACGAGCCAGCGGTCGGTCCCGTCGGTGCGAGCCAGCAGGACCGATCCGTCGGGATATTCGATGGGGGAGCCGCTGCTTTGGAAGCGCATGCCGACGGCAAGCACCTCGTCGACTCCATCGGTGGCCACATCGGCGTCAATCGGACCGGGGGTGCCGACGGCGGACTCAGCGTCCCAGCGGTGGATGGCGTTCTCATGCATCATCCGGCGCTGGTAGAAGCCAGCGTTGCGACGGTCGGTCCAGCTCCAGACGGAAGCGTGGGGGTCGGCGGCCTTCAGCGTGACCAGCAAAAGGCCGAGCCCCTCGCGGCACCATGAAAACGGATTCGTTGGGTCGGCGGGTTCGCCATCGGGACACGACTCCATCTGGCTCACTCGGTTGGCGACCCAATGGGCAACCCGGCGATGAACCCCGCTGGTGTGGATAGCCAAATCAGTGAGATTCCAGCCCGGGCAGGCAGGAACGTCAGCATCGGGATTGGCTTCGGCGAGATCGAAGATGCGCTGGCCATCCGCTGCCACATGGGTGAGAGTTGCGGGCACATCCGGAGTCATGGCCGGCAACCTAGCTGCCGGCTGAGACAGTTCCGGTGTTCGTTGTCGGCGACGAAAGGTTGGCTAAGGAAACACCAGTCGTACTCTCTGAGTGGATCGCGGCACAAGTGCCGCCGTTGTGGTCCGGCCACACGCCAGGGCAGCGTTGCCGCCGACAGGAGAGCGCGACGTTGTGCGTAGCGTCTTTAGCCCGATTTGGAACACGCGGCCCACAAAGCGAGTTGGCCTCCGCGCTGTGCTGACTTGGTCTGGCACGACATCAGCGTGAGATGTGTTAAGCATGATGAGTGGGATCACGGTGGTCCACCTGTTCTCTGCGGTGGTCCACGTCCGGTCCGTGAAGTTCAACTTGCAGAACCGAGCGGTCCGGTTACGGTTGAGTGACGAGTCGCGATCCACAAGCGCGAATATCACGAGCACATCTATGGCCCAGATTGTGGCATTTTGGGTCATCAGCGTGCTCGCCCGGTTGAAGTATGGTTCGCAACGATGAGCACGGCATTTAGGACAACCAACATGAGAGAGAGATTTGTCGCTCTCGTTGTTGTGGTTGCAGCCTTGGCTACCGGCTGTTCTGGAAGCGATGTTGGTCGCGAAGAGGGTGTTCCCGGGGTCACCGAGGCTGGAGATCTTTCCGTCTTCGATCTTGAGCCCGGCGACTGTCTGGGTGAACTCGAAAACCTCACCGACCAACTTGAAGACGTGCCGGTCGAACCCTGCACCGATGTGCACCGTATAGAGGTGTACCACCTGCAGGAATACCCATCCGAGACGTATCCCGGTGAGGCCGAGTTGGTTACCTACGCCGACGGAATCTGCTTGGCTGAGTTCGGCACTTACACGGGAGTCGACTATTTCTCTGTCGGCACATCGCTTTACTTCTCGTATATGTATCCCACCTTTGATTCCTGGAACGAGAGCGACGATCGCGGCATCATCTGCGTCGTGGGGAGCTCTGCCGATTTGAACGACAGCGTCGCTGGCAAGGGTTTGAACCTGCCAGTGGCTCCTGCGGAGTAGGGCCTGGAGCTAGCGCCCGAGTTTCTTGCCTGGACGGAGTCGTCCGAGCTTCTGATACTCGCGGTCGACTGCTAATGAGATTCGGTCGCGGCTGATGTGCTCACCCGCTTCCGCTGCCAGGAACGCTGCGTAAAGCGATGCCTTGCGAATCGAACCACCGGAGAGTTCGTACACCGCAGCCAGTTCGTTTGGATCCACGTCGTCGGCTAGCGGCGCATTGGGCGGGAACGAGCGCCGCCACAATTCCTCGCGCTGCGGTTCCTCTGGCTGGACGAAGTCGATTGAAATGTCGATACGGCGCAGGAATGCTGAATCGATGTTGTTGGAGAAATTGGTGGCAAGGACTACGAGTCCCTCAAAAATCTCAATGCGCTGCAACAGATAGCTAACCTCAAGGTTTGCGTAGCGGTCGCGTGCATCGCTTACCTCGGTGCGCTTGCCGAACAGCGAATCAGCCTCATCAAAGAAGAGCACTTGGTTCCCCACTGCTGCGGCGGAGAAGATCTCTTCGAGGTTCTTCTCCGTTTCACCGATGTATTTGCTCACAACGGCAGCCAAGTCGACGACGAAGAGGTCGAGACCAAGTTCGCCGGCTAAGACCTCGGCAGACATGGTCTTGCCGGTGCCGGGATCGCCAGAGAACATGGCGATCAATCCGGACGAAGGTATGGCAGGAAAGCCCCAGTCGCTATACACGATTTGAGAATTGCGGTAGCGGGCGAGAAGCTCCCTCAACTGGTCGCTGCGGTCGTTGTCTAGGACGAGATCTTCCCACTGATAACGAGGACGAACGCGCCGGGCCAACCGGTCGATGGGGCCACTTGACAGGCGGCGTACTGCGCCTTCGAGTCCGGAGTCAATGTTGCTGCTGATCTCAGCAACGAGCGACAACTGGTCCGATGTCAGGCGGTGAACATATTCCTGGAGTTCGGGGAACTGATCGGCCCACTCGTCGGGGCTAGCAACGCGTGCCGCAACATAGTGTTCGGCCCATGGACGGTCGGGGAGTGCGTTGACCGAAATCTCATGGGTGGAGCTCACCGCCCACGGGAGGTGGGTGGCACGCTCGATCCAGCGGCGTCCATCCTGAGAGAGGTCCGAGTCGCATTCGACGATGATTCCGGCGCCTCGAATTGTGGCTTCTCGAACCAGCGCGCCCCAGCCACGTTCGTCGGTCGGTTGCGTGCCCACCACGAATCGGATACCGGCGGTTGCCGCTGCAGCGTGGCGACGGCGCTTGCTCCGGTCAGGCCCGGTAACGAAAACGAGTGGAGCCTCGGCGATGTCAGGTGTTTCGCTTGTCGAGAAGAAGCTGGTTCCAGCGGGCAACTCTGGGTCAGGGCTGCCCTCACCTGCGAGCGCCCAGAGCACGGATGACTCGATGCCGACAGACCGGGCACCCCACGGACCTTGAGTGCCGATATCGACGATCGCCGCTCGGACGAGTCCGGAACTGGCCCCGACGGTGAGTGCTCCTGAAGACTTGCTGCCGAGCAAACGTCCGAGCAAGTCGAGTCCGGGACGGGTGAGGGCAAGATCTTCCTGAAGCCAACCGATGAGCCGCTGACGGCGAACGTCGGCATCGATTGAGGCACAAAGCGCGAGTGCCTCGGCTTCAGCCGGAAGCAGAGCGGCGTTGGCTACCAGGGTCGAGAATGCCGAAGATCCGCTCAGGCTCTCGTGGAGTGCTGCTCGTCGCTCGACGAGAAGCTTTTCTGCTGACTTGACATCAGTGGAAAGGTCACGCCCGGTTTGAAGCGCCGGCGGCTTTGGGGTCGCTTTCGAACTGGAGTCCTCCGGCCAGGCCTGAGCCACGGCCATAGCCAGGACAGCATCAGCGAATTGAGTCCATGGGGTACCGTGCACTACCGAAAGATAACCGATCGGTGAATCGTTGAGGGGAACAGATCCGCGATGGGCCAACAAGTAGTGTCGACGGCAATGCTGCAGTGCTCGTTTGGGATGGCTCCGAGCACTCTGAACGTGATCCGTCCCAAGACGAGTGCGGGGGCTATGCCGGCGGCCAACATCATGGACAACAAGCCCATGGTCAACATTCCACCGTTCGCCATGTGCCAGAGCCTTGCGAATCCGATGGTTACGGCCGCTACAGCGGCAGCGCTTGGAGTGCTCACACCAATGCCGTGTATTCCTGCCATAGCGGCTCCATGGGCGCCTGGCGCGCCCACCGTTCTTATCGAGAACATGCCGGCACTCAACAACTCTTCGAAATGCATGTGCAACTGGGGAGGCGTGATCTCGATCACGAACCCCACGTGCACCACTGTGCAAGTTCCATGAATTTCTGCACCGTGAATGTTTACGAACGGAATGCACTGATCCGAGTAGCCGCATCCGTAAGTGATGTGGCACAATAGGAATCGTGAGTGTGGAAGAAATCGACTTGACAGGAGTTCAAGGTGCCTAGCTATTTGACACCAGGTGTCTATGTGGAAGAGGTGCCGTCTAGTTCGGCATCGCTATCCGCAGGAGCGACGGCTATTGCCGCGTTTGTGGGATATACCGAGAGTTTCCCAACTGATGACGAAAACGATCCGCAGGGCCTTCGGCCGCGGCTTGTCACGAGTTGGACCCAGTTCGAAGGTCTCTATGGTGGCCTTACTCCGGGAGCGATGCTTCCACATTCGGTGTTTGGATGGTTTCTCAACGGTGGCAGCGTTTGTTACATCGTGCGTGTCGCAAACTCTGAGCCAGCAGGCCAACCATCCACCAGGGCATTGGCCGCCGCTGATCGTGCCCTTGGCAGCCCGGTTACGGTCGAGTCGGTAGAACCCGATGCTGATGTCCAGGTCGTGATTACTGCTGAAGAAGCTGGCGAAGACGATGCTGCGGCCACATTTGGCATCACGTTGGTGGAAAACGGCGAAGAGGTGGAGTCTTACACTGGGGTAACCGTTGTTGCCGGTGACAACAACATTGAGACCGTTCTCGCTGGCAGCGAAAAAGTCAAAGTAACCACGCTGGAAGCGCTTGCAGCCGACGTCGACCAGACCATCACGATGCTCAAGCCGGGTTCATTCCCACTTGAGAAGGCTGCTCCGACGCCTGTCGAAGTCAAGCCCCGAGCCTTTGCTGGTAGCGAGACCGACCGTACTGGCATCAACGGCCTTGTCATTGCCGATGACGTCACGATGGTTATGGTCCCCGACCTGGTAACCGCCGCTACGAAGGAAGACGGCAGCGTCGACCTTGGCATGTGGAAGGCTGTGCAGACCGCACTCATCAATCATTGTGAAGGTGCTGGCAACCGCATGGCGGTCCTCGATTCACCGCCAGGCATGAGTGTCCAGGACATCAAGGAGTGGCGTTCCGACGTCGCCATGTACGACTCGGCATTTGCCGTGATGTACTACCCGTGGATCAAGGTTGATAATCCAGTTGCCACCAACGGCGACGCCGAACTGCTTGTCCCCCCATCAGGCCATTTGGCTGGTGTCTGGGCCCGTACTGACGATACCCGCGGCGTGCACAAGGCCCCAGCAAACGAAGTCGTTCGTGGCGCTCTTGACGTTGAGGCACCGATTACCAAGGCTGAGCAGGGGCTACTCAACCCGATAGGCGTTAACTGCATCCGACCGTTCGGCACCCGCGGGATCCGCGTCTGGGGTGCTCGCACTCTGGCCAGCGACACCGACTGGACCTATATCAACGTCCGTCGTCTCTTCAATATGATTGAGACCACGATTCTTGAAGGTACCCAGTTTGCAGTGTTTGAGCCAAACGACTGGCGACTGTGGGGCCGACTCAACCGCACCATCTCCTCGTTCCTTACAGGTCTTTGGCGTGACGGAGCGCTGTTCGGTGAGTCTGTTGATCAGGCATTCTTCGTTAAATGCGACGCAGAGAATAACCCGCCCGACAGCATTGATCAGGGCAAGGTGATCATGGAAATCGGCATCGCTCCCGTGAAGCCAGCAGAGTTCGTGATCTTCCGCATCAGCCAGTTCAAGGATTCGGAGTAATCACATGAGCTATAGCGGTTTAGATACCGGAGAAGAAGGTCTCCAGGGATTTGCGTTCATGCTCGAGGTTGACGGGCAGGCAGGTATTTCGTACTTCACGAAGTGTTCTGGTCTTTCAATCGACATCGAGGGAGCGGAGCACAAGACCATGACCCCGAGTGGGGCGTACATCAAGGTGATGATCCCCGGGCGGACGTCGTACGGCGATATCGAATTGTCTCGTGGTCTCACGTCCGACACTGCCCTTGAGGACTGGGCTGATCAAGTTGCGACGGGTGACATCACGAGTGCTCGCTGCGATGGTGCGATCAGCATCATGTCTCTTACCGGTGAGGTAGTTGCACAGTTCGAGTTCAAGAACGGTTGGCCTTCAAAATGGTCTGGTCCGTCGATGAGCGCGACTAGTACGGAAGCAGCCGTGGAATCGCTCACTATCTCGCACGAAAACCTCGTGCGAGTGCAGTGATGATGACCCAGAACGAAGGAGTCATGAATGTCTGAACATCGTGGTATTAGCCAAGTAGAAGAACTTCCGTTTCTTGCGTATCGGTTTCTCCTCACCATCGACGGGCTGGAACCGATGTTGTTCACCGAGGTCAGTGGCCTCGGCTACTCGATGGAAGTGATCGAGAAGGAAGTTTCGGGTTCGACTCACTCGTTGAAGAAGATGGCAGGTCCGATCGACTATGACGAAATCGAATTGAGTCGTCCGATCAATACGTCTATGGAGCTATACACCTGGTGTGAGCAGTGTGCGAATGCTGTTGTGGAACGTAAGAACGGGTCACTTGATCTTCTCGATGAGACGGGTAATCCCGTTGCGAACTGGACGTTCAATAACGCCTGGCCGATGAAGTACGGGGTGAGTGATCTTGATGCCGGTGACGGCTCAGTGATCACAGAGTCTGTAACGCTCACACACGAAATGCTTGAGCGAACTCAGTGAGTCTGCAGGTCGAGTTCGACTTCACGCTTCCAAAGGGATTCATCGACGACAACGGTGCTTTGCACCGCGACGGCGTCATGCGTCTCGCCACAGCACGCGATGAAATTGAACCGCTTCGAGACCAGCGAATCGCTGGGCCCGACGACCCGTATCTCACCTTGGTTATTCTGGGTCGAGTCATTGTCCGGCTGGGGTCGATCACCGACTTCACGCCGCGGCATGTGGAGGCTCTGTTTGCAGCCGACCTCGCCTACCTCCAAGATCTGTACGGGATCGTCAACTTTGGTGACCCCTCAGAGATCGAAGCGCTTCGTGCTGCCACGGCAGCGGAGCGTGTTGCCCCAGAACCTGCGACTCCCGTTGCAGCAGTGCCCGAGCCCGAGCCCGAGCCCGAGCCCGAGCCCGAGCCCGAGCCCGAGCCCGAGCCCGAGC
>JAACCU010000001.1 GCA_009937405.1 Actinomycetota bacterium
AGCCCCGATGGGTATCGGGTGAATTTCACCGCAGTGGCGTCGGCGAGCGCCTCCCGGTTTCGGGAGATCGCTGCTTTCAACAGTGCAGCGGCAAGGGGTGCGAGCACGAGCACCAGAACGAACCCGATGATCATGACCGGGTTCCCGCCGCCGTTGTTGTTGTTGTTGCGACGCCGATGTGAGGCACCTCCACCGGTAAGGGCGCCCCAGTACAGCATCCGCCAGAAGATGTCGGAGATGAGGGCGATAGACCCGGCAGTTGCCACGGCGACGGTCATGACCAGGATGTCGCCGTTGCGAATATGGGCGAGTTCGTGGGCGACGACGCCTTCGAGTTCGGCGCGGTTCATCTTGTCGAGGAGGCCGGTGGTGACGGCCACCGCCGCGTTGTCGACATTGCGGCCCGTGGCAAAGGCGTTGGGAGCCGGATCGTGGACCACGTAAACCTTGGGTTTGGGGATTCCGGCGGCGATCGAAACGGACTCGACCAGATTGTGGAGCCGTGAGTACTCGGTGGCATCGGCGGGGACTGCTCGCGTTGAACTGAGCGCGAGCGATGCCGACGACCAGTAAGACGTGAAGGTGATGCCGAACGAGAGGCCGACGGCAAGGATCACGCCGATGATCCCGCCGCCCATGGCGCCCGATACGACAACGCCGACAATCATCAGCAGAATGAAGAACGAGAACATCAGCAACCATGTACGACGGCGGTTGCTCGCGATGAGATCGTAGAAATCGGGGCGCTCCTTGACCATCAACCAACCGTATCGGGGCTATGCCTAGGGTGGCAGCGATGGACGTCGCTACCGCACTTCATGCGGCGGCAGCCGTGCTTCTAGTCCTTGCCGGAGCAGCTAAAATTGCGAGGCCGGAGACAACCGCAGATTTGCTCTTTTCTCTTCGCATGCCTCGTCTCGGATTCCCGAGCGGGGAGGCGCAAGCAGTCGCTCTCGGTGTTGTAGAGATGGGACTCGGTATTGCAGCACTTGTCATCGGCGGCCCAGTGACCGCCGGAATCGTCGGTGTCTTCTATGTCGGGTTTGCGGCTGCAGTAGTTCGTGCTCTGATGGTGGGGGCCACCTCGTGTGGCTGTTTCGGGCGAGCCGAGTCACCGCCTACACGAATTCACGTCGCTGGCACCATCGGCCTCGCCGTTGTGTCCTTCATGGCCATTGGCGGCGCCACCCCGCTGGAAGTCATGGAAAATCAACCAGTCGGAGGGTTGGGGTTCGTCGTGCTGGTCGGTGTCCTCGCCGGGCTGTTCCTGGTGCTGTTCACCGCATTGCCAGAAGCGATGGCGGCCCGTCGCCCAAGGCCTGGCTCGTAGGTCCAAAAACATGTCCGAGACGCTGATGGAAAACAGATGAGCCAGACGATCGTTGCGCGATTGAGTCGCATCGTTGATCGGAACGCCTCGCGTCGCGGTTTTCTGTCTCGGTCTGTCCTGGGGGCTACGGCGATGGTCGTCGCTCCAGCCGCGTACGCCCTTCGGCCCACCACCGCCCATGCTGCGATCTGTGGCTGTTCGGGAAGCAATTGCGGCTGCAGTGACGCTTGCTGTGACGGTTACACCGATTTCTGCTGCCAGATGACCGGTGAAAACCTTTGCCCTCCCGGCACCCTCGTCGCTGGCTGGTGGAAGGCTGACGGTTCTGGGTTTTGTGACCTCGGCGGAGCCCCTCAACCCCGCTACTACCTCGACTGTAATCGTGTCTGTGACGACGGTTGTGGGTGCGGGGCGAGCGGCATCTGCGCGACGGAGTGCACTGATGCCAACTGTCGCTGCCTTGAGGGTTGTGGAAGCCAATCTGTCGACTGCACCCGGTTCCGCTATGGCCAATGCAACCAGAACGTCGAGTGTGTCGGCGAGATCGCGTGTCGGGTCGTGACCTGCGTTCCCCCATGGGAGTGGGATCCGACCTGCACCACCACATCGGCGACCGACAACCAGACCGCGTTCCATGACCGACCGTGTCTTCACGATGGATTCACTGATGTGGCACCCGATGCCTTTTACACCGAAGCCGTCGGTTGGATGGCGGCAGAGGGAATCACTACTGGCTTGACCAATGATCTCTTTGGTCCCAGAGAGCCTGCGCCTCGGTCTCACTTCGCGACATTCCTATGGCGTTATGCGGGTCGACCGGATGCGCCCGCCGATAGCGGCTTTGTCGATGTTTCACCTGACGCGTGGTACGCCCAGCCTGTGAGCTGGATGGTCGGCCATGGCCTGACCACGGGTATCGGCGATAACCGCTTCGGGCCGGACATGATCCTCCCCCGCTCCCAAGCGATCACCTTCTTGTGGCGTCTCGCCGGATCCCCGACTGCGCGTGTTGCTCATAACTTCAGCGACGTGTCGTCTTCGAACTACTTCGATGTCGCCGTCGGATGGGCCGCCGAGAATGGTGTCACCACCGGCGTCAGCCCGACGTTGTTCGCTCCTACTCAGCCGCTCACCCGAGCTCAGGCCGCTACCTTCCTTCATCGCTTCCACATGCTGTTTCACGACACACTGGCATTGCCAGGAGCCACGCCATGACCGTTCTCGTCGTTCTCCTCGGTGTCGCTGTCGGGCTGCTGACGGTTCTGGTCTTTGGTCTTTTGCGCACCCACGCCGACATCTTGCGCGCGCTCGACCGTGCAGGCATCCCCCTTGATGAAACAACGGCCACACATGCCGCGGTAGCCGTCGGACCGCGGCCGATGGGCCCGGGTACGTCGGGTGGCGTGATCGATATTACTGGCACCGTGCCTGGTGGCGGGCCGGTCAAGGTCGCGTTCGACGGCCATCACCACACGTTGCTGGCCTTCTTGTCATCTGGGTGCCGGACCTGCCAGACCTTCTGGGAGGCATTCACCGACCCGGAGATCGAGCTGCCAGGGGTGGATACGCGCCTTGTGATCGTGGCGCAAGACCCGGCCCATGACTCTGAGTCGCGCCTGGCCGAGCTCGCTCCCACCGGCATTCGGATGGTGTGCTCCTCGGCCACGTGGCAATCGCTCGACGTGCCCGGCTCGCCCTACTTCGTGATGGTCGATGGTGCGTCCCGCACGGTGATCGGGTCCGGCACTGCCACAGGCTGGGACCAGGTCAAAAACCTGCTCACTCAAGCAGTCCATGACTCGGCAATGACGGGCACCAGGCCTCACGGTGTCCCGTCCGTGAACGACGCGTTGTCGGGCGCGGGAATCGGACCGGGACATCCAAGCCTCTATCCCGACGGCACCGACACAGACGACGAGGCGCCGTCATGAGCGCCATGATTGTCGTAGCGATTGTCGCCTTTGTTGCTGCGGTACGAGCCGCATGGTCACCTTGAGGCCTTTCGATGCTGACAAGCATCACCCCGCTCGGTGAGCGGGGGCGCGGACACCGATGGGGCCTCACTGGAGGCTTCCTTGTCCTTGGTCATCTGATCGGAGGCGCGGCGTTCGCCACGGTCATCCTCGGACTGGGATCGATGTTGCGAGCGGTGGTGGCTCCCTCTGATGCGGTCGTGCTCGGTGTGGTGGCGTTTGCTGCCGCCGTGGCGACTGTCCTCGACCTCAGTGGATGTTCGTTCCCTGGACGTCGGCAAGTCGACGAGCGCTGGCTCACCGCATACCGAGGCTGGGTCTACGGCCTCGGTTTCGGCGTGCAACTTGGCTTTGGATTTGTGACCGTCATCAACACCTTCCTCTTCGCTGCCCTCGTGATCGGTGGCGCTCTGCTCGATCCGGTTCAGGCCTTCGCTATTGGCATTGGCTATGGCGCGATGCGCTCCTTGATGGCTCTGCTGAACTTTCGGGTTCGCAGCGTCGATGATCTGAAGCGACTACACCGCCGTCTCGACTATGTAGACGGGTTCATCCGATGGGCAGGAGCGGTCGCCGTGGGAGCGGGAACGATCGGAGCCATCGCGCTATGAGCGACGAACTTGCGCTCGACGGGATCACTATCAACGTTCCCCGTGGCTGGGAAGCCGAACTCGGCTACTTCACGCAACCGCATCCAGAATCCGACGATATGACCGACGGCCGCCGTGTTCTGTTGCACCTGGCCAACTTTTCACTCCCCACAGTTCGCGGTGACTACGGCTCGGGCGCGGTTGAAATGATGGATAGCGGTTCGGTGTTCATTGCATTACTGGAGTGGGATCGGGGGTCGATCAACGACAAGCTTTACGCCAGGGTTGGTCTCCCGACCGAACTCCGCTCAGACGATTTTAGCCCTCAGGGGCTTCAGCGGCGACTCCCAGGTCAGTGCGGGACTCAACGGTTTTTTCAGTCGGGCGGCCGGGCCTTTGGCCTGTACGTTGTGCTCGGCTCCTACCGTCGCCGTGACTCTCTCGTAGCTGAGGTCAACCGCCTTCTTCGCTCAATTCGAATCGACTGAGTCACACTGGGGGACAAACCCCGCATAACGTTGCTCAGCGGGCTTGGCAGGTGGGGCACCAGGTGGTGGTGCGGGCGTCGAGGACTCGGCGGCGCAACAAGGTGGCGCACCGGGGACAGGGTTCGCCGTAGCGGCCGTAGCAGAACAATTCGTGCTGGTTCTCTCCGGTGGCGCCATCGGAGTCGACATAGTCACGCAGTGTCGTCCCGCCGTGATCGAGTCCGGACTGCAGCGCTTGGCGCACCGCGTCAACCAGGCGATCGGCTCGTTCTTTCGAGAGACGTCGTGTGGCAGGGTTGATTTTCGCCATCCAGAGCGCCTCGTCGGCATAGATGTTGCCCACCCCAGCGACGGCCCGTTGGGCGAGCAGAATGGTTTTGATGTAACGATCGCTCCGGGTGACGAAGCCAGCGAGGTGGGTGCCATTGAAGGCATCGTCGAACGGCTCGGGACCGAGGGTGTGCAGCGTTGGCATAGCGGTGTGGTCACCGGCATCGACACAATGGATCCGTCCGAAGCGCCGTGTGTCGTGAAAGGTCAGCGTCTGGCCGTTGTCGAGTAGCCACCAGGCGCGCAGATGCGCATCATCGGGGTCGAACTCGTTGACCACGGCCAAGCGGCCCGTCATCCCCAGATGGATGATGAGTTCTGCCGCGGACTCATCGGGTCGGCGATGATCGATCAGCAGGTACTTGCCTCGTCGACGCACAGCATCGATCTCGCCGCCGATCGCCTCAACAGCAGGGGTGAACTTGGCCGACCAATGCGAGCAAGCATCAACCACTTCGCGACCACGCAGCTTCGGTTCAAGCTGTTGGCGGATCGTCTCAACCTCGGGAAGCTCGGGCACCCCCGAACTGTAGGCTCACGACCTCGTGAACGACCTGCCCAATGCCCCAACTGACGATCTGCTTCCGGCTATCGCCGCCGATGCGCTGGTTCAGGCCAAGCGGCTGATTGAGCTTGACGGTCCGCGGGCGGAAGCGTGGGGAAGCGACCTTGCGGCACTGGCGCTTGAAGCCGGCGAGGATGGGGTTGTCCGACTTGTCGCCGCGCTCGCAGAGGCCTCTGGGCCTGCAGCGGCGGCGGCATTGTGGGCGCTCTCCGCGGTGACTGAGGTGGTTGACCTGGGTGACTCGGCGTTGAAGCCAGCTCCGACATGGGCCAGTTCGCTCGGAACGAGCCGGTGTGTGGAAGCGATGATTCTGCGCGAGCGGCGCTGGGAGTCGGTTGCGTTTCGCTTCGTCGATTCGGCTGAGGATGCTCATGTGATTGTCGTCTACCTGGTGCCGCCCGCAGTCGGTGGCGGCGACGAGACCGTCGGTGAGGTCAATCTCGGGGCCGTTGACCTGCTCGATGTCCTCCAGGAGGAAGACGCTGGCATCGTTGTTGTTGAAACCGCTCTGGAGGTGGCGGCGGGTCGAGTGGCGCGTGCGTTGGCGAACACCGTCGAGCCTCGAGATTCAGCGGTGGCCAATGGCCGTGTGCTCGTCGTCCGCCTGCAGGCGATGGTCGAGTCGGTTCCGGCAGCTCCTGTTGCGGTAGAGGCATCGATTCCCGAGATCCCTGTGCGAGACCCAGACGATGACGCGTACGCGCGAGACATGCTGTGGCGTGCCGTTGGTGACGTGGCTGAGCCGGGTGCCGCCGCTTTGGCTCAGGCTGCCGCAGTCCTCCGTGAGGCCGCAGCCCACGACGATCCGATCGCTCACTGGCTTGCCGCTTCGCTTGGGCCCGTCGATCTTGATGACACGGACACTGATGTTGTGCTGGCAGCTGTTGCTGCCACGGTCTCGCCGGCTTCGCTGCTCCCACTTGATCACGATGCCCGTACTGCGGTCCTCGACCTCGAATGGGCCGATTGGCTTGGCGCGGTGATCGAACTTGTTCGTCGCGGTCCGGGTACGCCCGTCGATCCTGAGGCTCTTGTGGATCACATCAATCGCAATCCTGAGGTCACGTCGACAATCCCGAAAAAGGATCGACCACGCGTCGGGTGGGCGTTTGGAGCTGTCACCGACCTTTGGGAACCGATCGGTCTTGCCGATGCTGGCGGTATCACGACGTTCGGCTGCGCAGTTTTGCCGCGAGCGCTTGATCGCGCCTGGCAGGCCTGACACGAAGTCCCGGGTACCGAGAGCCTGGCGCCTTCCAACCGTGATGTGTTGTGCTTCGTATCTCTGTAGTCGACACGATCGGGCCTTGGCCTCTGTGTCCGATGCATGTTGCCCTCCCTCCGCTTGTCACTGCGGTTGCGTAAGGTCGAGCGTGCCGATCAACCAGGTCATCTGACCGTGCCTCTAACGGTTGGCACCACCTAACCCGACCCCGGAGTTCCCCGTGTCTCGACAGCTCGAATTCGAGCCGAATTTCGCTCGTGAAGTCGTCGATATTTCTGTCGCCGATGAGATGAGCGAGAGTTTTCTCGCCTACTCACTTTCCGTTATCACCTCCCGTGCCATTCCCGATGTGCGTGATGGCCTAAAGCCAGTACAACGACGCATCTTGTGGTCGATGCTGCAGATGGGCGTTCGGCCTGGAACACCGTTCCGAAAATCGGCCAGAATCGTTGGCGACACGATGGGTCGCTATCACCCGCACGGAGACGCTGCCATCTACGACACCCTGACTCGCATGGGCCAGGACTTCTCCCGGATGGTGCCGTTCATCGACCCGCAAGGCAACTTCGGCAGTCTGGACGATCCGCCCGCGGCGGCCCGTTACACGGAGTGCCGGCTATCGAACGCGGCGATGGAGATGGTGCGCGAAGTTGACGAAGACACCGTCGACTTCCGCCCGACGTACGACGGTGAAGGCGACGAGCCGGTCGTGCTTCCGGCGTTGCTGCCCAACATCCTCGTCAACGGCACCACGGGCATTGCAGTGGGCATGGCCACCAACATGGCGCCTCACAACCTGCGTGAAGTGGCCAAGGCCATAGAGCTCGTGATGACCAAGCGGCGCCCGAAGCCGACCGCTGAAGAGCTCATGGCCGTGCTCCCGGGCCCGGACTTCCCGTCGGGGGGAATTGTGGTCGATGACGGCTTGGTCGATGCCTACGAGACGGGCCGCGGTAGCTTCCGAATCCGGTCTCGCGCTCACGTCGAGCAAATCACCCGAAACCGCCAGGCAATCATCGTTACCGAGTTGCCCTACCAGGTCGGCGCTGAGCGAGTCCTCGCCAAGGTCCAAGAGCTCGCCAACAACGGCAAGCTTGTCGGGATTGCCGGTATTGCCGACCTTAGTGACATGAACGGCCTCAAGATCCAGATTGACGTGAAGCCAGCCGTGAACCCGCAGGCTGTGCTCCAAGAGCTCTATCGCCTCACCCCCCTTGAAGAGACGTTCGGCATCAATAATGTGGTGCTGGTCAAGGGTGTGCCCACGACACTGGGTGTCTACGACCTCTGTCGTCATTACATCGATCACCGACTCGTGGTCATCGTTCGCCGCACCGAGTACCGGCTGGCTAAGGCCCAAGACCGGCTTCACATCCTTGATGCTCTACTCGTTGCCCTCGACGCCATCGATGAGGTGGTGGCGATTATCCGGTCGTCGCAGAATGCGGCTGAGGCCCGTGAGCGCCTCATCGAGCGGTTCGATCTCAGCGACGTGCAGGCCATACACATCCTCGATATGGCCCTGCGGCGCCTTACGGCTCTGGCCAAGCTTGAGCTGGAAGATGAGGCTGCGGGTCTACGCGCCGACATCGCCGACTACGAGCGGTTGCTCAAGAGCGAGGACCGCCGCCGAACGCTCGTCATGAAGGAGCTTGGTGCTCTCGTTGAGAGCCAAGGGGTTGCTCGTCGCACCGAGATCGTCGCAGCCGATGACATTCCCGTCTTCGAGGTCCCGAAGGAAACCGAGGCCACGTTCGATCCCGACTCTGACGAGCCGTGCGTGGTCACGTTGTCTACGTCTGGCAATCTCGGTCGGGCCCCGATGAAGGGAACGAAGCGAGGAGTGGTCGGGCGTCATGATCTGATCGCGTCCCGTGCGGTCACCTCGACCGGTTCGCCAATCGCTGCGGTCACATCGGAGGGCCGAGCCTTTGTCGTTCGCGGTGCGGAGATCGCCGATTCCGCCAGCCGAACCAGAGGCAGCCTCGCTGCTCAACTCCTTGGCCTCAACAAGGGCGAGGACGTCCTCGAACTCGTTACGGCGGGCGAGGAGAACCTCATGCTCGTCACCGCCAATGGTGTGGCGAAGCAACTCACCGCCGACGAAGTGTTGCGCACCAATTCCGGCAAGGCGGTCATTGGGCTCAAAGGCACCGACCGGGTCGTTTCCGCGTTCCGAATTCCTGTGGGGGTCGACGTTGTCATGGTGGCATCCGATGGGCAGACACTGCGCATCGCTGGCGATTCTGTTTCGGCTCAGGGCCGTGGTGCGGGCGGTGTTGCCGGCATGAAGCTGAAGGACGATGCACAAATTGTCGGCGCAGCCGCGATGCTCGGCGATGGTGCAGTGATTACGATCACCTCGGAGTCCGGGGCCAAGGGCACACCGTTCGAAGAATTCGAGTCGAAGGGTCGAGGCGGCCAAGGCGTCCGAGTTGCCAGGTTGGCCGGTGGTGAGTCGATTACGGCCATGTGGGTTGGCAACGCTTCTTTCGACGGCTTGCTCGCCCAGATGGCTGATGATCACGACCCGAAGAAGCTTGATCCCAACCCGGTGGCGTTCGATGTTGAGGTCACGAAGCGCGACCTCGTACCGACACGCACCGAACGTCAAGTCATGATTCTGTCCCCAAGCCGCTGGTAAGTGGCGCGGGGCAAAATACCATGCGTTGAGCGGTCAGCTGAAGTCTGGGAGCGATTCCAGGATTTGCTGCTGCTCGGTGTCGCCGAAGCCGA
Source organism: Actinomycetota bacterium (assembly GCA_009937405.1). Classification (GTDB taxonomy): domain Bacteria; phylum Actinomycetota; class Acidimicrobiia; order Acidimicrobiales; family Aldehydirespiratoraceae; genus JAACCU01. The sequence continues at coordinate 9,238 of JAACCU010000001.1, forward strand.
AGAAGACGGTGCTGCCGGCGCTGAGGTCGGCGGCCAAGAGTGCCATCGACGAGTTGGTGCGCACCCCGAAGTGCCGCCATGTGTCAAAGCTGGGGTCCCAGAGAAACGTGACCTCGCTAGCGAGGTCTTCGTGGTCTACGAACTCTTGGGCATAACCAAGATCGTCCTGGGTGCCCAGTCCAATAACCTGAATCTTGTCGGCATGTTCTCGGGCGAACTGCCCGATCTCTGACCGCTCACTGCGGCACGTCGGTCAATGCGGGGCCCAGAACCACAGCAACACTGGCCGATCGCCGGTGACTGCGTCACGCAGACTCGACACAGAGCCGTCGTCGACGGATAACACCTCGATGTCGCGGACATCGTCGACGGATAACACCTCGATGTCGCGGACATCGTCGGAGGTAGCGACGCTGGCCTGACCGGTTTCCGCCGTGTCGCCGCAGGCGGAAGCCAGCAGGCTGAACCCGATCACGATGGTGGTGAGCCATGGGCGGGTGAGAGGGGAGGAGCGCATCGGTATGGGAACAAGGCAGAGACGTGAATTGTTCCCTGATTCTTCGATTCTGCGATTGTGAGTATCGCCAGTTCTCAACGTGCGGAAGCTGTCTTATCCGCATGGACGTGAGTTCCGGACCGCTGTCGCCCTAGATTTAGAGCATGGATCCGACGTATTCCGCTGAGGCCGACGAGTTTCGCGCCCGCATCCGCACATTTCTCGACGAAAATCTTCCCACGGGCTGGGTCGGCATTGGCGCCTTGCCTCATGATGACGTCAAGTCGTTCGCCGATGGATGGCGTCAGAAGTTGGCGGCCAACTCGCTGCTGGCCCCGTCGTGGCCGACGGAGTACGGGGGTGGTGGTCTCTCTGAACTCGAGCAAGTGATTCTCGCTGAAGAGTTCCAAAAGGCCGGCGCACCAACCGGCGGTGGCAATGATGCGTTCAGCATCCAGATGGTCGGCAACACCATCCTGCACTGGGGCACCGATGAGCAGCGGGCTCACTTCCTACCCCGGATCGTCAGCGGCGAGGACACCTGGTGCCAGGGCTACTCTGAGCCTGACGCCGGCTCAGACCTCGCCAATCTGGGTTTGCGCGCCGTTCTCGATGGCGACGAGTGGGTGCTCAACGGCCAAAAGATTTGGACGTCGGCCGGTCAGTACGCCGATTGGATCTTTGTCCTGTGTCGCACCGACACGGATGCTCCGAAGCACCGCGGTATCAGCTTCATACTGTGCCCGGTTGATCAGCCTGGTGTCGAGGTGCGCCCGATCCAGATGCTGTCGGGTGACTACGACTTCAACGAGACGTTCTTCACCGATGCTCGAACCCACAAGGACAATGTGGTGGGCGAGATCAACGGCGGTTGGGCAGTGGCGATGACCCTGCTCGGCTACGAACGTGGCGAGGCAGCGGCCACGCAGCCCCTCGTCTTTCGCACCGAGTGGGACAAGTTGGCGGCGCTCGCCAAGGAAAATGGCGCCAACAAGGATCCGAACGTGCGAGATCGCCTCGCCTCGACGTTCATCGAGGTCGAAATCATGCGGTACCTCGGCATGGGCACGCTCACCCGGTTTCTTAAAGGCGCTCAACCCGGCCCGTCGGAGTCCGCGTTCAAGCTCTATTGGAGTGAGTATCACAAGCGGGTCACCGAACTTGCGGTCGATGTGATGGGTGCGGACGCGATGGTGTCGCACTCGGCCGCCAAGTCGTCGTTCGGTCCGGATCTCGTGGGAGCGCCGAACGATGCCACATCGTGGTTAGGCGCCTTCTACAACGCACGGGCAGGCACGATCTACGCCGGCACCTCCCAGGTCCAGCGCAACATCCTCGGCGAGATGGTTCTGGGACTTCCCAAAGAACCAAAGGCCCCCAAATAGGGGATAAACCCGTGCTGTAGGCCCAACCAACGCACGAGTGCCACCGCACTGTCACACCGGGGCGCTACGTTCGCTCGGTGGCCACGAAGAAGACCAGCACCAGCTACGACGCGGATGCCATCCAGACCCTTGAGGGGTTGGAGGCTGTTCGTAAACGTCCGGGTATGTACATCGGGGGCACGGGCTCTGATGGTCTGATGCATCTGGTGTGGGAGTTGATCGACAACGCCGTCGATGAGGCCTCTGCCGGCTTCGCCGACAAGGTCGACCTGACGCTGCATCGCGACAAATCGATTGAGGTTGCGGACAACGGCCGGGGCATTCCCGTCGATCTGCATTCCGGGCGCAAGGTGTCAGCCCTTGAGGTCGTGTTCACCGAACTCCACGCTGGCGGCAAGTTCGGCGGCGGGGCCTACTCGTCGTCCGGTGGCCTTCATGGCGTGGGTGCATCAGTGGTGAACGCGTTGGCGGCCAAGCTGGTGGCCGAAGTCGATCGTGATGGCGCCACGCATCTCCTGGGCTTCAAGGAGCGGATTGCCGGCCAATTCACCGGTTCGACGTTCAAGGCCGGTCACAGGCTTGAGAAGATCAAGAAGATCTCAAAGAACAAGACCGGTACTCGGGTGCGTTTCTGGCCCGACTTCGACATCTTTGATCCTGCAGCTGTGATCGATGTGGAAGAGATCTGCAGCCGGCTCACCCAGGCGTGCTTCCTGGTGCCGGGCATGAAGGTCACCGTCACCGACAAACGAACCGACGGCATGACGGAGCCGTTCAGCTTCGTCAGCCGCGGCGGTCTTGCCGACCTCGTCGAGCATCTCGCGGTCGGTGAGGGCGTCAGTCAAACCATCAGCTGCGGAGGCATCGATTACTTCACCGAGAAGGTGCCAGTTGACGGAAAAATGACTGATGTTGAACGCGAGTGCACGGTCGACATCGCTCTGCGATGGGTGAAGGGTTACGACACCGAGGTTGTGAGCTTCGTCAACACGATCCCTACGAGCCAGGGTGGCACTCATCTCGCAGGCTTCGACAAGTCGCTCACCCGACTGATCAACAATGTCGTACTGAAGGACAACCGCAAGCTCGCCAAGCTGGTGAAAGAAAACAAGCACAAGGCCACCAAGGACGATGTTCAAGAGGGCCTGGTCGCCGCAGTGAAGGTCACGTTTCCCGAGCCCCAGTTCCGTGGGCAGACCAAGCAGGAGCTCGGCACCCCGGCCATCGAGGGCATTGTCAGCCGCGTTGTGTACGAGCAACTGAAGGAATGGTTCGAACCGGGCGGCGGGCCTCGTTCGCATGTGAAGGCAATCGCCGACAAGCTTGCCGCCGCCATTCAAAACCGGGTTGCGTCGAAGCAGCTGCTGGAAAACAAGCGCAAGGCGGCCAGTCTGGGCTCAACCGGCATGCCGGAGAAGCTCGCCGACTGCCGTGTCCACGGCCCGGACTCTGAGCTGATCCTGGTAGAAGGCGACTCAGCCGCTGGTCCTGCCAAGCGAGGCCGCGACTCCGAGACGATGGCGATCCTGCCCCTACGCGGCAAGGTTGTGAACGCAGCCAAGGCCAGCCAGAAGCAGGTGCTTGATAATGCTGAAGCCAAGGCGCTGTTTACATCGGTTGGTGCGGGTGCGGGGCGTGAGTTCAACATCGAGGAGGCTCGCTACGGTCGCATCGTGATCCTGTGCGACGCTGATGTCGACGGCAGCCACATCCGCTGTCTGCTGCTCACGCTGATCCATAAGTACATGAAGCCGATGCTC
>JAACCU010000205.1 GCA_009937405.1 Actinomycetota bacterium
CGCTGATGCTGTGGCGACGGCATCGAGTCGGAAATCACCTGTGGCCTCGACCTCGACGAGTTCGATGCCTTCTATTCGGGCGATGTTGCGAATCAGTTCCGCAACCGCCTCCGATGGCTGGGGGCCGAGCACCGCCTGGCGACGGCCAGTGAGCACTGCTGCCTTCTCTCTGGCGATTTGTTGCAGCGTCTTGCCAAGTACGTCGGTGTGGTCGAGGCCAATCGAGGTGATGATGGTGAGCACGTCGTCGCGACCAAGCACGTTGGTGGCGTCGACTCGGCCGCCGATTCCGGCTTCGATGACGAGCCGGTCTACCCCGCATTGGCGGCCGAGTTCGACGGCGGTAGCCGTTGTGGCGGCGAAGAACGTCGGGGGTGTGGCCATCCGTGCCGCGGCGGCGGCTACCGCGTCGACTGCCTCCACGACCAGCGCCCATTCAGGGAGCGTGGCGTCGATGGTGAAGCGTTCGCGGAGGTCGTACACATGCGGAGAGAGGTGGGCGGCCACTGCTTCGCCAGCGGCTAAAAGGCCGACCGTGAGCGTGGCAGACGCCGACCCCTTGCCCGCGGTGCCGACGATGTGCACTGCGGGTAGCACATTCTGCGGATTGCCGAGCTGTTTGAATAGCTCAACCGATGACTCTTGCGCCGCCTTGCCCCGCGGGGCATCGGTTCGCACAAGGGAGTGCAGCCAAGCGGTGGCTTCGTCCTGTGTTTGAATTCGCATCTCGCCTCTCTCGAAAAGCCTTGTCTGTGGGAGGCTTTGTCTCCACATCTCAGCGTGCGATACAATCAGTTCCGCTATACGGAACAGTTCCACCATACAGAACCCTACAAATGATGATTTTGGAGATTGCGTCGTGAAGGTCCTACTTGCTGACTCTCTACCTGCGTCGGCGGTCGATCGTTTAATCGCTGCTGGCGACGAGGTCGACTCTCGCCCCCAGCTCACTGCCGAAGATTTGCCCGCAGCGATTGCCGGGTTCGAAGCGCTGGTGGTTCGATCCACCAAGGTCACCGCCCAAGCACTTGATGCAGCCGACTGCCTTGGACTGATTGTTCGCGCTGGCGCCGGCACAAACACCATCGACTGCGAACGCGCCGCCGAACGCGGCGTGTTTGTTTGCAATGTTCCTGGCAAGAATGCGCTTGCCGTTGCCGAACTCACAATGGGGCTACTGATTGCGGTCGATCGCCATATCGCGGCTGGCACCGCCGACTTGCGGGTCGGAGCATGGAACAAGAAGGCCTACAGCAAGGCTGATGGGCTTGCGGGACGCCGGATGGGCATCATCGGCATTGGCGACATCGGGCTAGCCGTTGCCGAACGGGCTTCCGCGTTTGGAATTGATGTGGTCGCAGTCGCGAAGCCGGGCCGCTCAGACGATGCCATCGCCCGGGCCGAGCGCGCCGGCATCACCTATGTCGACGATCTCAACGAACTCCTCGCCAGCTCCGACATTGTCTCGCTGCATGTACCAGGAGCCCCCGACACCAAGGGGCTTGTCGATGCTGATTTCCTCGCGCAGATGAAGGACGACGCAATCCTTCTCAATACCTCCCGAGGCGACGTCATCGACGAAGCCGCTCTCATCACGGCGATGGACGAGCGCGGGTTCCGCGCCGGGCTCGACGTGTTCGTCAATGAGCCCGGGGCCAGCATCGCTGACTTTGACAGCGCGCTGGCATCTCATCGCTCGGTCGTCGGCACCCACCATGTCGGCGCATCGACCGAACAGGCCCAGGATGCGGTCGCCGCGGGCACGATCGACGCCCTCAACGCATATCGGGCCGGACGGCCCGTCCATTGCGTCAACCTCGATCCTGTGCCTCACAAGGCCGCAACCATCACGATTCGTCACGAGGATCGGGTTGGCGTTTTGGCCACCGTTCTCGCCATTTTGCGAACTGCTCAACTGAACGTGTCCAACATGCAAAATCAGGTCTTCCTCGGCGCCAAGGCCGCGGTGGCTTCAATCGATGTCGGTCACCTCCCTTCCGACGACGTCCTAGCGGAACTCCAGTCCATCGACGACGTCATCTACGTCTCCATCACGCCCTCGTGACACGGCGCCGCCTCTTCGAACCATTCAGCGGCTGGCTGATCAAGCACGACTGGACGTCGCGCGTTATCGCTGGTGCCTACGATTCCAAGTCGCCCGAACAGCGACGTCGGATTGTTGCCGAGAACCCACACTCGTACCTCGGTGTCACCCGTTCTCGAGAGGATCTTGAGCACGGCGACGCCGCCACCGATGAAGACCTTCTTCAACGGGGCGCGGACACGCTGACCAGCATCCTTGAGGCCGAAGCATTTGAACCGACCGGTCGACCAACCATGTACGCCTATCGGTTGACCGCCCACGAGCACACACAGATCGGCGTTGTCGGGGCGATGGACGTCGGCGGCTACTCCGACGGACGGATTCTCACCCATGAGAACGTGCGTCCGACCCGCGCCAAATTGCTCGGCGACCATCTTCACTGGGTAGGAGCAACCTCATCGCCCGTTTCGCTCACCTACCGAGCGGACCCGGTCATCCAGGGCGTTCTCCACGACGCCACGGTTGCCACCAAGCCCGACGTCGATCATTTTGTTGAGGGTGTCCGCCACCAGGTATGGGCGCTCGAGTCCCACGAGGGAGCCACCATCGCTGACCAACTCGCTGAAGCCGTCATTTACGTCACGGACGGACATCACCGCTCCGCGGCGGCGCTCGCTGGCGCAGCAAAGAAGCCCGAGGCCGAACAGTTCCAGCGCACCCTGGCCGTGCTTTTCCCCGACGATGCACTCCAGGTCGAACCGTTCCACCGCCGATGCCTCGACGCTCACGGCCGCACGCCCGATGAGATCATCGCGGCGTTCGCCGAGGTCGCCGAGGTCGAAGAGGTCGACTCAATCGAGGCGGCATTCCCCCACGACAGAGGTCATGTCGGCGTCTACATCCGCGGTCGCTGGTGGCGACTCGTACTTGCGCCCGTTGACCGCCCCGGCGCACTCGCTCACCTTGATGTGGAGCGGGTCCGCCGCGACCTCATCACGGGTGTGCTTGGGATCGACGAACTCGCTCCAAACAGCGGCATCGACTATGTGCCGAACCCGGCCGGCCTGGACGAAGTCGTTCGACGGTGCGACCTCGATGGCGCCGTGGGCCTGTTCCTCTATCCGACCTCAGTATCAGAGATCATGGCCGTCGCCGAAGCGCACGAACTGATGCCTCCGAAGTCGTCCTATGTGGCACCAAAGCCTCGCTCCGGACTCTTTCTGCGCATCCTTGGCAGCGGCGCTACCGCCCATATCGATCCCAGCTAAACGAACCCTGGGTTCAGGAACTGGGAAGGGCACCGAGCATGCGAGCTGCGTTGAAAGTGTTTTCCATCAAGCAGCCGATGGTCATCGGGCCGGTGCCGCCCGGCATCGGCGTGATTGCACCGGCGATCTCTTGAACGCTGTCGAAGTCGACGTCCCCCTGGATGCCGTCTGCGGTGCGCGAGATTCCAACATCAAGCACCGCAGCACCCGGTTTCACGAACTCCGCGGTAACCAGACCTGCGACACCAACGGCGGCCACAATGATGTCGGCCTGTCGGCATATGGCGGCGAGATCGCCGCTACGCGAGTGGGCCAGGGTCGGGGTGGCGTCACAGCCCTTCCGTCCGAGTAGCAGGACCTGGGGAAGACCTACGAGCGTTGAGCGGCCGATGACTACGGCGCTCTTTCCGCTCGTCTCAACCCCATATCGCTCCATCAGCCGCATGACGCCGAGCGGCGTGCAGGGCACATGACCGTCGCGGCCCCGAACAAGCCGGCCCATCGATCGTTCGGTGAGCCCATCGACATCCTTTTCGGCGGGAAGCAGATCGAGCACACGCTCTGCGTCGAGACCGTCCGGGAGTGGGAGTTGGACAAGAATGCCGTGGACGTCGGGGTCGTTGGCCAACTCGGAGACCGCGGCTTCGAGATCAGCCTGGCTGATGTCCGCCGCAAGCTCGACATGACGAGAAACCATGCCAGCCTCGTCCGCCTTCTTTCGCTTGTTTCGCACATAGATCTGGCTTGGCTTGTCGTCGCCGACAAGCACGGTGGCCAGACAGATGTGGGGATTGCCCAGCCCAGTGACGCGCTCATTGAGTTGGGCGACGATCTCGTCACGAAGGCGATTGCCATCCATCAAGATCGCCCCGCCAGGCGTGCGTTCGTAGTCGCCGGGCGGGTTCGAGTCGTTGTCAGTCACGGGCGGAAACCTAGCGCCTGCGTTCCGTTCGCGGACGACCTACTGTGCGTCATCATGAATGGTCCTTTGCACGGGTATCGAATCCTTGATCTCTCCCAGGTAGTAGCCGGTCCGCTTGCCACCCAAATGCTTGCCGAACAGGGGGCGGACGTACTCAAGATCGAGCCGCCAGGCGGCGAACTGCTCAGACTCCATGGCCCCAATCATGTGATGTCGCTACACGCCAACTGCAATCGCGGAAAGCGTTGCTTGGCCGTCGATCTGAGTGGTCAGGAAGGGACAGACCTGATGCTCCAACTCGCAGCGACCTGCGACGTCTTCGTCGAGAACTTCCGGCCCGGCGTCACCGAGCGACTCGGACTTGGCTACGAGGCCGTGCGGGCCGCCAACCCGGACATCGTCTACTGCTCGGTCTACGGGTTCGGGTCAACGGGCCCCTACTGCGACCGGGCGGTGCTCGACCCTGTCATCCAAGCCATCACCGGCATGGTGGCCGGCCAAGCCAGCCCTGCACTTCCGTTTCCTGACCTCATTCGCACACTCGTCGCTGACAAGTCGACCGCGTACACGGTCGCACAGGCAATTACTGCTGCCCTTCTGGCCCGTGAACGCGGCGCCGGTGGCCAGTTCATCGAAGTGCCCATGCTCGATGCCACGCTGGCCTGGTATTGGCCCGATGGCTTCTCAGACCTCACCCAGGAAGATCCCACCCTTGCGCCGCGGCGAGCACCCGACAACTACCAACTGATCGAAACGGTCGATGGCCGAGTCGTCTACTACGTGGCCACCGACAAGCAGGTTCAGGGCATGTGGCGCGTACTCGGTCGAGACGATCTGCTCGCTAACCCGAACTTCAACAAGATCAGTGCCATCGGCAAAGATCCAAAACTTGCGATTGCCATGGGCGAGGCAATTCACGTCGGCATCGCAGCCATGAAAACCGCAGATGTCATTGAGCGGATGGCGGCTGAAGGAATCCCCTGTGGGCCAGTCCTGGAACGAGCCGATGTGATGAGCGACCCCCAAGTGGTGCACAACGACATCGTCGTGGAATGGAACCATCCAACCGCTGGCCCGCTCCGCCAACCTCGGCCTGCGGCCCGCTTCTCGAAGACCCCAGGAGAGTTCCGGGCGCAGATCGGCGTGACCGGCGAACACACCGACGAAATTCTCGGCGAACTCGGCTATGCCGACGCACAGATCGCGATGCTCCGAGGGGCTGGCACCGTAGCCTGACTGTTTGGTGCATTCCCTTTACCGCTGGCAACACGACGCGCTCATGGCGTGGCACAAGTGCGGCAGGCGCGGCGTAATCGAAGCAGTTACTGGGTCCGGCAAGACCGACGTGGCCCTTACCGCGATCGAAGATGCCGTCGGCCGCGGGCTGTTCGCTCTCGTGATCGTTCCCTCGCGCGTTCTCATGGAGCAGTGGCACGACCGGCTTCACCGCTGGAGGCCCGATCATCAGATTGGTCGCCTTGGCGACGGCTACAAAGACCGTCCAATCGACTGCGACGTCCTCATCACAACACGCCACTCAGCGGCGTCGCGAGTTCCCCTTCCCACAAGCGAGGAGGGTGGCATTCTCATCGCCGACGAGTGCCACGGATTTGGCGGTGCCGTCCTGCGGAAATCGCTGCTCCCAGAGTATCAAGAGCGTCTTGGCCTCACCGCCACGCTCGAACGTTCCGATGACGCCGTCGAGACCATCCTGCTCCCCTACTTCGGTGGCATCTGTTACCGCTATGACTTCGGCTCCGCGATCAGCGACGGCGTCTGTGCTCAGCCCCGGGTCGGGTTCATGGCCGTGCCGCTCACCCACGACGAACGCTCCGAATACGACGCCACGGAGGGCCGGATCGTCTCCGCTCGCCGCCAGCTCAAACAAATCAAGGGGGTGCCCCACCAACCGTTCGGCGACTTCCTCGCTGCCGTTCACCATCTCGCCGCCAATGACGCCGGTCCTAATGGTCGAGCAGCGAACGACTACCTCAACGCGTTCTCGTCTCGCCGAGAGATCGTGGCGACCAGCTCGGCCAAGTACGAAGCACTCGGGCGTTTTGCTCCAGCCATCAAGGACGCCGATGGTGCTCTTTTGTTCACCGAAACCGTCCGCGCTGCCAACCATGCCATCGTTCGCCTCGACCCGCTCATCTCGATCGAGATCATCACCGGCGACACCGGACGGCGTGACCGCATCACGATCCTCGACGGGCTTCGCGATGGACGACTCGATGCGGTCGCTGCCCCTCGGGTGCTTGACGAGGGCGTCGACGTTCCTAATGCCAATCTTGGCCTCGTCGTCAGCGCCAGTCGTACCCGCCGGCAGATGATCCAGCGCATGGGGCGAATCCTGCGCCGCAAGCCGCTGGGTAGCGGCGCACGCTTCGTCATCATCTTTGCTGCCGACACACTCGAGGATCCTCGTTTTTCTGAGGATCGTGATGGCTTCCTCGAAGAGATCGAAGAAATCGCGGAAGCGTCGCGCATTTTCAGCCCCAACGAGTTTGACCAGCTCGCTGATTTCCTTGACTATTCCGGTCCTTCCGTGCTTATCGAGCCTGTGGTCGTCGGGACGTTCGAGGCACCAGACCTCGCTCCTGAAGAGATCACGGAATGGACGCCTGAAGAGCAGCCATACCTCGAGCTGCGAAGTCCAGCGCTGCCTGATATCGGCAAGCCGAAGGTGGTCAGAGAGAAGCCTCGGCTCTCCACGGGCGAACACCCCGTCTCGCTTGAAGCGATCGGCAAACAATGGGCGCTGAAGTGCACGGGATGCGGTGTCACCTCCGAACCTACGACCTACAAATGGCAGGCCATGGACGGCAAGGTCACCTGTGAATGCGTGAGGTAACGAGCGACTAGGTTGTCGTGATGTTCGGGGCAGACATCAACAATCCTTCAGCCATGGCCATGTACGAAACCGATGCCGCGATCCACCATCTTGGCATCGAGATTCTCTCGGTCGAAGAGGGCCTAGCGACGGTGGCGATGACGGTCACGAACAATATGGTGAATGGCCATTCGGTTTGCCACGGCGGCCTGGTCTTCACCCTCGCTGATACCGCCATGGCCTACGCCTCCAACAGCTTCGGTTCAATGGCTCTCGCCGCTGGAGCCTCAATTGAGTTCCTGCGGCCCGCCTATAGCGGTCAGCGCATCGTGGCTACGGCCATGTCGCCCCACGTTGGTCGCCGCACCGCCTACTGGGACGTCACCGTCACGAACCCCGAAGGCGACACGGTGGCGATTTTCCGTGGCCGTACAAAGGTGATCGATGGCTGAGGCCACGACACACGCGGTTCGCTCCACCCGTCTTTCTTCTCCGTTTTTCGAGCACCATGGGGGAGGGCGAATTGAGTCCGAGCGAATCAGACGCGAGACGTTGCCTGTCATGGCCGCCGTCTTCCAACGGTCGGCGCTTGCCTTCAACGATCTCGAAAGCACGAGCTACAAGTCAGCCAGTTTCAGACGGGGCGACATCAGCGGTGACGATCTACCCCAACTCTTTGAGCTGATACGGCGCGTGACCGACACCTACCCGCCGCCTTCGTGAGCAAACCGGCCAGCTTTTCCACCGGCGCCGCCCGACTCCTCGAGGCATACGCCGCGGACCCCACGCCAAGTACCCGAGTACTTATCGTCACCCTGTTCGGGGACGCAATCGTTCCTCATGCTGGCGAAGCCTGGCTCGGCAGTCTCTCCCGACTTCTCGAACCCCTCGGCATCACCGACCGGCTTGTCCGCACATCGGTGCGCCGCCTTGTCGCAGAGGGGCTTCTCATCAATCGCCAGGAGGGCCGCCGGAGCTTCTACTCCGTTCATCCCAACGCTCGATCCACGTTCTGGCGCGCCGAACAGCGGATCTATCGCTCTTACCCCCCGGTCTGGGATGGCCGGTGGACGCTTGCCATCATCGATGCCGATACCGAGGCCGACACGCGTCAGGCTATTCGTCGCCGCCTGGGCTGGATGGGCTTCGGGGCACTCACCCCAACCGTGCTCGCTTCACCCACCCTCCAGCCAGAAGAGATCATCGAGGAACTGGACTCGCACCACCGGTCGCTTCTTGTCCTCACCAGATCGACGGTTGATGGCACTGCCGAAACCATCAGTGATGATCAGATCGTAGAGCGCATCTTGCCGCTAGCCCGGCTGAAGGCTGACTACGAGGATTTCATTTTCCGCTACGGGGATCTCGCCGATTCAGTCGTCGATGCCCGTGGAATCGACGCCGCTACCGCGTTCGCGGTGCGGTCGCTCATGGTCAGCGATTATCGACGGATCGTGCTTGCGGACCCTGGGCTTCCAGACGAGTTGGTGCCTGCCGAGTGGCCGGAACGTCGAGCCGCCGACGTGGCCGCCCGGCTCTACCGTTCGCTCGTCGGTCCGTCAGACCAGCAGCTTGCCGCGGCATGCATCACGAGTGCGGGCTCACTGGTGCTCCAACCCGAGGCCTACGCCAACCGATTCGCCCGCTAACCGCCGGGCTGTGGCTACACCACTCGCTGCGCCTTGCCTTCGCTACGGGGGACTTGACCGGGTGCCACAACTTCGACCGCAGCACTAATGCCAACCATGTTCTTGATCTGGCGTTGGGCAAGACCGCCGAGTCGAGCCGCCTCGACACCATCTACTGCGCTCGCCGCCTCGACACGAACAGTGAGATTCGCCATTGCTCCATCGGTGTGCTTGTGAAGCTGGTAGTGCGGCGACAGGCCGTCAACCTTTAAGAGCTCGTGTTCGATTTGTGACGGATAGACATTGACGCCGCGAATGATGAGCATGTCGTCGCTGCGCCCGGTGACACGAGCGAGGCGGCGCATCGTGCGGGCGGTGCCGGGAAGGAGTCGCGTGATGTCGCGGGTTCGATAGCGAATGACTGGGAGAGCTTCTTTGGTGAGCGAGGTGATGACGAGTTCCCCTTCCTCGCCATCCGGGAGGAGTTCACCAGTGTCGGGGTCGATAATCTCTGGATAAAAGTGATCTTCCCAGATGGTGAGTCCGTCTTTGGTCTCAACGCACTCCTGAGCGACGCCGGGGCCGATGACCTCGGAGAGCCCATAAATGTCGACCGCATCGATTCCGAGGCGAGCTTCAATCTCGCTGCGAATCCCTTCTGTCCATGGCTCCGCTCCGAAGATGCCGATCTTCAGAGAGGTAGCGGCTGGATCGATCCCGCGACGCTCCATCTCTTCGATCAGGTTGAGGCAGTAGGACGGCGTGACAGTGATCAGCTTCGGTTCGAAGTCGACGATGAGCTGGATCTGCTTCTCCGTCTGCCCACCGCCCATCGGCACCACCGTGCAGCCGAGCTTCTCGGCGCCGTAGTGAGCGCCCAAGCCACCGGTGAACAGCCCGTAGCCATAGGAGTTGTGCAGCAAATCACCAGGACGGCCACCGGCGGCGTAAATCGAGCGGGCTACCACCGTTGACCACACGTCGAGGTCGTGACGGGTATAGCCCACGACCGTCGGTTTCCCTGTCGTGCCTGATGACGCGTGAACTCGCACTAACTGTTCGCGGGGCACAGCGAACATGCCAAACGGGTAGGCGTCGCGGAGATGGTCCTTGATGAGGAATGGCAACTTCGCGAGATCGTCGAGTCCATGTACGTCGTGGGGATGCACGCCTGCGGCGTCGAAGGCCTGACGGTAGTGATCAATGTTGTTATAGGCGTTGGTAAGCGTCGCCGTCAGCCGTTGCAGCTGAAGGGCGCGTAGTTCATCAACCGACGCTGTTTCGATGGGCTCGTATCCCATGATCTTCAATGTCCCCTTACCGGTCGAAATCGACCCGTATCTTTGATGTCTTCGCCAAAGCCTGGCATGTCAAGATGAAACCCGACTGCTCCTCGCCGAGAACGAGGCCGTGCGTGACTTTCATCTCCACTTCACCTTCCACCAGATGAGCTCGACAAGTCGAACAAACCCCGGCCCGACACGAGAACGGAGCATCGGGGCGCGAACGTTGAGCCGCGTCGAGAACGGTGTCACCCCGGTAGATGTCGAACGTGGTGGTCCGGCCGTGCAAGATTGCCGACCCAGTCCCTATCGGTCGTTCACCTTTGTCGATCACCTGTGGTGCGATCGATGCTCGACCGACTTGGCTACTCGTGAAGAGTTCATGGTGGATAGCTGCGGCAGGCGTTCCGGCCAACACGTAGGCGGTGCGCACGTTTGCCACCAGATCCTCGGGGCCACACACAAAGACATGGTCAGGCTGTGCCGGGAGCACACCGCTGTCAATCATTGCCCCAACTCGGTCGGCGTCTGGTCGCCCTTCGAGCAATGGAATCGCAGTGGCTTCCTGGGTCAGCACATTCCAAATCTGCAACCGACCGAGATATCGATTGCGAAGGGCTTCGATGTCGTCGAGCAACATGATGCTGTTGGAGTTCGCGTTGATGCAGAGAAGCGAGACAACCGACTCTGGCTCCTCAGCGAGGATCGTCGCGGCGATGGAGTAGATCGGCGTGATCCCGCTTCCCGCGGCGATCAGTGCATAGCGCCGAGCGAGCATTGGGGCAAGATCATGGGTGAAGTGGCCCGTAGGCGTCATCACGTCGAGCTCAGCACCGGCTTCAAGTTCGGTGGTGGCCCAGGTCGAAAACACGCCGCCGCTGACTCGTTTGATACCCACTCGCAACCCCGCTTCGGGGGCGGGGGCACAGATCGAGTAGCTGCGACGGATCTCAACGTCGTCGAACACACGCCGGAAGGTGACATGCTGGCCGTGAGTGAACCAGAATCGAGGGTCGCGCTTGGTGTCGAGCGTGACGATCACCGAACTGGCAGTGTCGCGCTCCACCGCGGTGACGGTGAGAGTGGCGAAGGTCGGCGCAGCACGTGTCGTGGCCGTCATCGGGCGGTCCAGGTCACAGCGATTTGAAGCTCTCGAAAGGTTCTTTGCACGCATTGCATCGGTACGGGGCTTTGCATGCCGTGGCGCCGAAGTCGGCAATTCGGTGGGTACGACGAGAGCCGCAGCGAGGACAGGCCACGGGGAGGTCAAGCATCACGCTCGGTTGCTGGCCGGCGGGTGCTGGTGGCGCGATTCCTACGGCGCGCAGCTTCTCGCGGCCTGCATCAGTGATCCAGTCTGTTGTCCATGCGGGGCTCATCACCATTGTGACCTCAGCGTCGATGTGAGCCGCCGACAGTGCCGAACGCACGTCAGCCAAGATTTCCTCCGTTGCCGGGCAGCCCGTGTAGGTCGGGGTCAAGGTGATACGAACTCGATCTCCGTGCTGCTCGACCGCTCGTACTATCCCGAGGTCGCCAATGGTCACATGGGGAAGCTCGGGGTCGTCGACCGATGCGGCAATCTCACGGATCGCGTCGAGGTCGAGAGCCATCACCACGAGGCTCCCCGATGGGCGCGGGCCAGGACCTGGAGCTCATCAAGCAAGTCGACGAGGTGCTGACTGTGGGTGCCGTCCCAGCCGCTCCCACTGGTGGCGACCTCAACGGCGGCTGGTGGGGTCAGCGTCGCTTCACCGATCGCCAAGGCAACGACGGTTTCGAAGGCGGCTCGCACTCCAGCATCGGGGACGACGCCGCACTCACGTAGTTCGTTTTCGTCGGCCAGCGCTGCGAGCTCCGCGGCAAACGGCCACATGGCATCGAGCCCGGCTTGCATACGTCGGTGACTCTCGTCAGTGCCGTCACCGAGCCGTACGAGCCAGCCGCGCGAGTGGCGCAGGTGGAACGATGTTTCTTTGATGGCGCGTGCGGCGAGCGCCGCGAGGGTTTCATCGCTGCTCAACCGCAGGGCGTCCCAATGGGCTACGGCGTAGGCATCGTGGAGGAACTGGCGAGCAATCGTGTTCGCGAAGTCACCGTTCGGCTGTTCCACAATCAAGGGATTGCGGAACTGGTCAGGGCCACGCCAATAGGCAAAGTGATCCTCATCGTGGCCTAGACCTTCAAGCTCGGCTGCGTAGGTGTAGAGCACGCGTGCCTGGCCAAGCAGATCGAGGCTGATGTTGGCGAGGGCCATGTCTTCTTCAAGTTCGGGTGAGCCAGCCACCCATTCGCCGAGCCGTTGAGCGAGCACCAAGGCTCGATCGCCGTGGCGTAGGACATGGTTGAGAAGGGCAGCGTTGCCACCGGTCGTGTCAGTCATCAGCATCACATGTGATCGACTTCGGCGGGCAGCTTGTAGTCGGTGGAGAAACGGTAATCCTTGCCTTCGGCCGGATCGAAAAGCTGGCCCTCGTCGTCAGGGTCTGAGGCAACGACATCGGTTGACCGCACGACCCAGATGCTCGCACCCTCCTGGCGACGGGTGAACAAGTCGCGGGCGGCTTGGAGTGCGGTTTCGCTGTCGGCGGCGTGCACTGAGCCAAAGTGCACGTGATTCACACCTCGACGGGCGCGAACAAAGACTTCCCAGAGGGGCCATCCAGGACTCATGCGGCAACTTCTCGCTGCTTGGCGGCGTAGGCCTCTGCGGCCTCGCGAACCCACGCACCCTCGTTGTGGGCGTCAAGACGGGTACGAATACGTTCGTCGGGTATCTCGCCTTCACCCCGCACCATCTGAGCGAATTCTTCCCAGTCTGGTTCGCCGAAGTCAAAGTGACCGCGCTCTTCGTTCCACACGAGGTCAGGGTCGGGAATGGTAAGCCCGAGCACGTCGGCCTGGGGCACGCATGCATCGATGAAGCTCTGGCGAAGCTCGTCGTTGGTGTGGCGCTTGATGCCCCACGCCATGTTGCGGGCGTTGTGCACGGATTCGGTGTCGGGCGGACCGAACATCATGATGCTCGGCCACCACCAGCGGTTGAGGGCTTCTTGGGCCATCACCTTTTGCGCGGTGGTTCCTTCGGCCAACGTCAACATGATCTGGAAACCCTGGCGCTGATGAAAGCTTTCTTCCTTGCAGATACGAACCATTGCGCGGCCGTAGGGCCCGTAACTGCAGCGGCAGAGAGGCACCTGGTTCATGATCGCGGCGCCATCTACCAGCCATCCGATCGCACCGACGTCAGCCCAGGTCGGTGTCGGATAGTTGAAGATGCTTGAGTATTTCTGCTTCTTGGTATGAAGGAGGTCGAGAAGTTCGGCGCGATCTGGGCCCAGCGTTTCCGCGGCACCGTAGAGATAGAGACCGTGGCCGGCTTCGTCCTGCACCTTGGCGGTAAGGATTGCCTTGCGGCGCAGCGATGGTGCCCGGGTAATCCACACGCCTTCAGGTTGCATACCGATGATCTCTGAGTGGGCGTGCTGAGCGATCTGACGTATGAGCGTTTTGCGATACTCGTCGGGCATCCAGTCGTCGCTCTCAATTCGCTGATCGGCCCCGATCACGGCATCAAATTGTTCTTGGTTTCGGATCATGCTGACTCGTCTCCGTTGGGCCGACAGGCCACCATCGTGAGCAGGTCGTAGGTGGCGGCAGTTTCACCGTTCTGGTTGACCACTTGGGCATCCCACCGAACTTCGCCATAACCGGCGCCGGCTCGCAGCGATTTTTCTTTGGCCGTGAGATGGACGGTCAAGTCATCACCGGGGTAGGTGGGGGTCGCGAACCGCAGGTTGTCGAGCCCATAGTTGGCCAGGACCGGGCCAGGGGGAGCCCACACAAATAGTCCAGCAGCGGCCGACAGCACGAAGTAGCCGTGAGCGACTCGACCGTTGAAGATCGGACTGGCTTTGGCGGCTTCTTCATCCATGTGGGCGTAGAAGTAATCACCGGTCAGGTCGGCGAATGCTTCGATGTCTTCGATGGTGACGGTCCGGGAATCGGTCGTGATGGCGTCACCGATCTGCAGTTCTTCAAAGTGAAGCGTAAACGGGTGCCCGTTGTCGGTACGACGCGAGCCCTTTGTCCACGTGCCGGTAATGGCGGTGATCTTGTCGGGCGAGCCTTGGATCGCCGTGCGCTGCATGTAGTGGTGGACGCTGCGGACCCCACCGAGTTCTTCACCACCACCGGCTCGACCGGGGCCGCCATGCACGAGCTGAGGTAGCGGGGAACCGTGACCCGTGCTGCTAGATCCGCACGCTTCATCAACGACATGGACCCGTCCATGATGGGCGGCGATGCCGAGAGCCAACTCGGCTGCCTCGCCATCGTCGGGGCTAAAGACTGAGGCCACGAGGCTGCCCTTGCCCAGCGCAGCGAGATCGATGGCATCAGCGGTGCCCTCGTAGTGCACGATTGTGGCGACGGGGCCGAACGCTTCCACCGCGTGGACTGCTGCGGCCCGACGATCGGTTGCCCGGAGAAGGGTCGGGGCCAGGAAGGCACCACGATCCTCATCGACGTCATGGAAATCGCAGCTGTCGAAAACCACTTTGGCTGCGCCGCACAGCGCATCCACCGACTGACGGACCTCCTCGCGCTGGTCGAGGCTGGCGAGAGCGCCCATGTCGGTCTCGGCATCGGCAGGGTCTCCAACCCGGACAGCCGTCAGGCGTGCCACCATCGCTTCTTCGACGTCAGCCGCCACCCCGGATGGAACAAGGACACGACGAATAGCCGTGCATTTTTGGCCTGCCTTGGTGGTCATCTCCTTGACAACTTCGGCAACGAACAGTTCAAACTCGGGGGTACCCGGAGTTGCGCTCTCGCCGAGAATGGCTGCGTTTAGCGAGTCGGCTTCGGCGTTGAATCGAACCGAGTTGTCGATAATGGCGGGGTGGATGCGCAGTCGTCGAGCTGTGTCGGCGGAGCCTGTGAAAGCCACGGTGTCCTGGGGCCCAAGATGGTCGAGAAGGTCACCGGCGTTCCCGCTAATCAGCTGAAGCGACCCTTCGGGGAGGATCCCACTTTCGATGATGGAACGAACCATCAACTCAGTGAGGTACGACGTCTGCGAAGCCGGTTTGACGATCATCGCCATACCGGCGAGGAAGGTGGGGGCGAGTTTCTCGAGCATTCCCCAACACGGGAAGTTGAACGCGTTGATGTGAACGGCAACACCCGGACGGGGGCTGATGATGTGGGCGCCAAGGAAGGAGCCGTCGCGGCTCAGCAATACCGGTTCACCGTCAATAATGACTTTGGCGTTCGGCATCTCGCGACGACCGACGCCCGAGTAGGCCATGAGCACGCCGGCGCCGCCTTCGATGTCGATCCAAGAGTCGGACCGGGTGGCGCCTGTGGCTGTGGAGAGGTCGTAGAGGGCGGCCGTGTCGGCGAGGATGTGTTTTCCGAGTGCTCGAAGGATGCCGGCTCGGTCGTGGAAGGTCAGTTCCCGCAGCTGCGGACCGCCGACCGTACGGGCGTACTCCACAGCGGCGGCGAAGTCGATGCCGGCCGAAGAGATCGTGGCAATGGACTCGCCGGTAACCGCATGGTTGACCATGATCCCGTCAGCCCCGTGATGCCAACGTCCTTCGATATAGCTTTCAACCGCGCGCATTCAACCCCTCCTCGATTCTCGAAATGATACACATAATCGAGATAGGCGTCTACCCATGTATCAGATCTGCTGAGACGATTCGAAAACGACGAACTCCTACCGCGTTTAGCCCAATCTGCGGTCGGAAACCGAGAGAATGCCGATTGCTATTCGTTGGCGATGTGGAGTTCGCTACTGCCGAGGTAGGCGGCGATCACGTTGGGATCAGCCTGAACCTCTTCAGGAGTGCCTTCAGAAATTTTCTCGCCGAAGTCGAGCACCATGATGCGGTCGGCAATGTCCATGACCAGGCCCATGTCGTGCTCGACCATGATCATCGGGATGTTGAGCTCTCGACGAATGTCGAGAATAAAGCGGGCCATATCCTCGGTCTCTTCGAGGTTCATGCCAGCCACCGGCTCGTCCAGCAACAAGAGCTCAGGGTCCATGGCGAGCGCACGACCAAGCTCAACGAGCTTTTGGATGCCGTACGGCAGCAATGCCACAGGGTGGTTACGCCACTCCACGATCTCAAGGAAGTCGATGATGTCCTCAACCCGACGCCGGTGCTCCATCTCTTCCTTCTTGGCAGCTCCGACCCAGAGCATCCCGGCCAGCCACGACTTCTTCATTCGCACGTGACGACCGAGAAGAAGGTTGTCGATCACCGTCATCTGCGGGCACAACTCAATGTTCTGGAAAGTACGGGCAATGCCCAGCTCGGCAATGAAGTCGGGGCGATGGCCCATAATGGACTCGCCCTTCCACTTGATATCGCCCTCTTGGGGTCGGTACACCTGCGAGATCGTGTTGAAGATCGAGGTCTTCCCGGCGCCGTTCGGACCGATGATCGAAAAGAGTTCACCAGGATTCACATGGAAGCTCACTCCATGGATGGCGGTCACGCCGCCGAAGCGGAGTGTGATGTCTTGGACATCGAGAATGTGTTCGCTCATGACTTGCTCGCTCATACCAATGGTCTCCTAGGACAACCAGCGCTTGCGGCGCTTGTAGTGCTTGACGTCGCGGAAGGACTTCCGCTCGCCGCCCTCGCCATGAAGGCCCAAGTAGAACTCCTGCACGTCTTCGTCACCGAGGAGCTTTTGGGCGGGGCCGTCCATCACGACCTTGCCGGACTCCATCACGTAGCCGAAGTCGGCGATCGAAAGTGCCATCATGGCGTTCTGCTCGATCAGCAAAACGCTGACGCCCTGCTTGTTGATATCGACGACGATGTCGCGAATTTGCTCGATCAGCATTGGGGCGAGTCCCAGCGACGGCTCATCAAGGATAAGCAATTTGGGCTCGGCCATCAAGGCTCGGCCAATGGCAAGCATCTGCTGCTCGCCGCCTGACAGATAGCCGGCGACCTGCTTGCTGCGATCTTTTATCTGGGGAAAGAGTTCCATCACCCGGTCATAGTTGGAATCCATGTTGGCCCGATTGGTAAAGGCGCCACAAGACAGGTTCTCGTCAACCGTCATCTCCGCGAAGATGCGGCGACCTTCCATCACCTGGGAGATTCCGCCGACCACGATCTGAGCGGGGTTCGAGTTTGCGATGTCCTTGCCATTCCAGTTGATCGACCCCTTGGTGGCTTTGCCATCGTGGGTGTCCAACAGGCCGGTAATAGCCCGAGCCGTAGTGGTCTTGCCTGCACCGTTGGAGCCGAGAAGCGCGACAATTTGGCCGTCGGGCACTTCGATTGACAGGCCTCGCAGCACGAGGATGACCTCGTTGTAGACCACTTCAAGGTTTGCTATTTCGAGCAACGCTCGCCCTCCACGATGGGGTACTTCAATACTTCAGTCGGTATTCGGGTACCGGGTACCCGGCGGGTCGGGAAGTAAACTCCCCGACCCGCCGGTGCACACAGTCTTGCCTGGCAATTTGATCTACCAGGCGGCAATTATCAGCCAGATGCTTCGATGCAAGGACCGTCGAACACATAGTTCGCGGCCACTGAACCGATGTAGTCGGCTTCTTCCACAATCATGCCGGATGAACCGAGGTTGTCCGGAGTGGACTCACCGGTCGAGATGATGTTGAAGTCAGCCAACGACACGTCGTAGATGTAGCTACCGCGGACGATAGCTGCATTGTAATCGGCAGGCCACGACTGGTTAGCCGACAAGCCGAGGAAGTCGACGCTGAAGCTCGGATCCTGGGAAATCGCAACCATGTTGGCGCGGGTCATGTCACCAGCGTCGATTGCGGCCTCGATCAGGGTCTGAGCCATAAGGCCTTCCTGCCAGCCAACGGTGTAGACGTCGGAGATGTTCAACTCTGGACGACGGGCCGACATTTCAGCCACGATGGCTTCCATACCCTCAACGCCGCTGGTACCCCATGGGGCGTAGTAGCCGGAGTGGAAGTAGTACTCGTCGAACTGGGCAGCGAAGTCAGAGGCCATGTGGAAGAGGTAGTTGAACGACGGCGAGTTGCCGGTCCAGTATCCCTCAAAGCCCTGGCTCACTGCGTTGCCGAAGATGTCGATGGTCTCACCCGGGGTGAGGGTGACGAACACCATTGTGGCGCCAGAACCGAGAATCTCAGCCACGATCGCGGTGCGGTCGTCGCCGGCAACAGCCGACGTGCCGTCGTAGACGACAGGGATACCCAGCTCTTCAGCAGCAATAGCGGCACCAGCGGCACCATCTTCGCCGTACTCACCCGGACGGGTGACGATGGCGAGCGACGGCTCAAGGCCCTGACTTTCGACGTAGCCCTTGAGCCACTCGACAGAGTTGATCGCCTCGACGCAGTAGGTCGGGCCCTTCTCGAGAATGGCAGAACCGATGTCCGGATCCGGCCACAGAGAAGCCCAGCTCAGCGGGATGACAAGCATGTTGTCATCAGCAGCCTGTTCGGAGATGGCGGAGGTGATCGGAGAACCAGTGTTCTCGGTGATCATCAGCACGCCGTCTTCGCCCTCTTGAGCGAGTTCTTCATAGTTCTGGATGCCGACATCGGTCTGGTAACCAGAGTCAAGGACAACAGTCTCGACCGTCCAGCCCTTGTAGCCTCCAGCGTCGTTGAAGACCTCCCAGTAAACTTGCTGGGAGGCAACAATCTCAGCGACGAGCGAGGCGAACGGACCAGACAGGTCAGCGTTCAGACCAACACGAATCACCTTGTTCTCCACATCGACGCCGTGATCGGTGGCTACTTCGCCGCCATCATCAGCCATGTCGTCATCAGCCGCGTCATCAGAAGCCGCGTCATCATCAGCCGCGTCATCATCAGCCGCGTCATCAGAAGCCGCGTCATCA
>JAACCU010000019.1 GCA_009937405.1 Actinomycetota bacterium
ATGCAGAGATGATGAAGCTGGTAGGTCGGTGTGGACATCGGCGTCTCCCGGTCATTGACCGAATGTGGGTCGCCACCCATAATAGTCACATGCCACGGGTTAGTGAAGCGACAAAATCACAGCATCGAGAGCGACTGCTTGCCGCGGCAGCAGCAGAGTTCGCCGAGCGCGGACTTGGTGGAGCGAGAGTTGATGACATCTCCCTCGCCGCCGGATTGGCCAAAGGCACCATTTACAACTACTTCGACTCCAAGGAACACATCTTCCGGGAGGTAATCGCCGCCTGGTGGGATCGCATCGAAGCCACTCGCGAGCCCCTGCCTGATGATGCGTCGACCACTGAACAGCTTGGGGCTGTGCTTCGAGCCGACATAGCCGTCATGGCTGACATGGAGGAATTCGCTCGGACGGCATTTCGGGAGGTCTTGTTCTCTTCACGAGATCAGGCATCAAGTCTGCTTCCCTCCTGGGATCCGCTCGACGCTGAACTTCTTCGATTGATGGATCAAGGCCGTGAACGCGGGGAACTACGACGGGATCTTGGCGCCGAAGACCATGTTCGAATGTTCGCCGCGTTGGTCAATGGACTCCTGATTGAACTCTGGTTACCGAACTCCACGTTGGACCTTGCTGAGCTACCAGCGATGGCGGTCGACTTCTTCTTGTCTGGGGCCGCTGAGCGGCCCAGCTAGCACCTAGTGCGGTGCCGGCATCTTTGATGCGGGCTCGGTCCCGCGGAACCGGACAGCACCCAGGAAGATGAACGCGAATGACGAGAATCCTGCGAGCAGCCACGCTGGCCCCGCGCCGTGGGAGTCGTAGACGAGGGCGGCGGGCAACGCCAACAAGGCCGCGCCCAGTACTTCGACAGCCCCCATCAGACCCAACGCTGCAGCTTGGCGTTCCTCGACCACAGCTCGCGAAACCGCAACCTGAGCTGCAGTGAAACCGAACGCGTCGGAGATCCCGAATATCACCATCAGCACAACCGGCCAGACAAGCCCCGGAATGTAGCCGTACAGCATGGTGCTCAGCGACACCAGACCAGTCCCGATGATTGCGACCTTTGGCGGGCCGAGCCGATCAGCTAACTTTCCGGCATAGGGGCTGAGGAAAACGACCGGCAGACCCAGCAGGGTGAAAGCGATGCCGGTCTGAAGAGCGCCGCCACCTCGGTCCTTGAACATCACCGGCATGACGGATTCCCACGCCCCAATCATCATGAAATATCCGCCAACGACGAGGAGCGCACCTTGCAGGCGTCGGATTGTGAGGAGACCAAAGGCGGACCGTCGACTGGTATCGATTGCACCGCGGTCGACGGGAAGGCGCATCACGAAGGGGAGAAAGATCACCATTCCGATCGCGAAGGCGAGGAACGGGGCACGAATGCCGAACGCCACAACGAATAGTGCGGCGACAATTGGTCCTAACAAGAATCCACTGATCTCGCCGACAACGAGTCGGCCGACGTTCTCGCCAACATTGTCGGGGTCGAGCACGGTCGCGGCTCGGCGCAAGCCAGGAAGCGCGAGCCCACCGGCGAAGCCAAGAAGTGCGCGGCAAGTCACCCAGCCGAACACGCTGTCGACGAAGACCATGCCAAAGAGTGCGACCGCTGAAATCGCTATTCCTGTGATGGCCATGACCCGACCATGGCCTCGGTCAGCGAGTCGAGCGAGAGAAATTTGCGCCACGAATGCGGCAAGAAAGCCAGCAGTGACGATCACGCCGATCTCCGTGTCGGTGAAGCCAAGTGCATCGCGCAGATCGCCCAGTACGGCCACGATGCCGCCGATCGAAGCAGACAAAACCGCCATGACCGTCATATACGGGAGAAGCTCCCACTTGTTGGAATCAGGCATCGTGGTAGGAGGGCTCGACATCAGTGGGATCCTCGCACAAGTAACTGGGTTTTCACCCATATAAGGTAGCTGGCTTGCCCGTGCTCCTCGCCTTGTATGCCAGTGTCGCGCTCGGCTTCGGCGACTTCTTCGCTGGCCTTGGTGGTCGCAAGAACCCGCACCCAGGGGCCGTCATGTCGATGGCGTTTGTTGCCTCGATCGTCGGTTCGGTGATCGCCGGGGTCTATGTCCTGATCTTCCCACCCGCTGCGTTCGGGAGCGACGATCTGTTCTGGTGTCTGGTTGCCACCGGCTTTGCCGCATTCGCACGCCCATTGCTCTACCTCGGAATGGAACGCGGACCGATCGTGATATTCGCTCCCGTGATGGGTGTGATCACACTGATCGTCCCAACCATTGCCGCTCCTCTTATTGGCCAGAGTCTCGGAGCGCTCGAGTGGCTAAGCCTGGGTCTCTCGCTTCCCGCCGTTGTCCTCATTGTGAGCGAAGGTGGCGGGCCGTCCTTCAGTGCGATTCGTGCGAACGCGATTCTTCCGTTAGCGATCACAGTCGGCGTGCTGATCGGCGGCGTGTCGATCTCGCTCGGCCAGGTCGACGCCGAGGTCGGCGCTCTTCCTGCGTTGATCACCCAGTTTGGGAGCATGTTGCTCATCCCGGTTGTGACTCGTCCTATTCGCCCGATGGCACCGCTCAGCTCCGGCGTTGTCCGTTTTGGTGTCCTGGTGGGCGTTGTCGACATCGGCGCAGTGATCGCAAGCACGATCGCCTTTCAGCGCGGCAATGTGGCCGTTGTTGCGGCGGTCCTGGGATTTGCGCCTGCGGTCACTATTGCTCTCGCCAGTCGGGTCTTCGGTGAGCATGTGCGAGGCTGGCAGTGGGCGGGCGTCGGTCTTGCCGGATTCTGTGTCGTGCTGTTTGCTCTCGCCTGAGCAAGCTCAGGTCGACTCGACGACAAAGCATGCAGTCGTGGCGGTGCTGCCGCCGATGTTGAGTGTGGCCGCCCGGCGGGCGCCGTCGATCTGGTAGTCGCCGGCCGTCTCGCTGACCTGCTTCATGGCGTCGACCATCATCCGGGCGCCGGTTGCACCCACGGGGTGCCCACCGCCAATCAAACCACCGCTCGGATTGACGGGGATTCGACCGTCGCGTTCGAGTGAGCCGTCCTCGACGGCCTTCCAACTTTCGCCCGGCGCCGTGATGCCGAAGTGGTCGATGGCGAGATATTCAGATGGCGTCATGCAGTCATGAGTCTCGATGAGATCGAGATCCTCGACTCCGCTGATCCCGGCGCGACTCATTGCATCGGTGATTGCCTCGCGCACGTGGGGCATGACGTACTCAGAGTCAGTCGAGCGCTCGAACTTCTGGCTGATTGGTAGGCCCACGGTGCGATGGCCCCAGCCGGCGATGCGAGCCTTGCCTCGACCGATGCTCGCACGTCCGCCGTTCTCGGTAAGCCAGCGGTCAGAAACCAGCACGACGCCGGCCGCACCGTCGGTGATCTGGGTGACGTCATTGCGGCGGAGACGGCCGTGAACGACCGGGTTGAGGTGATCGTCGAGTCCGAACGAATCGGAGGTGAACTTCCATTCGCGAGTCTGGGCGTTGGGGTTGGCCTTGGCGTTGCGGAGGTTGAGTTCACCGATAGCACGGAGGTGTTCGTCATCGACACCGAAACGCTTGTCGTACTCGTCGGCCACCCGATCAAAGCAGTAGGGCCAGAAGAAGTCGATGCCCTCGGTCTCGTGGCCGACCCAGGCGGCCGCTGTCTGCACGCTGGCCGCCTGAGCGCCAGGCATGTTGTTCTCCTGCTCCACGCCGAGCACGAGAACGCAGTCGTAGCGACCCGACTCGATCTCGGCCATGGCAGACAGGGTTGCCATCGACGCTGACGCGCATGCAGCCTCGTGGCGCATGCTTGGCACCCCCCAAAGCTCGGGAATCACGGTGGCGGGCATGGCGCCCATGTGGCCCTGGCCGTTGTAGAGCTGGCCGAACGCGTTGCCCACGTGGATGCTTTCGATGGCGTCAGCATCGATGCCGGCATCATCGAGGGTGGCCTCGATTGCGCGTTTGGTGAGGTCGGCGACATCCTCGTTTTGCTTGGCGATGTTGGTGGCGAAGTCGGTCTGATGACCGCCGAGGATGGTGACGTGCTGCGTGGGCTGGTTCATGACTTGCTCCAGAGTTCGCGGAGTTCGGGTTTGACAACCTTGCCGACCGGGTTGCGCGGGAGGCTTTCGATGATTTCGAGGCGTTCGGGGAGCTTGTAGCTCGCCACTTCATGCTCGCGCATGATCGCGGTCACTTCCTCGAGCGTTGGTGTGGCATCGGGCGCAGCGACGGCAAAGATGCCGAGTTTTTCGCCGAGATCATGATCCGGATAGCCGATTGCGGCGCATTCGACGATGCCGGGGTGACCGCTCACCAGAGCTTCGACCTCGGCGGCGGAGATGTTCATCCCGCCGCGAATGATGATGTCCTTGGCTCGGTCGACGAACTGGAGGAGACGGGGTGGTTGTTCGTCGCCCGTGTACTGGAAGATATCGCCGGTGCGGTAGTAGCCGTCTTCGTCGAACTCTTCGCCGGTTGAACCGACGTAGCCGTCGAACACGGTGATACCCCGGAAACGGAGTTCCCCGGTGTGGTCGGTTTCGGTGATCACGGCGCCGGTGTCAAGATCGACGAGGCGAACCTCGACCCCTTCGCGTTCGGGCACCGGAAAGTAACGGGCGCGCTCGGTGGGATCGGGAACTGATGCCATTGTCGACAGCAGAGCGGCACCTTCATTGGAGCCGAACACATTGATGATCTCAATGTTTCTTTTCTGCCAACCCTCAACCATCCACGGATCAAGCGGCGCTGAGCCCGACGCGATCGCTCGAATGCTGGAGAGATCGAGAGAGTCGAGCAATGGTTCGTTGCCCAAGAGCATGTTGAGCGCAGCAGGGGGGACGACGGTGTAGGAGATCTTCTCGTTTTGGAGCTGACCGAGGAACACTTGCAGATCGAGCGGGTGGTGCATCGCCATGAAGGCACCGGCTTCGGCCCACGGCACGAGCATGCCGCCGATGCCGGCCATGTTGACCACAGGAAATGGGCACAGGATCTGGTCGTCAGAGCTGATCCCGAGTTCCTGCACCTGGAATGACGATGACGCCATCCATTGTGCATGCGTCCGGGGTACACCCTTTGGCATTCCCGTCGTTCCCGACGTCCAGCAGATAGACGCCACAGATGACGCGTTTCCTTGTCGAGGTGCTGCGTCTGGGTTGTCGCCCGTGGTCAGATCGGCGACATCGACTACGTCAACGCCATAGTCGGCGAGTGACGAGCGGACGCGGTCGATTTGGTCGGGGCGGTCGGGGCGATCCGCGGTGATCATCAGCCGAAATTCGGCGGTCTCCACACCATGGTGAAGCTCGTGATTTCGGTGCTGAACGGGGAATGGAACGGCAACCGCTCCAAGTCGGAAGCAGGCGAGAATCAGCAGGGGCAATTCGACCACGTTGGGGAGTTGGATCGCTACCGGTGTCCCGGGCCCGACGTCTCGGGCGGCAAGAGCGCCTGCCATGGCATTGATTTCGGCGTCCACCTCAGACCAGGTCAGGCGGCGTGGCTCACCGCCGAGGATGTCGGCACGGTTTGGCGCGTCGGCCAATGCTGGGTTGTCGGCTCGTGCGGCAACGGATCGCCGGACGAGGTCGTCGATGGTTTGTGGCTCGGTCATTGTGAGATCCCCCTTGGTTTGAGCATGCCAGAAATTCCTGCTGCCAGGGCAGCCCGTTGCCCGACAGCCTCGCAGCGCAGTGCTCGTGGATTATTGATTCCTTGAGATGCGATCATGAAGGCTTCAGCCAACTCGGTGGTGTCACCCATCCGAATCGTGCCTGCCGTCTGAAGAGTGCTGAGGGTTGCGTCCATGTGGGTAAGGGTCTGCTCCTCGGCTCGTCGGTAGGCGGCCCGGAGCGGTTGATGCGCGGGTAGCCGGCTCAGGGCTGCCCGAAATACCAATGACTCGACCCGGAAGAACTGTGCTTGCCAGTCAACAAACACCGTGATGGTGGCGTCGATACCTAGGTTGGCGAATGCCGCGACCGTCAGCCGCTGTGTCGACCCGTCCACGAGTTCGCTGAGCGTTTGGTCGAACGCTGCGGTGAGCGCATCATCTTTGGTTCCGAAATGGCTGTAGAACGTGGCCGGCGAGCACCCGGCAAGGTCAGCGACTGAGTCGGCGGTGAAGGTGCCGTGCGCTCGCAGATTGGACCGCACGGCGGCAACGAGAGCGGTTCGGGTGCGGCGACTGCGGGCGGTGAGGGTCTGGCTCGTGCGCGGCAAGGTGGTCGTCACCCCTTTACAGTGACACAGTTTCTGGAGTAGTACTAGTAAAACTCTGTGGAGAGGTTCTGGCGTGAAAGTTGAGCTGCGAGAGACGTTCGAATCGGGTCTGCCCCCGGGTGATGATCATCCGTACCGGTCCGGCCTGTGGCGGCCCCAATACAGCGAGTACGACGCGTGGGACCTCGATGTTGAAGGTGAAATCCCCGACGATCTCGCCGGCGTTTACCTCCGCAACACCGAGACCGCCGTCTTTGAACCCGCCAAGCGGTACCACCCTTTTGATGGTGACGGCATGCTGCACTCGATCGGCTTTGCCAACGGCGAAGCCAAGTACGCCAATCGCTTTGTGCGTACCGAAGGTTTCCTCGCCGAACAAGAAGCCAAGCAGAGTCTGTGGGCGGGGATTACCGAGCACCCATCGAACGCCGTCGCCGACCATGGTTGGGGTGCGCGCACCATGATGAAGGACAACGCCTCCACTGATGTGATCGTGCACCGGGGCGAAGCATTGGCCAGCTTTTATCAATGCGGCGAGCTCTACCGTCTCGACCCTCGCACGCTTGAACCAAAGGGCGTCTCCTCATGGGACGGCCGATTCCCCAAAGAGGGTGTGTCGGCCCATCTGCGAGTGGACGAGCACACCGGCGAGCTGTTGTTCTTCAACTACGGCGCCGATGCTCCCTACAT
>JAACCU010000206.1 GCA_009937405.1 Actinomycetota bacterium
CTTGTTCCCGTTGAACGAGATTCTGGATTCGGTGCTCGCCGAAGCCCGTCTCGGCCGCCCCTTGCACGATGCGGTGGAGGCAGCGGCCGAAGCCGAGCAGAACCGTCATTTCGATGTCATCGCCTCAGCGATTGGTCTCCATGGTCATCACGGAGGGTCGCTCACAGAGATTCTCAGCACCGTCTCTGAATCCATCGAAGCTGAGGACGAACTACGCCGCGAGGTGGAGACCCTGACTGCTGAGGGTCGCCTCAGCGCGCAGGTTTTGATGGCGCTGCCGCTTGCAAGTCTTGCGCTGTTGTCGTTGCTGAGTCCCGGCTACGCGGGACCCCTGTTCACCACCTCCGCAGGACATGCCTTGACGATCGTCGGTCTTGTGTTGGGCGCAGCCGGGTGGGGGTGGCTGCGAGCCCTGAGCCGACCGGGAATGCCGTTATGAGCGTGGCGAACCTCCTGGGTGTGCTGGTGCTGGCGCTGGGCTTCGGCCTCGGTGTGGCTGCTGCTGGTCCCCGACTGGCGGCCATCAACACGTCTGCCGTCGATATTCAGAGAACCGAGGGTGCCCGGCGGCCCACACGACGACCATTCGATCGATCCCGGATGGAGGCCTTGGGTCCGGTGTTGGGCACATCGCAACGTCTTCAACGCGTGGCCCGTTTGCAGTTCCTCTCCGTCGGCAGCGTCGGCTTGTTGCCCGTGCTTTCGCTGATGCGGGCGCCATCGACGGTCAACCTTTTGGCCGGCGCAGTCGTCTGCGCCGGCGCCTGGCAAGTGCCGCTGATCCTGGCCCGTCGACAAAGCCAGGCTCTGGCCCAGGCTGTGGATCGAGAACTCGGCGATGCCCTCGGCGAGTTGGTCATGGGTGTGGAAGCAGGCCTGACCTTGGAAGCGGTGATGACCCGCTACGCCAGCCGCCGAACGACCCCCCTCGCCGCCGAGTTTGAACAGATGGTGGGCACGGTGGCTCTCGGCGGCACTCGAAACGAGGCGTTGACGGCGTTCGAGCGTCGGTGCCCAACCAGAACTGTGAAGATGTTCACGCTTGCCGTGGCTCAGAACCAGTCTCTGGGAACACCGTTGGCTGCGGTGTTCCGACAGCAGGCCGTCACCATCCGACGGCATCGCCGTCAGGCTGCCGAAGCAGATGCGGCCAAGTTGTCGATGAAGATGATCTTCCCGACGATCTTCTGCATTTTGCCGGTGCTGATGATCGTGGTCGTCGGCCCTGCCGTCATTCGACTTTTGGAGGTGCTGTGACCCTGCGTCGGGTTCCTCAGGGGACTCTCGGTGTTCTCGTCCAGCATGCGGCGACGGCCGCGCCCACACCGCAAGCTGGAATACTGGGGGATCGTCTTCACGCTCACCTTGTCGCTGGCCGCCACGGCCGCCTGGACCAGGACGCTCCGGTCCTGTCTCGAAGGGCGTCTTCGCATTCCGATACTCGTGCCACTTCTGCTTGTGACCACAGGCTTGGCGTTGCTGGCCCTGCCGCATATCGACCCGCCGCCCTCGTCCTTGACGGAGGCGGGGCTCGGGGTCGTGGCGGGGACCGTCGCCGTGCAGATGACGATCGACCTCTCGGTTCGGCGCCTTCCGCTTGTCCCCAGTCTGACGGCTACTGCGGTGTTCTTCCTGAGCCTCCTGGCCGGCGACACCGACCGAATCGCCGGTGCGCTTGGTGGACTGATCACCATGACGCTCGTTGCCGCAGTACTTCGCTGGCTTGGTCGCGGGCAGCTTGGACGCGGCGATGTGTACTTCTCGCTGCTCCTGGGTGCTGTGATCGGCTGGCTCGACCCTTGGGCGGTCGCAACGGCATGGGTGCTGACCGCAACCAGCGCTGCGGTCTTCGCCGGCGTCGGCTTGCGTATCGGGCGCTTGGCGCGCGATTCCGCCGTGCCGTTCGGTCCGTTCATGGTGCTCGGGTCGGTGGCGGCTATGGCCCTGACGCTGGCGAGCAACTCGTGAGCGGCGCGCAACGGCGTTCGAGCGCCAAGATCCGTGTCAACGGGTTGAAGGCGGGGGACCCGGAAGCGTGGGAGGAGCTGGTGGCCGAGCTCGGCTCCACGATCGCGGGGTACGTCTTCCGTCTCGGCGCACCCGACCCGGATGAC
>JAACCU010000207.1 GCA_009937405.1 Actinomycetota bacterium
AAAAGGCACCAGCCAAAAAGGCCGCACCAAAGAAAGCCGCCAAAAAGGCACCAGCCAAAAAGGCCGCACCAAAGAAAGCCGCCAAGAAAGCACCAGCCAAAAAGGCCGCACCAAAGAAGGCAGCCCGGAGGCGTCGCTAATCCGACGCCTCGTTTGTAACGAACGATGACCGAACACCCCGACCATGCGTCGCGGTGTTCGCCGTTTTCCGAGGGATAGACCCCCTAGCCTTCATCGCCATGGCAGCGCAGTTCATCTTCACCATGCACAAGGTCGGCCGTTTCATCCCGCCCGACCGCGACGTACTCAAGGACATCACCCTCGCCTTCTACCCAGGGGCCAAAATCGGCGTGCTTGGCCCCAACGGCGCGGGCAAGTCAACATTGCTCAAGATCATGGCGGGCATCGACCAGGAGTTCTCCGGCGAGGCCCGGCTCACTGATGGCTTCACCGTCGGCATGCTCGAACAGGAACCGCGCCTCGATCTCGAAAAGGACGTTCTGGGCAACGTGATGGATGGCGCCGGCGAGGCCGCCGAATTGCTTGCCGAGTACGACAAGGTCATGGCGGGCTGGTCCGACCCGGATGCCGACTACGAGAAACTTGGTGCCAAGCAGGCCAGCATCGAGTCAAAAATCGAGGCGCTCGATGCATGGGATCTTCAACGCAACGTCGAGATCGCCATGGACGCACTCCGCACGCCGCCTGGCAACACCCCCGTCGACAACCTCTCTGGTGGCGAAAGCCGCCGCGTAGCACTGGCCCGACTGCTGCTGTCGAAGCCCGACCTCTTGCTCCTCGACGAGCCCACCAACCATCTCGATGCCGAGTCCGTTGCCTGGCTCGAGCGCACCCTGCAGGACTACGCCGGCACCGTCGTCGCGATCACCCACGATCGCTACTTCCTCGATAATGTCGCAGGCTGGATTCTCGAACTCGACCACGGTAGGGGCATGCCCTTCGAGGGCAATTACTCGGGCTTTCTCGAACAGAAGGAAGCCCGTTACGACCAGGAGCAAAAGGACGACGACAAGCGCGTGCGAACACTTCGGCGCGAGCTGGAGTGGGTTCGCATGGCGCCAAAGGCCCGCCAGGCTAAAGGCAAGGCTCGCCTCCAGCAGTACGACAAGCTGCTCGAAGAGCAGAAGAGCGCCGAGGGCCGCAATCAGGAACTGGAGATCCTGATCCCCTCAGACAAGCGTCTCGGCAATGTCGTCATCGAAGCCGAGCATCTCAGCAAGGGCTTTGGCGAGAAGCTCCTGATCGATGACCTGTCCTTTACCCTGCCGCCCGCCGGCATTGTTGGCGTAATTGGAGCGAACGG
Source organism: Actinomycetota bacterium (assembly GCA_009937405.1). Lineage (GTDB taxonomy): Bacteria > Actinomycetota > Acidimicrobiia > Acidimicrobiales > Aldehydirespiratoraceae > JAACCU01. Next base: position 1,325 of record JAACCU010000207.1, read on the forward strand.
CGCAGGCAAGTCGACGTTGTTCAAGATGATTATCGACGCGGCCGAAGGCACGAATAATGCTGAGGCTGGCCCTGACTCTGGCGATCTTCGCATCGGTTCGACCGTCCAACTCGGCTACGTCGACCAGGACCGAACGCTCAACCCCGACAAGACCGTCTATGAAGAGATCACCGGCGGCGTCGACAACCTGACCGTCGGCGGCCGCGAGATCCATGGCCGCGCCTATGTGGCATCGTTCAACTTCCGCGGGTCCGATCAGCAGAAGAAGGTTGGGAAGCTCTCGGGTGGCGAACGCAACCGGGTGCACCTTGCCAAGGTCCTGAAAGAGGGCGCCAACGTCCTCCTCCTCGACGAGCCGACCAATGACCTCGATATCGATACCTTGCGTGCGCTCGAAGATGCAGTGGAGGCCTACGCCGGTTGCGCAGTGATCGTCAGCCATGATCGCTGGTTCCTTGACCGTGTGGCCACCCACATCCTGGCCTTCGAAGGCGACTCACAGGTCCGCTGGTTCGAAGGAAACTTCACCGACTACGCCGACTATCGCAAGCGCGAACACGGCGTCGACGCCATGCGTCCCCATCGGATCAAGTACAAGCCGGTCTCTCGCGCCTAGTGACTCGTTGTCACAGAGCCGTGTTTCGATAACCGCGCACGCCCTGGCTCATCGGGTACCAGCCCGCCCGCGGCCGCAGACTCGGGTTCGGCTCTGGCGAGTCAGGTAGGTCGCTCATTGGGTTACGGTATCGGCCGTGCACTCCACCGATGACCACCGACTCGCAGCAGATCTGGCCGAACAGGCCGGTGCTTTACTGCTCAAGCTTCGGGCCCGTCTCACTGCCGACGATGCTCCGCCGGCTGTGCTCAAAGCCGAAGGTGATCGGCAGGCCCACGAGCTACTAATGCAGGAACTGACCGAGGCCCGACCCGGCGATGCAATCCTCAGCGAGGAAGGCAAGGACGACAAGGCTCGTCTCGACGCCGAGCGAACATGGATCGTCGATCCGCTTGACGGCACCCGCGAGTACTCGGAGGTACCTCGCACTGACTGGGCCGGGCACGTGGCCTTGGTCAGCGACAACCGACCGATCGCAGGCGCTGTCGCCTTGCCAGCATTGGGACTTGTGCTCTCAACCGCTGACGTGCCGACCCTCGTTCCCGCCGGAGCGACTCCAGCGCGCATGATCGTGTCCCGAAGCCGTCCGCCAGCAGCGGCGACCCACGTTGCCAACGTCATCGGTGCTGATCTCGTCCAGATGGGTTCAGCGGGGGCAAAGGCCATGGCCGTCGTGCGCGGCGAGTGTGAAATCTACGTTCACAGCGGCGGCCAGTACGAGTGGGACTCGTGCGCACCGGTCGCCGTCGCAGCGGCCGCCGGTTGCCATGCGAGTCGTCTCGATGGTTCAGAGCTCCTCTACAACCAGGACGATGTCTACTTGCCCGATCTGATCGTGTGCCGGCCTGAACTGGCCGAGTCAGTGTTGGCCGCTCTCAACACCTTTGAGGGCTGAGCGTCAGAGGTTCAAGGAGTAGGAGTAGAAGTCGGCGTTGACAATCTCGTAGCCGAGCTTCTCGTAGAGATGTTGGCCTGCCTGGTTGGAATGTTGCGTCAACAGATCAACCCGCTTCGCTCCATCGGCGACGGCATGGTCTTGGGCTTGATTCATAAGTCGAGTTCCGAGTCCGGTCTTGCGCTCATCGGCCTCGACGTAAAGGTCATAGAGGATGTGGATCTTCACCGCTTCCACCGAACAGAACGATGAATAGCACTGGACGAAACCCTTCGCTACGTCGCCGTCCATGGCCACCCAGATGATCGATTCCTCGTTGGCGATTCGGTCCGAGATGTATTCGGTAGCCAGCGAGCGGTCGGGTGCGCACTCGTAAAACTGTCGGTAGAGGTCGAACAGTCGACCAACCTCACCAATATGGAAACCGTCAGCGCGCACGATCTCGAGGGTCATGGCGCCAGGCTAGTCGTCCCACTTGTTGGTCTCGCCCCTCCAACCAGCCAGACTGGCCGAGTGAACGGTTCCCCCACCGAGCATCCTGACGACTACGAACTCGGCGTCTTCACCGACGACGGGCCGTGGATCGTCGTGCCTGACGAGCTCACTTGGTACGCCGGTGTGGCGGCTCTTCGAGCGGCAACCCGACGCCGACTCCCGGCCTTGATAGCGCCGTCTCGGCGGTTTCCTGGACGACGCACACTGAAGGTGGTCCGCCACTTCGGCGTCGGCATCGTTGCCTGGTTCCTGACAGGTCGGCGCAAAGGAGGCAGCAAATCCACCGCTGACCTCAGCCGACGGATGCGCAAGGCCGCTGAGGTTCTTGGTCCGACCTATATCAAGCTCGGCCAGATCATCTCAAGCGGCGAAGGCATCTTTCCGCCCGAACTCGTGGCCGAGTTCATCAAGTGCCGCGACCAGGTACCGGCCGAGACCTTCGACAAGATCCGAGCCGTCGTTGAAGCCGAACTCGGACGTCCCATGGAGCACATTTTCGCCACCTTTGAGCGAACTCCGATCGCGGCCGCATCAATCGCACAGGTCCACGCGGCCACACTTCTCGACGGCACCGAGATTGTGGTGAAGGTGCAACGGCCGTCGGTCGACGAGCTCGTTCATCAAGACCTGGCGGTAATGGCATGGCTGGCACCGATGCTGGTGGGCCGCATTCCCGTGGCGTCTCTCGCCAACCCGCCCGCCCTCGTCGAAGTCTTCGCTCACACCATCAGTGAAGAGCTTGACTTCCGTGTCGAAGCCGCCAACATGCTCGATGTTGCGAAGGTCTTCGCAAAACTTGGTCAACGACAGTTCGTGGTGCCCCGCCCGCACGCCAATTTGGTGACCCGACGGGTGTTGGTGATGGAGCGGCTCGACGGATTCCGATTCGATGATCTCCAGTCCTATGAAGAGCATGACGTCGATCCACGTGCCGTCGTGCGCTCGGGGATGATCGGTTTCATGGAAGGGGCCCTTATCCATGGCGTGTTCCATGGCGACTTGCATGGCGGAAACCTCTACGTCCGCCCCGACGGTCGCACCGCATTGCTCGACTTCGGAATCACCGGTCGAATGAGCGAGAAGCGCCGTCTGGCCTTCGTGAAGCTGCTTATCGCCGCCACCATGAACGATGCCCTCGGACAACTTGGAGCGCTACGCGACCTCGGCGCTCTGCCCGACGACACCGACCTTGCTCAGGTTGCCCACGATCTCGGCCTGATGGATGAGGTCATCGACCCGACCACGATGCAACCCGAAGAGCTGGTGGCCGAGCTTCAACGAGTGGTAAACGCACTGCTTGGATACGGGGCTCGCATGCCAAAGGAACTAATGCTCTTCGTGAAAAACATGGTGTTCCTCGACGGCGCTATTGCTCGACTCGCCCCAGACCTTGACCTCATGGCCGAGATCGCCCACGTGGCCACCTACTTCGCCACCACCCCCGGCATGGAACTGGCCGCGCAGGTCGGCATGGCCCCCGACGAGTACGAGTTTGATGCCGGTGGTGTCAGAGCTGCGTTTGGCGTCGACGGCTCGATCGAATCGCTGACCTACCGCGAGCTCCAGGAGCGGCGGGAGACAATCCGGAAACGCCTGCGCTCACGCGCCTGATCCCTCCGCGCGGTCTTGCGATCGCTCGTCTATCGTCGCCAGAATGCGTCTCGTTGTCGCCGAGTGCACCGTTGACTATGACGGGCGCCTCCAAGCTCATCTCCCCGCCGCCACCCGCCTCGTCATGGTGAAAGCCGATGGTTGCGTGGCCATTCACGCCGATGGCGGGGCTTACAAGCCGCTCAACTGGATGAACGCCCCCAACCGGCTCAATGAAGATCCTGAAGCCGGCATATGGACTGTCACGAGCCCCAAAGGCGAGGTCCTCATCATCACGTTCCACAACATCGTGAGCGATACCGCTCACGACATGGGATCCGACCCCGGCTTACAGAAGGACGGCGTCGAAGCACACCTCCAGAAGCTTCTGGCCGACGACCCGACCTATATCGCCGAAGGATTGAGGCTTGTCCGCCGGGAGTACCCGACCGACATCGGTCCCGTCGATCTCATGTGCCGAGACGAGGACGGCAAAGCCGTAGCAGTGGAGATCAAACGACGCGGCGAAATCGACGGTGTCGAGCAACTGACCCGCTATCTCGATTTCCTGAACCGCGACCCCCTGTTGCGGCCAGTCCGAGGCATCTATGTTGCTCAGGAGATCAAGCCGCAGGCCAAGGTGCTCGCCACCGATCGCGGCATCGATTGGATTGAAGTCGACTATGACGAACTGCGAGGCATCGAGTCACCCAACCTGAAGCTTTTCTGAGCCGAGTCAACGCTAGTTTGGCATCCATGCGAAAGGCGCTCGTACTAGTCGCGGCGTTGATCGTGGTGTTTGCGGCGGGATGGATCATCGACGACAAGATTCTCGGTGGCGACATTTCGCGCAACGTCTCGATTGGCGGTGTTGAGGTTGGTCGATTCAGCGTCGACGAAGCCGGCCAGCGTCTCGACGAGGCCGGCTTCGACCAGCGAGAGCTACACCTCACATGGTCCGGGCTCTCGGTCACCCGAACGGCCGAGGATTTCGGCGTTTCCGTCGACTACAGCGATGCCCTTGCTGATGCCGCAAATCGTGGGGGTTTCTTTAGACAGCCGTTTCGCTGGATCGGATCCCTTTTCTCATCCTCGTCATACGACGTCACCTATGATCTCGACGACACCGTGCTCGCATCCTTCTTCGGCATAGGCGACGACGCCGTCTTTCCCCTCGACTTCGGTCGACCCGCCATCGAGTTGGTCGATGGCGAATTCGTCGAGGTTGATGCCCGGTCGGTGGCGACCGTCGATGTAGCAGCGCTCAGAGGTGAGGTCCTCGCGGCCGCACGCGACGAAACCATCGGGGCTGAAATCGCTGTGCCGGTCGAGGGTGAGACGAGTATCGATCGCGGTGCAGACGAGATCATTGCTCAGGCCAGCGAGATGACGGCGGGCGGCATACAGGTCCGCTTGAAAGGCCAGTTCGAGATCATCAACATCCCTGAGGCTGCCGTTCGATCTTGGATCGTGTTTGGGGGCACCAGCACATCCCCGACAATTGAGCTGAATCCCAGTCTCGTGCAATCCACGATCGAGACGCTCTATCTCGGTATTGGAGAAAAGGGGGAGGACGCCAAATTCCGCATCAGTATCACGGGCGACGTGCTCATTGTTGGTGGCGCGCTCGGAAGTGTCTGCTGTGATCCTGCCATCGTCGAAGCCATCCATGAGGCACTGCTCGACGGCGACAATCTCGTCGAGGTCTGGCCGATCGAGGACCCCGATGCTCACGGCATCGCCTGGGCTGAGTCACTCGGCGTAACCGAGCTCATTGGCGAGTTCACGACGTACTACAAGCCAGGCCAGACCCGAGTCACCAACATCCATCGCATCGTGGAGCTGACGCAGGGGGCGCTCATCCACCCTGAGGAGACCTTCTCCATCAATGAATACGTAGGCGTGCGCACGCGAGTCAACGGGTTCGTTGACGCTGGTGTGATCATGAACGGCACCTTCCAGACCTCGGTCGGTGGAGGTATCAGTCAGTACGCCACCACACTCTTCAATGCAGCATTCTTCGCCGGACTCGACTTCGGCGAATACCAGAGCCACTCGATCTACATCAGTCGCTACCCGTACGGGCGCGAGGCCACGGTGTCGCACCCGCACCCCGATCTACAGATCAAAACCACCACGCCCTACACGGTGCTGGTCTGGCCCACGGTCACCGCCGACTCGATCACAGTGTCGCTCTACTCGACGCCCTACGTGACCGGCGAACAGACCGGACAGACCGAGGCACGCGAGGCTGCGTCGTGCACACGGGTCGCGACCGAACGCACCCGCACCTACGAAGACGGCCGGGTCGAAATCGACCATGTGACAGCCCGCTACCGCCCGGAGGGCGTGGCCTGCGACGGCACCTCGACAAGGCCCACGACCTCCACATCGACAACAACAATCCCGACGTCAACCTCGTTACCGTAACGACCCTGTGCCTCACGCTGATCTAGAGAAGACTGACGTGGATATTGCCATCATCGGCGCCGGACCGGCCGGGACAGCCGCGGCCACTCTGCTGGCGCGGGCCGGCCGCGAAGTCGCAGTATTCGATCGAGCGAGCTTTCCTCGCGACAAGTGCTGCGGTGACGGCTTAACCGCGCTTGCGCTCCGAGAGCTCGAGACGCTGGGTCTCTCCCCGACCACCGTCGAAAGCTGGCAGCCCGTGGACGATGTCGTTATCCGGGGTCCGTCTGGACGCGAGATGCGGTACCCCCTGCCCGCGGGACCAGGCATCCATGCCGCTGTTGCGTGCCGAGAAGACCTCGACAACTCCCTTGTCGACCTTGCTCGTGCCGCCGGCGCCGACATTCGGGAGTCGACGCCCTTGCGCGACGCTACGGCATCCGCTGACGGCGTTGAACTCACCGTCGGCGATGGCGAACACATTGTCGCCCGTCATGTGATCGCCGCCGACGGGATGTGGTCACCGACCCGCAAGGCACTGGGTCTCGCCATCGACGGCTATCGCGGTGAGTGGCATGCGTTTCGCCAGTACTACCGCAACGTCTCCCCCCGGGCATCAAGAGAACTCCTCATCTGGTTCGAGAAGGATCTCCTGCCTGGCTACGCCTGGTCGTTTCCTCTCGCCGACGGACGAGCGAACATTGGCTTCGGGATCCAGCGGGGCGGGGGCCGCGCCGTTGGCGCCATGAACGAACTGTGGCTCGATCTTCTCGAACGACCCCATATTCGCGACGTTCTCGGGCCCGAGGCGGAGCCTGAGGGTCGCCATTTGGCATGGCCTATTCCCGCTCGGGTGGGGCGGGTTCCGCTTGTTGGGCCATCGACCATGTTCGTGGGTGACGCAGCCGCAGTCACCGACCCGATGACCGGCGAGGGCATCGGTCAAGCGCTTCTTACCGGCCGACTGGCGGCTGAGGCAATCCTGCATACCATCAACCCAGAGGAGTCCTACGAGCGCGAAGTTCGTGGTGAACTGGTCGCTGACGATCGGATGGCCCGCGCCATGATTTCTCTCCTTGGCCGCCCAATGATCGCCCGCGGCGCGATCCAACTGACGGGGGCCACCGACTGGACACGGCGAAACTTCGCTCGTTGGATGTTCGAGGACTATCCCCGAGCAATGATTGCCACCCCGCGCCGATGGCATCGCGGCATGTTCACCGGATCTGGGGCATTTGCTGCGGAGTAGGCCAGTGGGAGCCGACACGCAACCGCTCAGCTGAGCGACATCCCTCTACGCTGATCCTGTGACAGACGCGATCGATCGCATCGATGACCGTATCGATGAGCTATGGGATGTCTTTCGAGGCAATCCTGTGCTCGATCGACTCTTTTACACTGCATCAGAAGCCGCCGACTTCTCTGTGCTCTGGCACACGCTGGGTGTGATCAAAGCGATCCTCGATGACGATCCCAAGACCGCTATTGCCATCAGCGCCGCCCTAGGTGTTGAGGCCGGGCTGATCAACGGCCCTGTCAAGTCGATGTTTAAACGCTCCCGACCGGTTCAGGAACACGAACGTCCGTACAAGCTTCGTCAGCCAAAGACGTCGAGCTTCCCAAGTGGCCATGCGTCAGCCGCCATGGTTGCTGCTGCGATGCTCAGCCGTGGGGGGAAGGCGCCGCTCTGGTACGCGCTTGGCGCGATCGTCGCTGCTAGCCGGATCCATGTGCGCATCCACCACGCCAGCGACGTCGCCGGCGGAATCGTCGCCGGCGTTGTCATGGGCCGAGTAGCCCACGCCTTGACCGACCGGCTGCTCTGAAAAACAGCGCAGAGGTGTGCCCCTGGTGTGACTTAGTTGGCCGAAGCCGGCTCGGCGGGAACGAAGGTGAGGATCATCCGGAGGTCGAGCAGCATGTCAGAAACCTCGGCGCTGGCCACGAGCTTGCGCCGCTGCAGACTGCCAAGTTGGCGATCGATCAGCGAAAGCGCTTCGTCGAGCATGGCTCCATCGATGGTTTCGGTCATGACGAAACCCTAGTCGCGCGTTGAACGCCATCCCGTGGTGGGACTGCATCAGATTCGCTGATTGAGCCTTACGGCATACCATCCCCAGTATGAACATCAAGGACTCAGTAGTCGTGGTGACCGGCGCGGCAAGCGGAATCGGACGGGCGATGGCTCGACGATTCGCCGCTGACGGCGCCGGCACCGTCGTTGTAGCCGACCTCGATGGCGATGGCGCTGCCGCGGTAGCCCGCGAAATCGGCGGTCGAGCTGAGACCCTCGATGTCACTGATGAGGATGCCCAGCTCGCCATGATCAATCGCACCGAAGCGGAGTGGGGCCCGATCGAGCTCTGGTGCGGCAATGCAGGCGTCGCCAGCAACGGTGGCCTCGAGCTCGACAATAAGGCGTGGGAGTTCAACTGGCAGGTAAACGTGATGGCCCACGTCATCACGGGTCGTCACATGATCCCTCGTTGGGTCGAACGAGGCTCTGGCCATTTCCTCATCACCGCCTCGGCCGCAGGGCTACTCACCAACCTCGGCACTGCGCCCTACGCCGTGACCAAGCACGGGGCAGTGGCGCTCGCCGAATGGATTGCGATCACCCACGGCGATGACGGTGTTCGAGTTTCTTGTCTGTGTCCCCAGGGGGTTCGAACACCGATGACCGAAGCCGACGGCGAGATGGCCATCGAGGTCGTCAAAGCGATGGGCATGATCGAACCCGAGGAAGTCGCCGACTGTGTTGCCGCAGGGATCGCCAACGACGATTTCCTGATCCTTCCCCACCCCGAAGTCTCCCGGTATGAGCAACGGCGTACCGGCGATCGCCAACGATGGCTGTCCGGCATGCGCAAGCTGCAGGCAACCCTGTCGCGATGAGCTTGGACCCCGCTACCGCGGCCGTCTACCAGGCCAATGCACGTGAGTGGACCAAGGCGCGCGTCGGCAAGGACGTTTCCGCTGCTGCTCGCTTGATGGCCCGTGATCCTGGGGAGGGTCCAATTCTCGACATTGGGTGTGGGCCCGGCTACTTCTTAGCTGAGTTGCCTCAGGGCTCTATCGGCCTTGACCCAACGGTGGGCTTCCTTGAGTTGCTTGGCGATCGAGTGCCCGGTGCGCTCGGTGTGCGAGGTGAAGCGGGGGCCTTACCCATCCGATCTGCATCGATCGGTGGAGTCCTGGCAAATGCCGTCTACCAACACTTGCACCGTCATGACCTGCCGATGGCATTCGCCGATCTCCACCGCGTTCTCCAACTCGATGCACCAGCCGAGATCATCATCTTCAGTGGTGATAGCGACATGGTCTACACAGATGCCACCGACTCCTTCCCTGGACGGGGCTATTCGTTCTGGCCTGCCGATCGTTTCCGCGACGTCCTGGTCGGTGCCGGGTTCCTGATCGAGACCTTCGAGGATCGCGACGCCGACCAATGGCCACCGTTGCTTGCGGGCGTGCGTCGTTCTCGCACGCTCCCCGACATTGTTGGTCCCGACATGAAGTTGCTCGTCTGTGGCTTGAACCCATCGGTCTACTCAGCTGACGTCGCCGTGGGCTTCGGCCGACCCGGCAATCGCTTCTGGCCGGCTGCGCTCGCAGCAGGCCTCGTCACGCTGGATCGCGATCCACGTCATGCTCTTGTGAACCATGGGGTGGGGATGACCGACCTAGTAAAACGGGCCACACCGCGCGCCGATGATCTCTCTCGGGACGAATATGCCGATGGCGTCGCCCGCCTTGATCGCCTGTGCGAATGGCTTGAGCCCGAGGTGATCTGCATGGTCGGCCTTGCTGGCTGGCGGGCCGCCGTGAACCGCAAAGCTGCCGCAGGGTGGCAGGAAGAAACCTTGGGCGGGCGTCCCGTTTATGTCATGCCGTCTACGAGCGGCCTGAACGCCCACTCCAGCCTTGATGACCTGACCGAGCACCTCCGCGTGGCCACGAACTAATTCACGTTGGGGTGTGTCCCCGGTGGCACTGGTATCCGGGTCAGGCGCCGCTCGGAGCGAGATCTCGGATCGCCTCGTCGATGTTGGTGTCGCCAAATGGCATGACTGACAGCACGGGACAGGTGATTCCCGCGTCGACGTAGCGTTGGAGGTGTGCTCGGCACTCGTCGGCGTTGCCGCTGATGATCAGATCGTCAACGACCGCATCCGGAATCTTTTCGAGAGCCCCCTTGCGATCGCCGGCCGCCCACTGTTGCCAATGCTCACCAAGTTGATCAGTGCGCCCCATCCACTCGTGGAAGGCCTTGTAGACGGGAACATTGAGGTACGCGGCCATCGCGAACTTCCCGGAAGCAAGCACCGTCTCACGATCTTCGGACGGGGCGACGAAGAGCCGAGCTACAACCTCAGCCTGGGCGTTCTCCTCACGAACGATGGCGGTGACCTTCTCGGTGTCCGCGACCGAAAGCCAGTTGACGATGGCGCCGTCACCTTCACGCCCTGCGAGACGCAACATGCCTTCGCGTAGGGCGGCAATCAGAATCGGGACCTGCTCGTCGAGCTTCACGCTGAGCCGGAACCCCTTGACGGTGAAGGTGTCGTATTCCTCGGTGACCTTCTCGCCTGCGAGCGCCGCTCGCAGGAACCGCACGGTGTCGCGCATGCGCTTGTAGGGCTCATCGAACGGGATGCCGTTCCACCGCTCGACGATCACGTTGGACGACGTGCCAAGACCGGCCACGAACCGGCCGGGAGCGGCGCTGGCCATCGCCGCTATCGATTGAGCCATAAGCGCTGGGCCCCGCGTGTAGACGGGGAGGATGGCCGTGCCAAGACGCATCGAGGGCGTCCATACCGATGCCAGGGCGAGGGGCGTAAGGCCATCCTCTCCCATTGCCTCCGCAGACCAGAGATCTGTATAGCCGGCAGCCTCGAGTGCCTGAAATCGTTCACGCTGGGCGTGGAGCGGACCACCAAGCGGGACCGTCATTCCGTATCGGGACTGGGTCGTTGCTGTCATAGCCCCAACTTTAGGCCCACTGTCACACCCCCTCGGCATAGTAGTGACATGACCTCCCAGCTTCTCCTCCTCGAAGACCACCCTCAGTGGAAGCTCAAGCCGGAAATCCGTGAGCAGGGCCTGCGTGGTATCGCCAATGCTCGTGCCGTGCTCCAGGAGGCTCAGACAAAGGCTCGTGCGGAGGCGCTCGAGCCCGAGCCCGAGCCGCTTCCCGACGCAGCCTGATCTGCTTTCGGTCCCGAATCCCCCAAACTGGTGCCCGTGAAACGTGTTCTACTTGCATCCCTCGCTCTGGGCCTGGCTCTCTCGTCGTGCACCGACATAGCCGAGTCGACGTCTACATCCTCCGTCAGAGCGCTCGGCTCCACTCCCGTGGCGACGATCTCCGATCAGGACTCTCTGGCTCCCAACGCCACAGTTGATCGAGTAGTCGACGGCGACACGATCGTGGCTGACATCAACGGCACCCGAGAACGAGTGCGACTCCTCGGCATCGACACGCCGGAGTCGGTGGCGGAGACCAGGCCTGATCAGTGCTACGGCGTCGAAGCCAGCGACTATCTGAAGGCTCTTCTTCCCAAGGGCACCGAGATCACCCTGATTCGTGACAAGGAAGTTCGAGACCAATACGACCGTCTACTCGCATACGTCATCCGTAGCGATGACCAACTCTTCGTCAATCTCGATCTTCTGCTGCAGGGCTACGCCGGGGTGCTGATCTACTCCCCAAACGATTATTACGAGGCCCTGTTCACAGAAGCAGAGAACACCGCTATCAGCGGTGACGTGGGGCTCTGGGGCGTTTGTGGAGGCCCTGACGTTCCACTGGAGTAGCGTCCCATCGTGGAGTCACTGGCTGAGGCACTCGGATTTACCGCCGACCAGCCGGTCTTGATCCTAAGCGCCGATCTCGCCGGTTCGACCCACGCCGCCACTGCCGCCACGCTCACGGCAATGCGTAACGGCTCGGCAACCACGGCCACATTGATGATGCCGGGCCCGTGGTCGCGTCACGCCGTCGACCAGTTCAACCACAGTGCCCACGCGAATGACGATGTTGGCTTGCACCTCACGCTCAACGCCGAACTCGATTGTTTCCGATGGGGTCCGCTGACGCATGCGCCGAGCCTGCTCGACGGTGACGGCGGGTTCCCTCGCACCATCGGCGACCTGTGGGACCACGCCGATCTCGAAGAGGTTCGACGCGAATGTCGTGCCCAGATCGAACGGGCTCAAGTGTGGGGGCTCGACATCACCCACCTCACCACTCACATGAGCGCCATGCAACAACGGCCCGAATTCTTCGATGTTCTCCTCGACATCGCCTGCGAAGCAGACCTGCCGGTGCGATTGGAAGGCTCGGGCGCCGAAACCGCAGCCGGATTCCCGTTTCGCCGTCTGGCATCTGAAGAAGGCATCTTTATGCCTGACCAATTCCACCTGATGCGCGGAGGGTCGCGTTCCGCCCTGGACGCCTACCTGGATGCGCCGAGGGCCGGGGTCACCGAAATCTCGTTCGAGCCCGCCCTTGCGGCCGAGGAGCTTCGCGCCATCGACCCGACGGCCACCGGCCGCATCGATGATCTCGCTGTCTTAACCGATCGCAGACTCCCCGATCGTCTCGCTCGCGCCGGTGTTACCACCATTGGATACACGGCGATCCGAGAGCTTCAGCAGTCTCGGAGCTGAACCAGCGTCGTCAGAGGCTGGTAATCGGTGCGAGCGCAGCGAACGCTGCTTCGCGTACATCACGCAACTCGAGGAGCCATACGACATGGTCACCCTCGATTTTCACCGCTCCGCGCATGAACGATGCGTCAGTGCTGTGTTCGCCGCTGAGCAGAGCACGCGCCTCGTCGAACGAGAGCGTTGCCACCACATCGGGAGAGTAGGCCTTGCCGGGTGCAATTCCTGTGACCACGCCCCCCTCAATGACAGCGTGGCAGGTGACCTTGCCATCTGGACCGCCACTTATCGCATACTGGAGAACCGCCGAGGCATCGCCGGCTGGAGGAAGCGCCGCCAACGTTGCAGTGGCTTCGGTGAACCAGTCCTCACTCAGGAACTGACTCATCCTGAAGCACCAATCCGCTCGCGGATCCCGGCGAACAGGTCGTCCTCAGGGGCACCAGCCCACTCGGGGCCACGGGCCAGGCGATAGTCGTCCCAGGGATGCAGACGATCCTCGACGTGGTGGGGAAGGCCAAACCAGAAGGTCGATTCCGGATCTATTTGGGTGGCGTGGGCAAGCAAACCTTCACGGCGTACATGCATGAAGCCTTCGATATTCACCCGCGACGTGATCTTGTGGTCGCTGTCGGGACGCTCAAACCAGCCCTCGTCGTAAGGCGATTCGATCCCGTGCTCGAGGAACGCGTCGTGGCGAGCCCGAATACGAGCTCGCGACCAACTCGAGTAGTAAATCTTGGTAACAGCCCAGGGCTCCCCGAGCTCCGGGCGGTATTCAGCGTTCGCGGCACGATCCACGGCCGGATGGGTGATGTCGTACACCCGGAGATGATCGGGATGCTGGTACGAGCCCTGATCCTCGGGATAGGTGACAATGACCTGCGGACGCTCAAGTCGCAGCAGTCGCACCAAACGATCAACGGCCTCATCAAGCTCAGCCGCAGCGAAGCAGTCTTCGTGGAAATTGGCGTCGCTCTCCGGCATGCCGGAGTCGCGGTACCCCAGCATGTGGACCTGGTCGTAGCCGATCGCCTCGGCGGCGGCATCAAGCTCTGCTCGGCGCACGGCCTGGAGGTTCTCGATCACTTCAGGCCGATCCATGGCCGGGTTGAGGATGTCGCCCTCTTCTCCGCCGGTGCAACACACCAGCACAGTGCGGATGCCTTCGGCGTTGTATCGCGCGATCGTGCCAGCGCCCTTGGAGGCTTCGTCATCGGGATGGGCATGCACCGTGAGAATGCACAACTGCTCGGTCGTGGCGTCGCTCATACTCTCAACGACGATATCTCGCCAACCGACTCATCCACGAAGGTCAACATCGGGGTATGCGGACACGACGGCAAACCACATCGCAGCTCGTGCTGCGGCACCAGCCTGGCATAGGCTGAATCCGCTGCTTCAGCTGTCGATTGGTGGATATGGCGACTTTCTTAATTGTGGGTGCACCGATCGCCCTCCTACTGCTCTGGGCCATCGTGTCGTTCAACCGATTCGTGTCGCAGCGACAGTTGATCGATAACTCATGGTCAAACGTGGAGACGGAACTGCGCCGCCGCCATGACCTGATCCCCAACCTGGTCGAGACGGTGCGGGGTTACGCCGAACATGAACAGGCCACCTTCGTTGAGGTCACCGAAGCCCGGCGAGGCGCTGTCGCCGCCTCCGGCCCTGCCGACAAACACCAGGGTGTCGAGCACGCGTTGACCGCTGGCCTTCGGCAGCTGATGGCAGTCAGCGAGGACTACCCCGACCTACTCGCCAGCCAGCGGTTCCTTGACCTGCAGCGCGAACTCGTGACCACCGAGGACCGAATTCAGGCTTCCCGCCGGCTCTTCAACGGCAACGTGCGCGACTACAACCGGCGGGTCGAATCGATTCCCTCGATGCTTATCGCCACGATCGGCCGCTTCTCCAAATCTGACTACTTCGAAGTCGAACCCGCAGTCGCCCTCGTGCCGAACGTCGGCACGACCTGACCGCGTTCTCGGCCACGAAGCTAGGGGACGGTTCGGTCAGAGACCCACTGGGCAGTCGGTGCATCTATCAATGCAGCGAGCTGGAGTAGCACGACGTCATAGTTGACCCGCCAGCCGGCGAAGTCGTTCCACGCTTGCTCTCGGTCAGCTTTCACCGGCAATCCCTCATTGCGCAGCCGGTCATACACCTCGTCGTATTCGGCGCGGCTGACCGAGATGGAGTCACCCGGCTGGGGGCCGTCGGGATAGACGAATCCGAAGACGTCGGCGATCCGACGCAACGCGAGTGCACCAGTTCGAATCATCAACGCGGCACGGGGCTCTCGAGGCAGATCGAGCGTCGAGTGATACAACGACGCCGCATCAAGAGCGATGCCTGCACTGACAATCCAGCTGCGATCCGGGACCGGGGATCGGAAGAAGACAAGTATCGGGAACGACGTGTGAGTCTCTTCGACCTCGACAAACCAATTTTCCCACTCGCCCCACATCTCGCTGACCTGGCCGAGACCGGATATTTGCTGGGTTCGCACGAGGAGCGAGGCTGGGCTGGCCGTGCCGTCGCTCCATGTCGATCGGAGGTCAAGCTTGGCGACTGCGATCTCGCGTCGGGAGAACGCGCTGTACATGGTCGGTAGGAAGCTGATGAGTAAGGCGACGAGACCCAAGCCGACGAGTCCCTCGAAAATCGCGAGAAGAAGTGTCGGCAGATCGTCGGTTGTGCGAAATCCAAGTGTGGTCAACGACGACCCCGAAAGGACGAGCGCGTCGCGGTAAGGCTCAACGCCTAGGGCCCAAAACGTGGCGCTGCAGCCGAGGAGCACCCCAATGCTCCAGACAAGCGGCAAGACGAGAAGCGCAGTCGGGGCGAAGCGAGCCTTCATCGCTTCGCTGCCGCGGTAAAAGACCGATCGGAGCAGTCCGAACACGGCTCGCGAAATCCACACCTGCTTCGCGCGGGGCACGACAACTGTGCGACTCGCCAAGCCCATCGTGGCCAGCACCATCATGGCACCCGCCGTTCCTACCAGGATCCGCAAAATCGTCACGATGCCAGTCTGCCGGGGTCAGCAACGGATCAGGGACAGATAGCCGCTGGGTTGGAACTCAGGTGAACAAGTGGCGTGTTAGCCGAGCGAGAACGTCGTTCACTCCTTGACTTTCGGGTCGGGGAGGTCTTCGCTCAGCCAGTTGACGCCACCAAACGATGTGAACAGCCAAACCAGATGTGGAAACTGGGGTCCAACCCGAACGACGTCGGGACCAACCCAATGAACCCGTCGACTTTCATCGAAAGTCCCGAGACGGCAGCGTCTTGATGACCGGTAGCGGCTCGATCTTGTCAGCCACCACATTGATCACCCCTTCCTCCTTCTCTAGACGGCCTCTAATAAGCAGCGCTGGCGCGCCCCGAGCCGCCTTCTTGTATCGCTGCCAGCAACCCTTCGAGATCACGACATTGATGAGCCCGGTCTCGTCCTCGAGGTTCAGGAACGTGGTGCCGCCCGCAGTGGCAGGCCGTTGACGATGGGTGACCACACCGCCAACGAAGACCCGTTCGCCATCTGGATGATCAACCAGCCCCGTGGCCATGACGACCCCGATCTTGGTGAGCTCGTCACGAATGAAGATCGTGGGATGACCATCGGGGGCAATGCCCGTTGCCCACAAGTCGGCATGCGCGGTCTCCTCTGGCGACATTCCCGGCAGGGTCGGCGCATCGATGCCGGTGATGATCCCGGGTAGACGATCCGCTGAGGTCTGCGCCATCGCCCCTGCAGTCCACAACGCAGACCGCCGGTCAATGCCAAAGCAGCCGAACGCTCCCGCCGTGGCCAGCGCTTCCAAAATCGGCAGCGACAGCTTCGGCACACGACGTCGCAGATCCTCCACCGATGTATACGGGCGTCCCGCTGAAATCTCCTCGGCCAAATCGGCCCCGATCCCCCGCACATAGCCAAGACCAAGGCGAACCTCGGCTTCCCCATCACCTTCGAGGCTGGCCGAGGCCGCAGACGCATTGAGGTCCGGCGTATGCACCGCCACGCCATGGCGTCGAGCATCGCCCACCAGTGTGTGCGGCGACCAGAACCCCATTGGTTGGGCATTGAGCAGAGCTGCACAGAATGCGGCCGGGTAGTGATACTTGATCCACGACGAGGCGTAGACAAGATACGAAAACGACACGGAGTGGCTTTCGGGAAAGCAGTAGTTGGCAAACGCGGCCAGCTTCAACCAGATCTGCTCGCCGAGCTCGTCGTCGATCCCGTTGTCTCGCATGCCGGCAAAGAAGCGTTCCTTCAGCTGCTCCATGCGTTCACGACTGCGCTTCGATCCGATGGCTTGGCGCAGCTTGTCGGCCTCGGACGGCGTGAAGTTGCCGACATCGATAGCGATCTGCATCAGCTGTTCTTGAAACAGGGGCACACCAAGCGTCTTGGCCAATGCATTCTCCAGCAATGGATGGAGATAGGTGACCGGTTCGAGTCCGTTGCGGCGGCGGATGTAGGGGTGCACTGATCCGCCCTGGATCGGGCCTGGGCGAATGAGTGCCACCTCCACTACCAGGTCGTAGAAGCAGCGGGGCTTGAGGCGAGGCAGGGTGGCCATCTGGGCCCGGGATTCGATCTGGAAGACGCCGATCGTGTCGGCCTTCTGGAGCATGTCGTAGACCTCTGACTCCTGGGGGAGCGCGGCCAGATCAATATCGACACCGTGAAAGTCACGGATGAAGTCGATGGCGTAGTGCAGGGCCGACAACATTCCGAGGCCGAGGAGATCGAACTTCACGAGCCCGGCGGCGGCACAGTCATCCTTGTCCCATTGCAGGACGCTGCGGTTCGGCATACGCCCCCATTCGACGGGACACACCTCGATCACCGGGCGATCACACATGACCATGCCGCCGGAATGAATGCCGAGGTGACGGGGGAAATGCTCGACCTCTGCCGCCAACTCCATCACTTGAAGCGGAATCGATGTGTCGGAATCGACAGCTCCGGCTTGCGCCATACGGTCGGAGACATTTCGCCACCCGTCGACCTGCTTGGAGAACGCGTCCTGCTGGCCCTGGGCGTACCCCAAGGCCTTGGCCATGTCTCGAATCGCCGATTTCGAGCGGTAGCTGATGACGTTCGCGACCTGGGCGGTGTGGTGGCGACCATGACGTTCATAGACGTATTGGATGACCTCCTCGCGACGGTCGCTTTCGATGTCGATATCGATGTCGGGTGGTCCGTCACGTTCTGGCGACAGGAAGCGTTCGAACAACAGGCTGAGGGAGACGGCATCGGCGTTAGTGATGCCGAGGGCGAAACAGACCGCAGAATTGGCAGCCGAGCCCCGGCCCTGGCAGAGGATGTCGGACTTGCCGCAAAAGTCGACAATGTCCCAGACAACAAGGAAGTAACCGGGAAACCCGAGCTGGTCAATCAGGGCGAGCTCTCGGTCGAGTTGGGCCCATGCTCCCTCGACCCGCTCGGCTTCACGCGAGCCATAGCGACGGGTGCCGCCTTCTTCCACAAGTCGACGGAGAAATTTTATCTCGCTCAACCCGTCGGGGCACGGGTACGGCGGAAGGTTAGGTGCCACCAGTGAGAGGTCAAACGCACACTCGAGTCCGAGTGCAGCGGCTCGTTCGACAACCCCGGGGTAACGAGCGAAGCGGGCGGCCTGCTCCTCACCAGATCGCAAGGGCATACCGGCGGGTGGAAGCCAGCCGTCGATCTCATCAAGGCTGCGCCGGGCTCGAACTGCAGCCAAGGCCGAGGCCAAGCGGTTACGAGCGACTGAGTGGTGGTGGGCGTTGG
The DNA here is from genome assembly GCA_009937405.1 of Actinomycetota bacterium. Taxonomy (GTDB): domain Bacteria; phylum Actinomycetota; class Acidimicrobiia; order Acidimicrobiales; family Aldehydirespiratoraceae; genus JAACCU01. The sequence goes on from JAACCU010000207.1 coordinate 19,790, forward strand.
CGGTGGCGAGGATGTCGACGCCTGCGGCCACAGCCAGCTGTGCCATCCCGTCGTTGCGAACCGAGTCGGCGGGCATCCCGTGGTCCCACAGCTCGACGAACACGTTTGGTCGACCGAAGTCGCTGACGAGACGGTCAAGTTCGCGCCGGGCTGCTGCGGGTCCCTGGTTCACCAGTGCCGCTGGCACCGGCCCTTTCCGGCACGCGGTGAGCACAGCCCAGTGATCACCCGAGCCTGTGCCACCTAGCTCGACAAGCCGTTCATACGGGATGCGGGGTGCCCCCTTCTCCCCCGCCAACTGGCCTTCGCTGATCGCTCGGGCGAGCAAGGCATAGCCCCGTGGGTCACGGGCAAGAATGACGAGGTGCTGACCGTGGGGATCAGGCGGGCCCGCACGATTCAGATCTGCTGAGGTCAGCGGTGATGCCGAACGATCCGCCCGGTCCCCGGGTGGCGCCAGCAACGTGAGCTCGGCGCCGAAGATCGTTGGCAGGCCAATCGCCTTGGCGGCTTCGGAGAATCGGACCACGCCGTAAAACCCGTTGTGGTCAGTGAGCGCCAGTGCTTCGAGCCCGAGCCGAGCTGCTTCCTCGGCTAACTCCTCAGGGCGTGAGGCACCATCGAGGAATGAGAAGTTGGAGTGGCAGTGCAGTTCCGCGTAGGGAACTCGCCCGCGCGTTCGAACTGGCTCGGCGGGTGGCGTGTAGTCGCCCCGCTTGCGGGTCCAGGCCGGGCTATCGCCGCCGTCTCCCTCCCACAACTCCCGGACACGGCCCGTCGTCGGACGATCAGACAGAGTCTGCTCGAGGTCCTTCCACGGCACGTTCGGACTGTTCCATCCCACATCTTTGACCGTAGACGAACATTTGTTCGTTTACTACATGGAATCTGGTTCGTGTTCGAGGGTCAGATAGACGGTTCGAACGGCGAGAGCTTCGCGAACTTCAGCAGTCATGTCCTCGGCAAACTCTGCTCGATAGGCCTCATCGGTCACCACCTGAACAGCAAACTGCAGACCCGACATCATGCCAATAAAGGCCGACACCAAAATCAGCTGCCGGGTAAAGACCAGCTCTCCGCCCAGCACGTTCCAGTAAAGCGCCCAGTCCGCAGACCGGGTCAGTTCGGTGGCCGTCGTCCACTGCACGAGGGTTCCCTCTCGCACCGTCAGCAAACCAAAGACGATATAGAACGCCGTAATCACGACCGCCACAAGCGCAATCTGTATCGCCTGGGCGACGAACAGCAACATGCCGACATTGAACTCGGCACGATGTCCGAGCGCGGGAGCGCCCGGCGGCTTCTCATCATCTCCCGGCACCAACCCCTCGACCGGAGTATCGACACATCGGCCCCGAACATCCGCCCAATCATCGAACCGAGCGAGATCGACGGTGATCCGCCGCACCGAAAACACGACAAATGCTGCACCGATCCCCGTGATCAGTACTGACACGAGCCCGAAGTACGCAAGGGTGAAGTCGTTGGCCACCTGCCACATCTCGGCGTTGAGAAAGATAAACGCGGAGAAGACGAGAAGGATCGGCAACGACTTCATGGCAAGCGTGGCAACATCGCCGATCTGACGGGTGACCTGCCCGAGCGACCACCGCATCATCGGGAACAGGCCCCATGAGGTGACGACATAGGCAAGACCAAGGATCACAAGATTCGAGACCAGGATCGTGACGAGGTTGTCGCCGACCGCACTCTCCGAGCCGATCGCCGTCGGCACAAGCGGAAGACCCAGATAGAGGATCAACTCAACGAGTCCGACGCTGTTGGGCAACTGCAGCGGCCGTCGGCCACGAAAGCGATTTACGAGGGCAAGCGCTGCCACCATCGCTCCAACGCCCGCAATAAAGGCGACGAGTTGGCTCCAGCCATTCCAGCGATCACCAAAGGCAAGGAACAACTCAGCAAAGACCACGATTGTGAGGAAGGGCGCCGTGCGGGTGAGCACGTCCTCGGTGGCCGAATAGTCATCGATCAGGTGCGGCAACCCGCGGCGCACAAACCAGCGCTCACAGCGACCACGCTGGATGATCTTTGAAGGCTCGGTCATTGCACCATGATGGTCGCCTCAGTCCCACACCGCGGTGACCCACCACTGGCCTCCTTCAAGCGTGAGCATGCGGGCAACACCATCGCTGGTGACGATCTGAAAGCGGGCCTGGCGTCGATGTGTCTCAGCGTCCCACCAGCGTTCGTCGATCGGCCACGGACCGGCCCACGCCGCAACCTCAGCCCGGGTGTGATTGTTGCGGAGTTCGACAGGAGGCGCCGAAAGCAAACCTCGACCATCGACCTGCACGGGTTCACCCGCCTCATCCACCACCTCGACCACTCTTGGCGCAGCGACCACCCTCGTGGGTGATGGAGTTGGCAAGCCACCCGGCCAAGGAGGCTGCTCAGAGTCGTCGAACAAGGTGCGGCCTCGCAGCTCGACGGTGGCCGCCGGCACGAGCATGAGCCGCTCACCAAAATGACGCCCACCTCGTCGTTCCACAACACGAACAGCATCGGCGCCGAGTTGGCCTTGAAGACGAGCAGCCACCCTCGCCGCTCGCTCATCGACCTCCGTCTCCCCTCCCCAGAATCCAAGCTGACGACCCTTGGCGGCAATGAGTTCGTCAGGCATCAGCGACACCCGACTGATCCCCCCACTTGGACGGGTGGCGGCCGGCCCGTTGAGCCAGCCATCGAGTTGCCATCGCACCCGGTCAGCCACCGCCGCATCAGACAACGTGCCCTCGTGGCGCCAAAGCCGCACGAACTCCTCACCGAATTCGGTTTCAGCTTCAATCGCCACTCGCACGCAGGTCACACCGGCACGCCCGAGACGCTGATGGAACTCATCGGCAAGGCTGCGGGCAACAAAGGCGACCCGGTCGACCTGGAGCGCTGGTGGATCGATTTCGGCGCTCACCGACCAGTCAACGGGAGGGTGCCGCGCATCAGGGGGCCGTTCGTCGAGTCCTGACGCAAGCCGATGAGCGGCGAGACCCTCAGAGCCAAATCGGGCCAACACATCGGTGGCCGGTAGCGCGGCAAACGCGCCAAGCGTGCCGATACCGAGACGCACGAGCACATCGGCCAACTCTGGTCGCTCGAGCACGGCCACACGCATCGGCGCCAGGAACTCGGCGACCTCTCCTTGAGCGATCAGCCGGGTTGGCTGAGCCGCCCGGGCCGCAAGCTCTGCTGCGAATGACCCATCGGCGATACCGATACGCACCTCTGTGCGGCCGTTTAACACCGTACCCATGGCCTCACGAATGAGGTCAGCGACCTTCTCGTCTCCACCGAAATAGCGAGATGGACCCAGGGTGGTGACGGCACAGGTGCCAGGACGGATGATCTCGATACGAGGCGTGATGTTGTCGAGGGTGCCAATCACCGGTTCGAAGGTGCGAGCCTCTCGGGCTTCATCACGTTCGTGAAGCTGCAGGTCTGCACATCGGGCCTGGGCCACTCGACGCCGCAGCCCCCGCACAACGCCATGCTCACGGGCACTAGGCGACGACGCCACAATCCGGTTGGCGTGGACGACGGCCACTGGCTCATCGAGCGGTACACCTGTCGCCACAACTGGCCAATCGGGACACCAGGCAACAAGTGTCCGCACGGGGACGACCATGAGTCAGCCCTGCGTAGCGAGGGCCGGTGCTTCGACGGGGACGAGCTCAGGCCGGCCCAGCGGACCAGGCAGCAACATGTCGGCCGATCGCGGTCGAGCCGATGCTCCTCGCCCGCCGCCGTTCACCGTCACCCGACGGGACTGCAACACCCCATGACCACGCCCAAGCCCCGACCACTTACTTTCGACAACCTCAAGCTGCACGTCTGCCCCTCTGGGCCAGCGACCATTGGTGCACACCAGCACCGACCCTCGTGCCCGCAGCCGCGCCGAAAGGCGCCGGGCCTCAGCATCACGGACCCGGTGACGGGGTGCCACCAACACGATGTCGACGGCGCCGACGAGCGCGGCAACTGCAGCACTCCACGACGATGGCTCCGGGTCAACGACCAGCACTCGCTGGAGGGCAACCCCCACTTCCTCGGCAGCCGCAAGCCCAAGGTCCGGATCGCCAACTACGGCAACCCACGAACCAGTCGTTGAGGCAGCCGCTGCGATAGCCAATGCCAGTGCGGTCGATCCCGAACCAGCAACTGACACCGTCGAGCCGCGCCGCAAACCTTCAGGGAAAAGGTCGATCAACTCAGCGAGAAGTGGCAATGTTCGTTCCCGGGCCAGCGCCATCGGAGCGACCCGGTCACTAACTAGTTGCAGCCTGACGCGCCGATCTGCGATTGCCTCGTCGGGGTCGACGACAGAGAGCAGCGACACCGGAGAAGCCATACTTTCTCACTATACGAACATCTGTTCGTATTATGCAAGTTTGGGATCGGGTCGTGCCTCAACTGGATCTCGGTGTTACCCGTCCGTTGGTTTGTCGCACGAGAGCGGTTGCGAACACAAGACAGCCAATGGATATGGTCCCTGTTGCGACATGTATCCACGCCAACCCGTGTCGGATCGCGTCCTTTGTCTCAGTCCCAAGAGAAATGTTTTCGCCCGCAATGACGTCGCGTACCGCGTCAACGTCGCCCACCTCAAGGTCAACGACAAGAAGAACTATGGCGCCGGCCAGGGCGATGCCGTACATGATGGCTAGTTGCCGGATGAACTGATGAGCGGCCGTGACCCGGCCCATTTCGGATATGTCGCTGCTGGCCTGCAACAGGGTGAGACCAGCGGTGGTGACCATGCCGACTGATATGCCGATGAGTGCAGACGCAGCGAACAGCAATGACAGGGGCCAGTCAAGGGCGATGGTGATCCCGGCCGCGCCGATAGAGGGAACAATCAGCCAACAGCCAAGGAGAATCACATCACATTCGCGCCACTTGTTGAGCACTCGGCTGTACACGAGCGAACCTAGCGTCCAACCCAGGCTGAGAAATACCAACGAGATTGCGGCGAATTCCACCGACCGGCCCCGAGCAGTCTGCACATAGAAGGGCAGGAAGTCGTCGACGGCCAATGCGTTGAACATCACCAGACCGGTAGTGACATGCACCCATCTCAGCGGGAACCGGGTGAAATGTTCGCGGGCCAGCACAGGTGCATCGACACGGCCGCTGTGATTCCAGTACAGAGCCATCAACACCACCGTCGCGGCGAGTGCTGCGCCGCTTGCCCACCAATGCACGCCGATCTGGGCCACAGCCACCAGGGAGCACACGATCAGCAGGGCCATCAGACCCACACCTTTCCAGTCAGTCTGGATCTGTGACGGGTGCTGTCGCGTGGTCGGAAGTGTGGTCCACCCCGACGCAAGCGCGATCACAGCCAATGGGACTTGGATGATGAAGATGATCCTCCAGCCGCCGAAGGCCAGCAGAACCCCGGCGAGGGCTGGGCCGCCGAGCCCCATGATTCCGAACATCACCGACTGGGCGGCGAATGCTTGCGGGCGGAGCTCATGGGGATAACCCACGCCAATGGCCGCAAGAGCCACCGCGAACAACAAGCCGCCACCGAAGCCCTGCACACCACGGGCGAGAATCAGCAACGGCATCGACGGCGCTGCTGCCGCCGCCAACGTGGACAGAAGAAACCAGATCCCGGTGATACGAAACGTACGGCGAACACCGATCGCGTCGATGACCGGCCCCGCCACCACCACAGCGATTGCCGACGTCGCCAAATAGGCGGTGAACACCCACGGCAAGAGGCCGATCTGCCCCAGATCCTCAGCGATGCTGGAAAGCGCCGCAATCAGTGCAAGCGTGCCGAAGCCAACCAAGGCGACAATCGTCAAGGTCGCGAGCGTCATCGGCAGATACGCCCCCGACCAGATGCCAGAGACCTTTTCTACGCCATCGTCACCGGTGCTCTGCTCACTCATGGACGCGCCATCCGCGTGCCTCTCAAATCAAGTCATGCGAGAAGCGCCACGTGAAGGCGGTCCCCGGCTCGTTGAGAAGGGCAGTTCGCCCAGAAGACGAAGGCCAATCACCGTGCCATGCACGCAACGCTAGCTGGTAAGCGAGTCCATGGTGATTTGTGACCGCGCCGTATTGTTCGAGACGCCGAATATGCGGGATGCCTTGATGTCAAAGACCATTTCAGCGACGCGGCCCAGTATGAGTAGTTCTGACCGGGCCGCCCGTCGCTACCCCACGGTCTTGCGTGTTACGGATCGCATCTAGGACGCTGCCAGGCAACCGACCGAATCCGACCAATCCATCGCCAACCCGGCACAAAGCGAAGAGTACGCATGACGAACCGGTATACGTAACAGGCCAAATCCTGTGAGCAGCGCAGTTCCCGTGAGGCCGAAACTTCGAATACGCTCTACCTTCTCAACCCTTGACCGGCATGAGACCGAACGCAACCCGATAGCCACGTACCACCGGTCACTGCAGCCGAGGAGGCGCCATGGGATGGTCAGTAAACCGCCCAACCGGATTGACCTGGAACCAGCCAGAGCTGTCGACCAAGGGGTACACCCTTGTCACCCCGAGCTCGGATCAAACGGCATATCTCCTCGACATGAACGGCCGCGTCGTCCATACATGGACCTTCGAGACGATCAAACCCGGGTACGGGCGTTTACTCGACAACGGCAATCTCCTCATGTCAGGTTCCGATGTCAACCTTCCGGAACCCCCTGAGGATGAGCCGACCAAAGCCCCGCCGCCGTTCGCTCGCCATGTCACCCGTCTGGGCGGATACAAGACGACCCTGCTCGAAGTCGACTGGGACGGCAGCGTCGTCTGGCGCTACGAAAGCAGATTTCAACATCATGACTTCGTGAGACTTCCCAACGGCAACACGATGGTTCCCGAGTGGGTGGAGCTCTCCGCGGAACTCCACAAAAAAGTGCGCGGCGGGCACCGACTGCCGCGTGAACGGCTGCCTCGGCTACTCGGCGACGACCTCGTCGAGATCGATCCGGCGGGGAATGAGGTCCGTCGCATCCATACGTGGAAGCTGCTCGACCCGGTCCGCGATCCCATCCATTCGACGAAGCGCCGGTGGGAATGGACCCACGTCAACGCCATCGATGTAAACGACGCAGGCGACATTGTGTTCTCGGCACGAACCAACGACCGCGTCTGCGTCATCGATGGAGCCACAGGAGAGTTGAAGCTCAAGTTCACCGACACTCACGGCCAACATCACGCCACCTGGGTGGGCGATGATCTGATTCAAGTGTTCGACAACGGAGTGTCGGCCTCACGTGTATTGGAGATTTGTGTCAGCACCGGCGACATTGCCTGGAAGTACCAGAGCCGACCAATGCATCAATTCTTCTCGAACTACATCTCGGGCGCTGAACGGCTGTGGTCTGGATCCGTCCTCGTCTGCGAGGGGTCGAGCGGCCGCATTTTCGAGGTGACGCGCGACCACCAGGTGGTATGGGAGTGGATCAACCCATTCGTCAACCACCGACCCAACGGAGATCCAGCTGTGGGCATCTACCGAGCGCACCGATACCAGGCCGACCATGCTGCTCTCCAGGGCCGAGACCTCGACCCGAAAGCTCACGCGAACCTCAACCGCCTCAACGGACTTACGTAGCCGCACCTAGCGCCACGACTCCGATGCTAGTCACGAAGGTGCGGCCAACCTTCTCTCAGATCGACGGACGGCCAATCGACACCATTGGACCATGAGATTGACCTGCCGCTGGGGCTTGCTCGGCGTGGTGGTCACGTAGCCCGGGAGCGATGCGTCTATCGTCGTGCCATGGGCCTTGAGTGGGAACAAGTCGTTGTCGCCACGCCTGACCCGGGTGCGCTGGGTCGGTGGTGGTGCGAAGCGCTCGGGTGGGTCGTCGTCGATGACGGCCCATCGGTCTTTGAGATTCGGCCACAGCCAGATCGTCTTCCAGGAATCTTGTTCTTGGCCGTCGATGAGCCCAAGCAAGGCAAGAACCATCTACATATCGATCTTCGTCCTGACGACCAAGACGCGGAGGTTGACCGACTCATCGCGCTCGGAGCATCTCGTCGTGATGTTGGACAGGGCGACGTCTCGTGGGTGGTGTTGGCCGATCCGGAGGGCAACGAGTTCTGTGTTCTGCAGAGCCGTCGAGCTACGACATAAGCACGCGGGAACGCTTGGGGCAGCGATGCAAAGGTGCCGTAGCCGGTGTGCACGAACACCCACCCGAGATCTGGCAATGAGCTGTGAGGTCGGTCAGATGAGCTGGATCGGGCAAGCGGCGCCGTTCAAACCGTCGACGGCTGCGCCCAGTTTCCTGCCGAACACGCCGCCCCGAGTGATCGTGAGTTCGACCGCCAGCTTGAGGAGGTCCGGATCAAGCAACACCTCGTGCCCGTCGATGTGATGGACCGAGTAACCGTCGAGGCGCCGCCCCTTCGTCCTGGTATCAACTGATACCTCGAACTCGCGTTAACCCCTCATCCTGGACCGACGGCCCATATGTGCCGTTCGTGAGCGGGCTCGGACGGTTGGAAAGCGCGGTGTGGAGCGGGGACCGATGCCCGTGATTTCCGAGCCGGTGCTTGCGACGCGTCCGGGTCAGGGCTTTCGCCAGACGGATATGTGCGATGACGATTCGTCGGTGAAAGGGGATCGGTGCCAATCGGCCCAGCGTGCTTCGAGCGTCATTCCTGCGAGTTCGGCCATGAGGTCAAGTTCTGATGGCCAGACGTAGCGAAAGGCTGGAGAACTGGTTCGCACTTTGTCGCCATTGATGTGGAAGTGGTGCGAGACCGAGATCTGATTCACGAGGTCCACGTACTCTTCGAAGCCGAGGTGATTCGCTGACACATCGAACGGCACGATTGTTTCGCCCGGAGCGAGTCGGTGGAGCTGCGGCATCATGTTCTCGATCAAGAAACACCCGCCCGGCGCAAGGTGCGCTGCAGCATTTCGGAAACAATCCACCTGCTGTCGCTGGGTTCGCAGGTTCATGATCGTGTTGTAGACGAGATAGACGAGGGCAGCATCGTCGCAGACTTGTGTCTCGGTCATGTCGCCAAGCGTCACAGAAACGGCGCCCGCCGGGTCCTTCTTCCGGAGTTCCGCCAGCATCGGTTCCGAGAATTCGATTCCATGCACTTGCACACCCGCCGCAGCCAAAGGCAGCGCCACCCGTCCAGTGCCCACTGCGAACTCGACAGCCGAGCCATCTCCGACTAAGTCGTTGAGAACGGTGACGGTCGGGTCGAGAATCTCCGGGCTGTATAGCTCGTCATCTGGGTCGTCGTACTCGGCGGCGACCACAGGGTTGAGGTGCGGGTCAGGTAGGGCGAGATACTCCGATGCAGGCATGGCGTGAGCTTTGCACGGATCAAGACCAGCGGGCTGGGAGTTACCGCCGGACCCCGGGTATCTGGACCCGCCCATATCCGGCAATATCGAGCTGCTCTGGGAACGCCTCAGATCGGCTGAATGGAGCAGGCCGCTCCGTTGAGGCCGTCGACTGCAGCCCCGAGTCAGCGGCCGCATACATCACCCGACACGATGGTCAACTCGACCGGAAGCTTCAGCAGGTCCGGATCGGGCACGCGCTATGTCCCCACGTGCGATCTGCAGGCCACGAGCGTAGGGATGCTCAGCGTCCCTGCGATTGACGAAGTTGTCGGGATGCGCGATCGTGCCATCCGCCCAACTGAGAGAGAATCGGTGTGTTGACGCCCGGGACGTACATGATTGATGTGGGCGACGTCGTGCTCTCCGTTGCGATCAGCGGCTCGGGGCCGCCATTGCTTCTCACTACTCCCGGGTGGGGGGTGAGCATCCACGCATACCAGCACTTGCGCCCTTTGCAGGAGCGCTTCACCGTCGTCTGGGCCGAAACGCGGGGAACAGGGAAATCCAGCGCGCCGGACAATGGCGACTACAAACTCACGTCATTCACCGCCGACGCGGAGGCACTCCGTGTGGCGCTCGGAGCCGAGCGGTGGTGGGTAGCAGGACACTCGACCGGCGGTGTTCTCGCTCAGCACTACCTGGCCCACCACACGGATCGGTGTCTCGGTGCAATCCTACTCTGCACCTATCTGCCACTCGAGCCGGGCCGCTTCGACGACGTCGTCGCCCGAGCCACAGCACGAGCAGGCGACCCAAGATGCGATCGCGCCATCGAGGCGTTCTCCACGCCAGTGGCAACCGACGACGAAGCAACGAAGAAGCTCGGCGAACTCCTACCCCTGTACTTTCACGACGTGGAAGCTGCGGACCGGTTCATGGCCGAGTGCGATGGACTGTCGTGTCGCGTCGCGGCGATGGTCGCGGAGGACGAGACCAATCTCGATCGGACCGCAGTCGAGATCTTGCCGGGCATCGATCTCCCGGTCGTGATCGTCGCCGCTTCGAATGACTTCGTGTGTTCAGCGCCATGGAACCAGCAGATCCACCAGCTCATCCCTGGTTCGAAGTTCGTGTTCATCGAGAATGCGGGGCACTTCCCGTGGTTCGAACAGCCCGGCCAGTTCTGGTCCGGGCTCGATGACGCCCTGCCGGCTCTTCAAGGGTGACCTGCCGGTATTGGCAGCGATGGTCCTCGGAAGTTCGATGGGGCGACCAGAGTCATGAACGAAGCTGGGCCGAACGAGATTCTCGTTATGTCAACTGTGGTCCAGACAATGGGAGTCGGCGCACGTCGATTCAGCCCCGTTGGAGTCCGAGAGTTGAGGGGCAGCGATGAGCCAAGGGAACTGCATTCGCTGATCGACGACACAAGCATGTCTCAGTCCAAAGACCACCCATAACCGGCAATATGAAGCGCCTGTTCCCAGTGAGTCTCAGATCAACTGGATGGGACAGGCAGCACCGTTGAGGCCTTCGACAGCGGCACCGAGGCCGCGGCCGAACACACCGCCCGACACGATCGTCAACTCCACCGGAAGCTTCAACAGGTCCGGATCGAGCAACACCTCGTGCTCACCGACGCGCTGACGGGTGTAGCCGTCGAGACGACGACCCTTCGTTCTGGCATCGACCGATACCTCGAACTTCTTACCTCAACCGAACGGCTCAAGCAGATCAATGATGGCTGTCCCGCCCTTTCGGCGAATGTTGGCCGCTGCCTTCTCGGTCACATGAAGTTTCATAACGGGTTCAACCATCTCACGACACAGTCGATTCCCCAACCAGCAAGACTGACATGGTGCTGTGTCTGACTCCAGAAGCGCTGGTGCGACCAATGTGACACTGCCGAGTAGGGTCGGCGACCGTGAGCGCCCGCGAGAGAGCCGACAAAGACAGCGAGCGATTCGACGAGTGGATCCGTCATGCGAACGAAAGCGGCGAAGAACCAGCCATCCCGGCTGCCACCGTCGTGGTGTTGCGCGACACCGATGACGGCATGCAGACCCTGATGCTGAAGAAGAACTCCAAGATCGCTTTCGGTGGCATGTGGGTCTTTCCCGGCGGCAAGATCGATGCCAACGACTATGACGAAACCGGCGACCTCGTTGCTGCGGCACGCCGCGCCGCCGTGCGCGAAACCCACGAGGAAGCCCAACTTGACGTCGACGCCGAGTCACTGGTGATGATCGCCCATTGGATCCCACCATCGATTGCGCCGAAACGGTTCGCTACCTGGTTCTTCGCAGCTCCGGTCGACACCGACCACGCCGTGATCGACGACGGCGAGATCGTCGAAATGGAGTGGACCACGCCCTCCGCCTGCCTCGCTCGCCATCATGAGGGAGAAATCGAGATCGTTCCCCCCACATGGATCACGCTCCACACTCTTCGCAACTACACCACCGTGGCCGAAGCCCTCGAAGATCTTGCCTCCCGCCCCCCTCTTCACTATGCGACTCGGGTGACCAAGGGTGAACACGGCCGCGTGGTTATGTGGCAGGGCGACGCCGCCTACGAGTCCGGCGATGCAGCCGCCGAAGGCGGACGCCACCGACTTGAGATTCGGGAGTCCGGCTACGTCTACGATGACTCAGGAGCCCTATAGGTGACTGCTGAACTCCCTGGACTCACGGCGGCGGAGGTCGACGAACGCATCGCTGATGGGCGCATCAACAATGTGCCGGATGCTCCAGTTCGCACCCTTCCGCAGATCATGCGGGCCAATGTCTTCACACCGGTCAACGCGATCATCGGCACACTCTTCGTCTTGATCCTTGTGGCTGGCTTTCCAGCCGACGCACTCTTTGCCGGCGTGGTCGTCTCCAACAGCGTTATCGGGATCGCACAGGAAGTGAAGGCTCGACGCACGCTGAACACGCTGGCCGTGCTGTCTGCACCGAAGGCTCGCGTCCGCCGCAATGGCACCGCTGAAGAGATCGGCGTTAGCGGCGTCGTGGCCGACGATCTTCTTGAACTCGCCCCCGGTGACCAGGTCGTGGTTGACGGTGAGATCGTGGCTGGGTTCGGCCTTGAGATCGACGAGTCGCTGCTCACCGGCGAAAGCGATCCCGTTGAAAAGAAACTCAGAGACGAGGTGATGTCGGGCTCGTTCGTGTCGGCTGGCTCCGGCCTCTATCGCGCCACCAAAGTCGGGGCTGATAGCTATGCGGCCAAGCTCGCCGAGGAAGCACGGCGCTTCGAACTCGCCGGCAGCGAACTCCGAGAGGGGGTCAACCTGGTCCTGCGTTGGCTGACGTTCGTCATCCCGCCGGCGGCGGTCCTACTGCTTCTCCGCCAGCTCGACACTCAAGATCGGTGGCAGGATGCCCTTCAGGCCACGGTCGCCGCGGCCGTGGCGATGGTGCCCGATGGACTCGTGCTCCTCACCAGCCTGTCGTTCATCACCGGCGTGATCACACTTGCCCGCCGCCAGGTACTGGCCAAGGAGCTTGCCTCGGTAGAACTGCTCGCCCGTGTCGACACCCTCTGCCTCGACAAAACCGGGACAATCACTACCGGCGAGATCTCGCTCGGAGGTGTCGTCGCCCTCGGCACAACCACCGAAGACGAAGCAGCCGCGGTGCTCGGCGCGCTCGGGGCATCTGATCCGTCTCCCAACGCCACCCTCCAAGCAATCGTGGCGCACTACGACTCGCCGGGTTGGGCCGTTGGCGAGTGCATGCCGTTCTCCTCGGCGCGCAAATGGGCGGCGACCGAATTCTCTGGCCGCGGCACGTTCTATCTCGGTGCACCCGACATCCTTTTCGGTTCCGATGACACTGACGAACGAGCGCTAGCCGAGCACGCTGCAACGCAAGGCACCCGGGTTCTTCTGGTGACCAGATCCGATGTGGGCTGGTTTGGGGGTGAACTCGGCCAAAGCCGTGCCCCCGTCGCCCTCGTCCTTCTCGAAGACACGGTTCGCCCCGATGCCGAAGAGATCTTCGGATACTTCCAACGCCAGGGAGTGCAGCTGAAGGTGATCTCCGGTGACAACCCCGCCACCGTCGCCGCGGTTGCGCGGCGGGCCGGCATAAGCGACACGGCCATCGGATACGACGCTCGCGACCTTCCCGAGGAGCAAGAAGCCCTTGCCGACGTGCTCGATGTCACCACTGTCTTCGGACGGGTGACACCACACCAGAAACGGGCGATGGTGCACGCCTTGCAGAGCCGCGGCCATACGGTGGCCATGACTGGCGACGGCGTCAACGACGTCCTCGCTCTCAAGGATGCCGATATGGGAATTGCCATGGGCGCCGGCTCATCGTCGACCCGGGCCGTGGCCCAACTTGTGCTTCTCGATAACAAGTTCGCCACCCTCCCTCGAGTACTTGCCGAGGGCCGCAAGGTCATCAACAACATCGAACGAGTGGCCAACTTGTTCCTCACCAAGGCGGCCTACGCCGTCCTGCTCACCGCACTCGTCGCTATCGCCGGATCACCATTCCCGTTTCTTCCTCGCCAACTCACACTGATCGGCACGTTTTCCATCGGCCTTCCCGGCTTCTTCCTTGCCCTTGCTCCCAACGACTCGCTTGTACGCGGTGGCTTCCTGGAACGGGTGCTGCGCTTCTCGATCCCCGCCGGCGCCGTCGCCGGGACAGTGACCTTCGTGCTCTACGAGATCGTGCGGCGGATGAACGACGTGACACTTGCTGAGGCCCGTACCGCAGCCACGGTGACGCTCCTTTTGATCGGGCTAGCAATCCTCATCCTCATCAGTCGACCGCTGAAGCCATGGAAGCTCGGGCTCGCAGCGGCCATGGCCGGGTTGTACGCGTTCAACATGGCGCTACCGGCCGCTCGCGAGTACTTCGAACTCGACTTGCCTCCCTTGAGAGCATGGGTGGCGGTTGCCATCGCCGCAGCGATCGGCGCCGGCAGTGCAAGCCTCGCCACCCATCTCCTCGATGAGCAATCCAGTGAGGCCCGCTGAGCTCATGACCGAACGCACCGTGCACCTGCTGGTCAGCCCGGATGCGGGCCGCGGGAAGGCAGCGAACGCTCTCACAGCGATCCGGGCAACACTTGCTAGCGAAGGCGTTGACGTGGTCGACATCAGCGGTACGACTGCCGCAGATTCTTTAGAGGCTGCCTGCCAAATCGTTGACCAGGGGGCTGAACGCATCGTCACCGTGGGCGGTGACGGACTCATACACCTTGCTCTCCAGGCAGTCGCTGAAACCCAAACCGTCCTCGGTGTGATCCCAGTCGGGACCGGCAACGACTTTGCTAGGGCTCTTGGTCTCCCCACTGATCCGGCAGAAGCCGTCCACTCTGCCCTTGGCTCAGCGCTCCCGACGGACGCGCTACAGATCGGCGAACACTGGGTGGCGTCTGTGGCCACCGCTGGCTTCTCCGGAGACGTGAACGAGCGAGCGAACGGCATGCGGTTGCCACGGGGCCATTCCCGGTACACCATCGCCACATTGCTTGAGTTGCCCCGTCTCAAGAACCGGCGGGTCCGCCTGACCATCGATGATGTGGTGCACGAGTACGACGCTGCGATGCTGGCATTTGCCAACACCCGAGACTTTGGTGGCGGAATGCAGATCTGCCCTGACGCTGACCCCGGAGACGGATTGGTCGATATCACCGTCGTCGCTGACATCGGGCGATTCGAGCTTCTGAGGTTCTTCCGCTTGGTGTTCGACGGTCGCCACCTTGCGCACCCAAAAGTCCACTCGCATCGCGGCTCAGAGGTCACGATCGAGTGCGAGAATCTTGCGTTTTGGGGCGACGGTGAACCACTCGGCGCGGCCCCGCTCAAATGTCGTGCCGTATCCGGGGCGATCCGACTCGCCCGTCCTGCCTTCTAACGCGGCAGTTGTTCAGGCAGTGCGAGCCATCGCGTTGCGAGCACGATCTTCGGCGATTCGCTTGCGGCCGATGATCGGCGTGGTGGGAGGGAAGCCGGCGTCGGCTCGCTCGCTCTCCGATTCGCCACCCCAGTAACCGAGTTCACGGTTGGTGCGGGCGTAGTCACGGCATCTCGAAAGGGAGTCACACTCGCCGCAGATCACGCTGGCAGAAGCCTCGCGTCGCACTCGAGCCTCGGGGCGCTCGGCGAAAGGCGCAAAGAAGATGTCGCTGTGTCCGGCGCAGGATGCTGAATCCATCCATCCCGTCGGACCAACTGGTCCTAATATCTCCATGTCCAACATGTCGATCATTCGCGTGCTCGCTTCCCTGGGGACTTTCTTCCACACCGCCCGATGTGTCGCCTGGTTCCCCGTTCTGCTATGTCCGAATCTAGGAAACCACAGCGCAAATGTCCCGTGAATTCTGATACGTATTTCCGCTAGTCGATATCTGTTTGAAAGATAGGCACTGTTCAACCTACCTGCAGCACGAATTCAGCGTAATCCCTCAACAATAGTCGGAGGCGTGGGGCCAACGCACAACGAACAGGGCATTGCCGTCTTCGCCGGGATCCTGACAGACCCAACGGTGGCCACCATCGTCACGTCGGCGTTACGACATCACGGCTACTCCCCGACCATCGCCCCGGCCTCGTTGTCCGACTCAAGGATCCGCCAGACGACGAGCGACTGAAGCGACTCATCACGGGAGGGATGAAGTTGCTGGGGCGAAGAGCTCTCCACCAGGCACCATTCACCAGCCGCTTCAAGGGAGTCGGCGTGGACCATGAGATCGTCGGTGATGTCTTGACGCACGGTGATCACAACCGCCGCCCCCTTCCGACCCACACGAACCAGTTCGGCGAACGCCTCGCCGCCAACGTGGCCGTGCGTGAATACTCCAGTAGAGACCACGGCATCAACCGATGCCTTCGCCAGCGGTAAATCGAGAACTGTCGCGTGGATCAGCTGGTCGTAGACGCCAAGGCGCTCCGCCGCAGCAAGCATTCCCAACGAGAAGTCCACACCGATCAGTTCGCCCTCAAATCCACATGACCGGAGCGACACACCCACGCGCCCTGTCCCGCAGCCCGCGTCAAGCACGACCGAACCCGGGCCGTAAGCCATCAACCGCTCCGCCGCAATGTGAGGCCCCCGCCAGCCCCACTCGTCATGATCGGTATCGTACGTCGATGCCCAACGGTCATACCGTTCGGTCAAATCCGAAGCATCAGAATCGAATATCCAGTCGAGGAAGTCAGCCTCACCCCCTGACCGCTCCGAAGTCATGCCGACGCGACCACACCATCGTCGTGAAGAGCGCCGATCTCAGCGGCAGACAGGCCGAGCGTCTCGCTGAGGATCTGCTCAGTGTGCTCACCCAGGCGAGGCGCGCACGTCGGCTCGACCGGCAGCATCCCCCCGAAGGCCACCGGCGACCCAGGTGTGAGATAGGTACCGATGCCCGGCTGCTCGACATCCCTGAAAAGTTCGCTCTCTGTCGAACAGCGAGGATCGTTCTCGACCAACTCGGTGAAACTCTGATAACGACCCCAACAAACGCCAAGGGCGTCGAATCGTTGGGCAACCTCATCGATCGTGTGCCCAGCGATCCATGGAGCGATCTTGGCGGTGACGGCCTCACGGTGCAGGAACCGTTCGCCTTCATCACGGAAGTTGCTACCAAGGTCAGCCTCAAGCGAAGCAACAGCAGCTGTCGCGTCGGTGGCTTCAAGGAGGCCAGACCATTGCTTCGGACTGATGCCGACGGCATAGACGAGCGTGCCATCGGCACATGTAAAGGTCGTCCCGTAGGCGCCGTAGAGGTCGTTACCGAAGCGCTGACGCTCGGTGCCGGTGATCTGTGCTTCGCCAACATGTCCTAGAGCGCTCACCGCGACAAGGGCGACGTCGGATAATGCGAGCGACATCTGCGCTCCCTCGCCGTGCAGGATCCTGCGGCGGTCTGCAGCAAGGATGGCGATCGCTGCAGTCTGACCACAAATCAGATCCCAGGCCGGGAGAACATGGTTTACCGGCTCGGGGGAACCGACCGGTCCAGTGACAAGCGGGTAGCCAATGGCGCAGTTGACGGTGTAGTCAAGGGCCGTCGAACCGTCCCGGTTGCCGGTGATGCTCAGCGAGATCAGGTCGTCACAGTGTTGCGACAATGCGTCGTGACTCATCCAGCCCTTCACAGGAAAGTTGGTGAGGAACGTCCCCGCATCAGCGATGAGCGCGGTAAGGATTTCTTTCGCCCGGTCCGACCGCATATCGACAGCGATGGAACGTTTCCCCTTGTTGAGTCCGGCCCAGTAGATCGACTCGCCATCTTCGGTGAGCGGCCAACGGCCATAGTCGATCCCGCCCCCGATCTGATCGAATCGGATGACATCGGCACCGAGTTGGCCGAGCGTCATACCTCCCGACGGCGCGGCGACGAATGCCGTTCCCTCGACCACACTCAGACCTTCGAGAGGGGGAATCATTTCTGTCCTATTCCATGTAGCCAACCGGGTGCAAACCCTACTGCCGTGACGCGGTCCTGCTCATGGCAAGCCATGCTGGCTGGGGATCGTTGAGGCGAAGGAGTTACAGTCTTCACCAGCGCGTCCGCGCCTAACTAGTCCGCCCCCGAAGAGGAGCTCTCATGCCTGAAGCTGTCATTGTCTCGACCTCGCGTACGGCCATCGGCCGAGCCAACAAGGGATCGTTCGTTGATGTCCGTCCCGACGACATGTCGTCGTTCATCCTCACCGATGTCATGAGCAAGATCGATCTCGACCCGACCGAAGTCGAAGATGTCATCTGGGGCATCGGTCAGCCCGGTGGCGAGGGCGGCTACAACATCGCCCGCGTGATCTCGTCCATGCGGGGCCTGGAACTCCCCGGCGTCACCGTCAACCGCTACTGCTCGTCATCGCTGCAGACCATCCGCATGGCGGCCCACGCCATCAAGGCCGGTGAGGGCGATTGCTTCGTCGCTGGTGGCGTCGAAACCGTCAGCCGCTACAGCCAAGGTGCTTCCGATACCGGATCTCACAACGAGAAGTTTGCTGATGCAGAAGGCCGCACCAAGTCCCGCGCCGGCGGAGACGCCGATAGCTGGCAGGCCCCCGCCGGGCTCCCCGACATCTACATCGCCATGGGTCAAACCGCTGAGAACGTGGTCCAGCAGACCGGCATCAGCCGCCAACGCCAGGACGAATGGGGTGTGCAGTCCCAGAACCGTGCCGAAGCCGCCCAGGCTCGCGGCCTGTTCGAGCAGGAGATCACGCCCTACACCCTCGCCAACGGCACGATTATCAGCCAAGACGACGGCATCCGCGCCGGAACGACCTACGAGAAGGTGTCGACCCTCAACCCGGTCTTCCGACCCGACGGCACCGTCACCGCTGGCAATGCTTGCCCGCTCAACGACGGCGCTGCTGCCGTTGTGGTGATGAGCGACACCAAGGCAAAGGCGCTCGGTCTCGACCCGATCGCTCGCATCGTGTCATCCGGCGTTTCTGCTCTCAACCCAGAGATCATGGGCCTTGGTCCGATCGATGCCAGCCGTCAGGCTCTTGCCCGCGCCGGCATGACCGTCGCTGATCTCGATCAGATTGAGATCAACGAAGCCTTCGCCGTCCAGGTCGTCGGCTCGGCCGACGTGCTTGGGCTCGACGAAAGCAAGCTCAACCCGAACGGCGGCGCCATTGCACTCGGTCACCCCTTCGGCATGACCGGTGCCCGCATCATGACCACCCTGCTCAACGGTCTGGGCGACTCCGGCGGCACCATCGGTCTCGAAACCATGTGCGTCGGCGGCGGCCAGGGCATGGCGATGATCGTCGAGCGCCTGAACTAGTCCTCACACAAAGAACTGACAAAGCACGCCTGGGGTCTGTCCCAGGCGTGCTTTGGTTTTCGTGGCGGACGGTCAATCCTTTGCGTTTGGACCTAGAGCGGTACCATCATCGACGCCGGCTACCGAGGGAATCTATGGATACCACCACCGCTGATGTCGACGCTGGTCACTTCTTTCTTGGACCTGTTGTTGACCCCAAATCTGGCGACCCCATCACCGACGAACGGATCATCTACGAAGCCGCCGATCTGACTACGCACGGCGTGATCGTCGGTATGACCGGTTCGGGCAAAACTGGTCTCGGCATGTGCCTGCTCGAGGAGGCGCTCCTGCAGGGCATCCCCACACTGGTCATTGACCCAAAGGGCGACATGGGAAACCTGTTACTCACGTTCCCTGATCTGGCACCGAGCGACTTTCGTCCTTGGATCAATGAGGGCGAAGCCAAGCGCGACGGCGTGAGTCCCGACGAGTTGGCCGCATCGACTGCGGAGTGCTGGGAAGACGGCCTCGCTGGGTCAGGCATCGGCAAGGACCGCATTGCTCGGCTCCGGGCCGAGACGGACATGACGATCTATACGCCGGGCTCCAACTCCGGCGTTGCCCTAAATGTCATTGGCGACCTACGGGCGCCGAGTGACGCCAACGATGCTGAATCGTTGCGAGAAGAAATCGACAGCCTCGTCCAAGGTCTCCTTGGCCTGGTCGGCGTTGAATCCGACCCGCTCTCGGGCCGAGAGCATGGCTTGCTCGCCAACCTCATTGACCACAGCTGGTCAGCGGGCAAGGACCTCGATCTCGCTCGGCTCCTCGCCCAAATCCAGCAGCCGCCAATGCGAAAGCTCGGCGTCATCGAGATCGACACGTTCTTCCCGCCCTCTGATCGCACCGCACTTGCCATGAAACTCAACGGCCTGCTCGCCTCGCCAGCGTTCGCGGCCTGGGGCGAAGGCATTCCACTCGACATCGCTTCGATGCTGGAGACACCGCAGGGCAAGCCTCGAGCTGCCATCATCTCCATCGCCCACCTTTCCGATGAAGAGCGGCAATTCGTTGTCACCCTCGTGTTATCAAAGCTGGTCACCTGGATGCGGTCCCAGCCCGGAAGCCCGGATCTTCGCGCCCTCGTCTATATGGATGAGGTGTTCGGGTTCGTACCTCCCACCGCAGCACCTCCGGCCAAGCGGCCGATCCTCACGATCCTCAAGCAAGCCCGCGCCTTCGGCGTCGGAATGGTGCTGTCCACCCAGAACCCGGTCGATCTCGATTACAAGGCCATCTCCAATGCCGGGACGTGGATGATTGGGCGTCTGCAAACCGAACGAGATAAGGCTCGCCTCCTCGAGGGCATGCGATCGGCGGGTGGCGACGCCGACATCGATGCCATTGGCGACACGATCGGCGGGCTTGGTAAGCGAAAATTTCTACTGCATACCACTCGTGGCGGAGCACCAACGACCTTCGGGACTCGCTGGGCGATGTCGTACCTCCCGGGCCCGTTGACCCGCGACCAGATCTCTGTGCTGATGAAAGACCAGCGCCGCGCCACGCCTACAGCAACCGCACCATCAACTACTCAAAGCAGCGCGGCGTCCACCCCGGCAACGACTCAGGCTCCCCCCGAGCCTGAGCTCGCCGACGACGAGACAGCCATCGCACCCGAGGTCGCCGAAGGCGTGCAGGTCAGATTCCTCGACCCGGCCGCGGCCTGGGCTGATACGGCCGGCGCCGAAGCCGGGGGCCGCCGACTCCAGCCGGCACTCGCAGCCCGGGTTCGGCTCCTGTTCGATGACACGAAGGGCAACCTTCGCCACGAAGCCGAGTGGGAAGCCGTCGTGCCGACACTGGGCGCAGACGTCAACGGCATCGATTTTGTGCCGGTCGATTATGACGACCGGGACCTACGTTCGGTGGCGCCGCAAGACGCCGTCTACGTGCTTCCCGACGCAAAGATCCATACAAAAACATTCTTCCGCGATGCCGAACGGGCGCTCAAAGATCACCTCTACCGCAGCGAGTCACTGACCCTTCTCCGCAACGACGAACTGAAGCTCTACAGCCGGGTAGATGAGACCCAGGAACAGTTCGTCGCCCGCTGTGAGAAGGCAGCCGACGATCTCCTCGACGATGAAGCCGCAAAGCTGCGCACCGCTATGGCCAAGAAGGAAGATCGAATTCGTGTTGCCATCTCCAAGGCCGAAGATCGGGTAGCCGAGCTACAAAGCGACTCTTCGGATCGCAAGCGAAACGAAGTTCTCAGTGGAGCGATCGATGTGATCGGTGGCCTGTTCGGCGGCAAGAAGAGCGCTCGAAGCGTCCTTGGCGGAGTACGACGGGCCTCCTCAAAGCGCCGTACCAGCGCCAACGCGTCGAATCGGCTCGAGACGGCCAAGAACCGACTCGAAGAAAAGGTGGACGAACTCGACGAACTCGCCGACTTGCTCACCGACACGCTCGAAGATGCTGCTGACGAGTGGGACACCAAGGCCGCCACGATCGAAGAATTCCCCGTTGGTCTCGAAAAGACCGACATCACAGTCGAGGACCTCGTGTTGGTCTGGGTTCCGACCTT
>JAACCU010000208.1 GCA_009937405.1 Actinomycetota bacterium
AGGCTGGTGGGGTGATCTGGCCGTGAAGGGGCCGTAAATTCGTCCGGGGTGATTTCGGCTTGTTGTTGTGGTCTTGCTCGCCGTTGCTGTGGCCTTCCGGGCGCGTTGGAATTAGGGGGTTGCGGCGGTGTTTGGGTCAGGCTGCTGGCTGGTATTGGTTGATGAGTCCAGCGAACGAGGTTGTCGTATGATCGAGATTGATGTCAGACAGTCCCGTGAGAATCACCTCTGAGTTGCAGATGCCCGCTGTGGCTCTTGCGGAGCGAGGGGTGTCGGGTCGTCTCGTTGTCTATGCGGACCTCGGCGGGCGCGCCACCACCGTCGAACTATCCGACGCGGTCTTGCGGGAGCTGGAATCATGCGAATCATTCCAGTAGGGGAGCTCCACGCCCTCGCCGAGGATGTGATGCTGGGGATCGGGTGTGTTGCGGCATCGGCCCAAGTCATCGCTGAACACCTCGTCCTGGCTGACCTACATGGGGTGTCCAGTCACGGAACGATGCGACTGACCCAGTACGCCCAACAAGCAGCGACGGGGTATCTTGACGCCGCCGGGGTTCCCTCGCTCCATGAATCGGACATGGTGAACACCACCTTGCGACGCGTTGACGCCAACAGCGGTTTCGGTCATCCGGCTATGGTGCTCGCCGCCGATGTTGCAATCGAAACCTGCGCTGTCCACGGGCACGCGCTCGTTGCGGTGACCAACTGTGGTCACACCGGTCGACTCGGCCATTATTCCGAACTGCTCGCCACCCAGGGGCTCGTCAGCATCATCATGGGTGGCGGAAGGTGGCAGCACTGGCGCCAGGTCGCACCACACGGAGGGATCGACCCGAAACTCGCTACCAATCCGTATAGCTTCGGTTTTCCAGGCGGCGAAGACGGACCGCTAATCGCCGACTTCGCCACCGGCGCGACTTCCGGTGGACGCGCCATGTCGACTTCTGTTCGCGAAGAACTATTCGACGACCCTATCGTTCTCGACGCAGACGGCCTGCCGTCCCGTGATCCGAACGCATACCTCGATGGTGGTGCCATTCTGCCGATGGCTGGTCCGAAAGGGACTGGCATGGGACTGATGGCTGAGTTGTTGGCGAGTGCCATGCTCGGACCCGATACCCCAGAGTCGAACACGCTGCTCATCGCAATCGATCCCACCCGTTTCGCGACTCCAGACGAGCTCAGTCGCCGCCGCGACGAGATCTTTGGTCACGTCAAAAGTTCACGACCAGCGCCTGGTCATGACCAGGTGCACATCCCTGGGCAGCGCGGCTTTGCGCTCGCCGAAGAACGGCGACGCTCGGGTGTTCCCATACCCGAAACGGTTTGGCGTGAAATTCAAGATCTGCTCACTAAGGGGACTTCACAGGAGAATCCAACATAAAAATTCGGGCCGTTTCCCTCGACGACGTCGGCGGGCCAGTGAAGGTCGAGACCGTCGACCTCGATGCGCCCGGCCGCCTGCCCGTGGAGATCGGCGGCGTGCCGGCCCTTATTGCGACGGTCGAAGACCGATTCTCTCTAAGCTTGAATGGTCAGCATTGTCAGAATCGGAGCGGCACCAACACTGCCTGACGCGGCACTAGGTCGCGCGACTTCCGGCATGCCCTGACAAGTAGATCGTGCTCACACCGGTCGATCGCCTTGCACCGTGACACGTCGCATGTGTCGACGGTACCCCACATAGTCTTGCACCCCCTGATGCTGGACGCTGCGGTTGTCCCACATGACCAGCGTGCCCGGTTCCCACGACACCCGGCATGTGAAACGTTCGCTCACCGCATGGCGAAACAGGAACGACAACAGCGCGAAGGACTCGTCCGGGGAGACACCTTCAATCTCAGTGGTGTACGCCTCGTTGATGAATAGACCCTTGCGGTTCGACTCCGGGTGCGTACGCACAATCGGATGCACGACGCGGGTCATGGCCAGTTCACTGTTCTGGGTAGGCATCGAGGCGTGGCTCGTCGCCGACCCCGCGGCTCCATACTGGGCGCCGGCGGAATGTACCGCACCGAGCCCGTCGAGCATCTTTCTCATCGGCGCGCTCAGCGCTTCGTACGCGAGGTGCTGGTTCGCGAACAGCGTGTCGCCCCCGAACGGTGGAAGCTCCACGCCGTAAAGAATCGAACCGAGCACCGGAGCGTCGAGACAGGTCAGGTCGGTGTGCCAGCCGCCGCTGAACGTGAACGCCTCATCGGCCTCGGTGATCAGCTCGATCACCTCAGAGTGGTGGGGGCTGGGCTCGACGAACGGGTGCACCTGGGTCTCGCCGAAGCACCTCGCAAAGCGCACCTGGTCCTCGTGCGTCAGCGACTGGCCGCGGAAGACCAGCACGTGATGCTCGAGAAATGCGGCCTGTAGTTCAGCGACTGTGCGCTGGGTGAGTGGCCCAGCGACGTCGACGCCATCGATCTCGGCACCGAGTGCACCGGTCAACCGTCGGACTCTCAGAGCAGGTGATTCCACGGATCCCATACTTGTTGTATCTCGAGTGGGTCGCAACCTGTGGTGCTCGGAAAGTCTGTCGGCGCTGGTTAGGCGGCGTTTCTGTATTCGTTGATGAGGCCGATGGTGGTTGTGGTGCGCGATGTAGTCGATGACGAGGCGCTCGAGCTGTCGTCGGTTCCAGATGATGGTGCGGGGCATCCCTCCGGGTTGCTTGAGGAGCTCGCGGCGGATCGAACCGATCCAGCGCTCAGCGAACGTGTTCGCGACGGGAGTCCGGACGGGGGTCTTGAGGATCTTGAACCCTTCGCTCCGGAAGATCTCGTCGAACGCGTCGATGAACTGGCTGCCGCGATCTCGGACGAGCGCCTGTGCGCCTGCGAGTTCGTCGGTGTGTGCGATGAACAGGTTCCGTGCGGCTTGGGTGGTCCATGCTCCGGTGGGGTGCGCGGTGACGCCGGCGAAGAAGACCTCGCGGGTGTTCACCTGGATAGAGAACAGAACGTAGTAATGCCGCAAGATCGCGGTATCGATGGTGAAGAAGTCGCAGGCGACGGCGGCTTGGGAGTGAAGGAACTCGGTCCAGGTCACCTCCGATCTGTTCGGAGACGGGTCGATGCCGGTGTCGGTAAGGATCTGCCAGACAGTCGTCTTGCCGATCGTGTGGCCGAGGGCGACAAGCTCGCCGTGGATGCGGCGGTATCCCCACGTCGGGTTCTCGTTGGCGAGACGCACGATCAGTTGGCGTAGCTCGACGGTGGTCGGTGGTCTGCCCTTAGGGGCAGCCGATGGCTGGGTCCAGTGCCGGGCGATACGGCGGCGGCGACCGCGCCGAGAAGGGTCCTGTCGTCGTCATTGATGGCTGGTCGGTCGACTTGGCGGCGAAGCACGGCGAGTTGGTGGCGTAGGACGATGATCTCGAGGTCTTTCGAGCGTCCGGAACGCACTATGAGCCAGGCCAGAGCGGTCAGAAAGCGGTAGAGGATGCGAAACACAAGGAACCAGGATGACGGCATCGCCCCTGGTCAACGCCCACGCGCCACTTTCCGGTCAGCACAGGGTGACGTGGACCGGTTGCACTTCCAGCCCAATGTGCTACATTGAAGCACATGTCTGAAGTTGGAATTCGTGCCCTCAAGCAGAATGCGTCGGCGGTGGTGGCCGAGGCTGCGGCAGGTGAGACGGTGACCATCACTGATCGGGGCCGCCCTGTCGCCCGGATGACATCGATCCCGAGATCACGTCTCCGTGCTCTCGTCGACGAGGGCCGCGCTCGGCCCGCCCGGTGCCGACTCGGCGATCTTCCGGTTCCTGAGCCCGGGCCGGATCTGTCTCGAGCGCTCATGGAGATGCGGGACGATGAGCGGTACTGAGGTGGCTTTCTACGTAGACACCTCGGCATTGGTGAAGCTCGTGGTCGCCGAAGCTGAAACCACTGCGCTTCGGTCCTGGTTGACGGACGGAGATCGAGACCTTGTCTCGTGCGATCTTGTCAGGACCGAGTTGATGCGAGCCGTGCGCAGGATTGTTCCCGATCGGGCTCTCCAGGCGCGTGCTGTCCTCGACTCGGTCACCCTCGTTGAGGTCGGATCGAGTGTGTTTGAGGAGGCTGGTCGTCTTGATCCCTCTGTGTTGAGGTCCCTTGACGCGATCCATCTTGCGTCGGCGTTGGATCTGGGCGACGACCTTGAGGGTTTGGTCACCTATGACGACCGTCTGGCCGAGGCAGCGGAAGCGAACGGAGTCGCGGCCGTCTCTCCAAGATGACTGTGGTTGCGGAGAGCTCATCAATCCTGCATCGTCAACGGATTCCTAGGCGGCGAGGGTGTACAACGACGCCTGAGGGTGTCGGAAATTCATCCGTCTGTGTTTCAGCAGATGCTTGGTGTACTAGTGCATGCGTTTCCGTTAGCATGATTGTATGCAGAGTACGAGTGTGAGAGTTGATGTTGGGACCCATCGAGAACTCAAGGTGCTCGCTGCCTCTTTGGGTGTGAGCGTGGGGGATGCCGTCGCTCTCGCAGTGCGTCGGCTTCGCCAGGATCGGATCGGGGCTGATCTTGCTCAGGGATTGAGCGCCGAAGAGGTTGATTGGCTCGATGCTGACCTCGGGTGATGTCGTCGAATTGGATCTTGGTGCTCCTGCGGGAAGAGAAGCTGGGTTTCGACATCCGGCTATCGTTGTGACGGCGCAGGGGGTCCTGGACGCAGATCCAAGTGTTGTGCAGGTTGTGCCCCTTACTTCGACGCTGCGAGGTTTCTCCTCTGAGGTCGAGATCCATGTCGACGATTCGAACGGTCTCGAGCAGATGTCGTCTGCTCAGTGTCAGCACATTCGAGCGGTAGCGACGGGGCGGATAGAACGAACCCGAGGCAATGTTGGTCCGACGGTGTTGGTGCAGGTCCGCGAGTTGCTTGGGCTCATTCTCGATGTCCCAGGGTGAGGCGAGGGGCGTCGCGTTGCCAATGGCATCTAGCATGAAGGGGCCGTAAATTCGTCCGGGCTGATTTCGGCTTGTCGCTGTGGTCTTGTTCGCCGTTGCTGTGGCTTTCCGGGCGCGTTGAAGCAGGGGGTTGTTTTGGCGCTCGGTCAGGCTGCTGGCTGGTATTGGTTGATGAGCCCTGCGCAGGTGGTGTGCCGATCGATCCAATGGTTTGGTCGGATCGGTGTGATGTTGCCGGTGTCATTGGGTGCTCGCTGATTGATGCCCCTGTGGGGTCGACTGGTGTTGTAGTGCTCGACGTATTCGCAGAGCAGGCGTCTGAGTTGGCGCTCGTTCCAGATGATGGTTCGGTCCAGGAGTTCGCGGCGCAGTGTTCGGACCCATCGTTCGGCGAATGCGTTGGCCTGGGGTGAGCGCGGCGGTATCCGGATCGCGGTGATGTCGGACCCTGCAAGGACAGTGTCGAACGAGCGGGTGAATTGTCCGGCTCGGTTTCGGATCAAGTATTGGAACCGATGACTGTCAGCTAGGCGGACGCAGAAGTTTCGGGCGGCCTGGAACGTGCCGTAAATTCGTCCGGGCGCGTTGAAGTAGTGAAGGGGCCGTAAATTCTGTGGGTGCCCAAAACCCTGTCGTGACTATTCATGCGGCGTTTTTGTATTCGTTGATGAGGCCGTGACATCGGGTTGATCTGACGACTCGAAGGTGGGTTGGGTCACGGTGGGCGAGTACTTGGGG
>JAACCU010000020.1 GCA_009937405.1 Actinomycetota bacterium
GTTGACTTCGACGATGTCGTCGGCCGGATCGTACGCATGGTCGAAGAAGGGCTTGGCGGTCCCGAGCGTCCTCTGCGAGTCGCGATGAAAGGCACTATTGGTGAACTCCCCGGCGACATGGCGATGCCGTTGTCTGTTGCGGTCACCGAACTTGTACAAAACGCCATTGACCACGCCGCGCCCCAGTCGGCCGACGTCACCATCGAACTCAATGCTGAGCCCCGAGTGCTATCCATCCGGGTGGTCAACGGCGGCGACGGCGTGAGCGATGGGTTCTCGCTGGATCATGACGCCGGCCTTGGTCTGACTATCGTGCGAACGTTTATCGTCCACGATCTCGGCGGAACGATCTCGATTGGCCCCGCGCAGGTTGCGGTGCCTCGCGGCACTACCGTCGAAATCCGAGTTCCTCGTAGGGTCGACTCGCTGCCGTTGGGCTAAACCAGTGCTCTATGAGCGAAGACACTCACATGAGCGACGACACTGACTTGAGCGACAGCACTGACTCTGCGACATTCATGACTGGCGCTCAAGCGCTGGTCCATTCCCTTGTGGATTCTGGCGTTGATGTGTGCTTCGCCAATCCCGGTACGTCGGAAATGCACTTTGTCGCTGCGCTCGACACGAATCCCAAGATGCGTTGTGTCCTCGGCCTTTTCGAGGGAGTTGTCACAGGCGCCGCTGACGGATATGCCCGGATGCGCGGCGTTCCTGCCGCCACCCTCCTCCACCTCGGCCCGGGGCTCGGGAATGGTCTCGCCAACCTGCACAACGCCAAGAAGGCGGGCTCGCCGATGGTCAACATCGTCGGCGAACATGCCACCTATCACCGTCAGTATGACGCTCCGCTTAGCTCAGATATCGTCGGCGTCGCGACGCCGATGTCGCACTGGGTGCGCATGTGTGACACGGCCGACGATGTCGCTGCCATGGGCGCTGAGGCCGTCGAGAACTCGATGGTCGCCCCTGGTCAGATCTCAACGCTGATCCTGCCCGCCGATACAGCGTGGAACACAACACCCAAAATGGCGGTCGCCGGGAATCGGCCAACCGAACCGGTTGTCCCTGATGCCGACGCCATCGACGGAGCCGCACGAGCTCTCGCAAGCGGTCAACCATGCACCCTTTATCTCGGTGGCCGGCTCTCGGAGAGTCGTGTGCGAACCGCTGGACGCATCGCAGCAGCGACCGGAGCACAGATCATCGGGTCGACGTGGGCCCCGATCCAGGAGATGGGGGCGGGGCGCACGCCCATTCGTCGCCTCGCGTACTTCGGCGAGCAGGCTGCTGAGCAACTCGATGGCACTGAACACATGATCGTTATCGGCGCCACGCCACCAGTCACCTTCTTCGCCTATCCGGACAAGCCCAACTGGCTCACGCCGGACGGTGCGGAGATCTATGAAATTTGTGACAAGTCAGGCGATATCGACGGTGCCCTCGACGCGCTGTGCGATGCCGTGGGGGCCAGTGGTCACGAACCGGCCCAGTGGGAGTTGGCTCGACCAGAGCTTCCGAGCGGTGATCTGACGCCGCTCGCCATCGGCCAGGCGGTCGCTCATCTCATGCCCGATGACTCCATCGTGGTCAACGAGAGCGGCACTGCCGGTGCGGGCTACCAGATGGGAATGCGTGGCGCCCCGGCTCACTCCTTCCTGGCGCTCACCGGCGGCTCGATCGGCTATGGAATCCCTGCCTCGGTCGGCGCTGCGGTTGCCTGCCCTGATCGCAAGGTGCTGAGCATGCAGGCTGACGGCGCAGGCATGTACACGCTGCAGGGCTTGTGGACCCAAGTCCGCGAAGGCCTCGACATCACCACGGTGATCTTCGCTAATCGCAAGTACGCCATCTTGCAGTATGAGTTTGACCGTGTCGGCGCTCACAACCCGGGGCCGAAGGCAATGAGCATGCTCGACCTCGGTAACCCCGACCTCGACTGGGTTTTGATGGCGAAGGGCATGGGAATGCCAGCGATCCGAGCTACAACGGCAGATGAATTCAACGTCGCGATGGCGGCTTCGCTGGCCGAGCCCGGGCCCTCGCTGATTGAGGCCCTTATATAGCGAACGCGAGGGTTAGCTCGCTCGCTGGCGTTCGGCCCGTCGGCGTCGGCGAATGATGCGGCGTTCTTCTTCGGACGCTCCACCCCAAATACCGGTGTCCTGGTTTGTTGATAGGGCGAACTCGAGGCAGTTGTCGCGGCACGCACACTCGAAGCAAACCTGTTTGGCATCAGCGATCTGACCGATCGCGTGTCCGGTGGTACCTATGGGGAAGAATAATGCCGGATCAGTGTCACGGCATGCGGCGTCGGTGCGCCAGTCGATCGTTGTCAAAAAAACATCAGCAGTGAGCGCCAATGGAATCCCCCAGATCATGGGTAACAGTGAACCTCTTCAGTTACCGGTCGCCATATTAGGAACCTGCTCTTATTTAATGCAAGGAAAATTTGTAACAAGTTCTAGTTTTCTACAGGCCATGGCCAATTCAGCGGTATTCGGCCGAATTCTGGGTCGAAATGCCACATACAGTGGTGCGAACCACGCGAGACTTCACCTATGACGAAGGTGATAGCGCACCGCGGCGCCCGTGAGGCGGCTGCGGAAAACACTCTTCACGCGTTCCGTCTGGCCCGCGAACTCGGCGCTGACTGGGTCGAACTCGACGTTCGTCGCTCCGCCGATGGTGTGGCCATCGTGCATCACGACGCTCATCTTTCTGACGGCCGGATGGTGCGAGAACTCGACTATGACGACCTGCCCGAGTCAATTCCGAGCCTCGCTGAGGCGCTCGAGGAGTGCGAGGGAATGGGCGTCAACATCGAGATTAAGAATCTCCGCAACGACCCCGACTACGACGAAGACCATCTTGTCAGCGATGCCGTTGCGGGCTTGGCCCAGGCATACCTCGGTCCTGAACGGGTACTGGTGTCGTCGTTCAATATCGATGTCCTTGATCGACTCCATGAGGTAGACCCGACCATTCCGCTCGCGCTTTTGTTCGATATCGGTGACCCGAGCAGCGCGATCAACCGTGCAGTGGCACACGAAATGTCGGCCATCCACCCCTACGACCCACTCGTCGACGCCACGATTGTTGACCGCGCTCATGCGGCCGGCCTTCAGGTCAACGTATGGACGGTCAACGACCCCGACCGTATGGCCGA
>JAACCU010000209.1 GCA_009937405.1 Actinomycetota bacterium
CCCGGTGCGCAAACCTGGTTGCCGGTCAAATTCGAGATAGCGGACGCCGGGAACGTCGATCTGAACGTCGCGTTCCTGATCGCCGAGGGCGGTTATAAGTTCACGGTCAATGAGATGATGAACGGCAGTCATTGCCTGAGTCTGTCAGCCGGCGACGGGCTCCATGCATACGACGCCGGTAGCCTCGCCCGATGCGGAAGTTCGATCTGATCATCATCGGGACCGGCTCAGGGAACTCGATCATTGGCCCAGAGCACGACGACTGGGACATCGCCTTAGTTGAGCGAGGTCTCTTCGGAGGCACCTGCCTGAACGTGGGATGCATTCCGTCGAAAATGTTTGTCTATGCCGCGGAGATCGCAGAACTGGCCGCCAAGGTCGGCCCTGCACTCGGGGTCGACACACAGATGAACGGCATCGATTGGCCTCAGATCCGCGACCGCGTCTTTGGCCGTATCGATCCGATAGCGGCAGGCGGCGAGGACTATCGCAAGAGCCTCGACCACGTCACCGTGTTCCAGCATGATGCCCGATTTGTTGGTCCCAAAGCTTTAAAGGTCGGCGATGAAACCATTACCGCCGACCATATTGTGATCGCCGCTGGAGCACGGTCGTTCATCCCTGACATCCCTGGACTAGCCGAAGCTGGCTTTCACACCTCCGACTCGATCATGCGAGTCGACGAGTTGCCTGGCCGTATCGCCGTGCTCGGCGGTGGCTACATCGCGACCGAACTCGGGAACGTCTTCGGACAATTCGGCACGGATGTCACGTTCATCTTGCGTGGCGACCGGATGCTGCGAGGCGAGGACCATGAGGTGAGCGATCGGTTCACCGAGATCTACACCCAGAAGTTCAGAACGTGCATCAACACCAACGTGTTGAGCGCTCACCGCGACGGTACTGAAATCGTGCTCGAACTCGAATCCAACGGCGAGATATCTGAGCTACGAGTCGACGAGGTCCTCGTGGCAACAGGACGTATTCCCAACGGCGACCAACTCGAAGTCGAGGCCTGTGGGGTCGAACTCGACGAACGCGGCTATGTCGTGACCGACGCCAACCTGCGCACGGCGGTCGACGGCGTTTGGGCGCTTGGCGACATCACAAATCCCCTCCAACTCAAGCACGCTGCCAACCACGAAGCACGAGTCGTAGCCCACAACCTGACAAATCCTGGGTCGATGATCGAGGCCGACCATCGGTTCCTGCCCCACGCCGTATTCGGCCACCCCCAGGTCGCCGGGGTAGGTCTGACCGAGCAGCGGTGCATCGATCAGGGCCGCCCCTATATCGCTCACACCCAGGCCTACGGGTCTGCCGCGTACGGCTGGGCGATGGAAGACACCGAGAGTTTCGCCAAGGTCATCGCCGATCCCGATACTCGCCAGCTCATCGGGGCTCACATCATCGGTCCGCAGGCGTCGACGCTCATCCAGCAACTCATTCAGGCCATGACGTTCGGACAGACAGTCGATCAGTTGGCCCGCGAGCAGTACTACATTCACCCGGGTTTACCCGAGGTGATTGAGCAAGCCCTTTTAGAGCTGTAGCAAAATCATGGAGGTTTCTCCCGATGCCAAATTCGGTACGTCGGCCTCCCGGTGACCAAGCGAGCCTACGCTTGTGAGGAAATGACCTCGCAAGCGGCGTCCGCGCCAACTTCGTCTGAAATTCCTGGCTCACTGAACCCAACGCAGCGCGCCAAGGATTGGAAACGGCTTGCCACCGAAGAGTTCGATGTTCTCGTTGTGGGCGGTGGTGTAACCGGTGTCGGGTGCGCGCTTGATGCCGTCACGCGGGGGCTTTCCGTCGGGCTCATCGAGCAGCGTGACCTGGCCTCCGGCACCTCCAGTCGCTCGTCCAAGCTCCTTCACGGTGGCTTGCGGTACCTCGAGCAGCGCGACTTTGCGCTAGTCCGCGAGGCGCTACACGAACGAAGCCTCCTGGCATCCTCCATCTGCCCGCATCTTGTGCGACCAGTGTCGTTCCTGCTCCCGCTCACCCATCGTGTCTGGCAGCGGGTCTACTACGGGGCTGGCGTTCTTCTCTACGAACTGCTCGCCTTGGGTCGACGAAACCCACTCCCGCGTCACCGACATCTCTCTCGACGCACAGCAATGACGTTGGTGCCCGGCTTTGACGACCACTTCCTGGTCGGCGCCATCCGCTACTACGACGCCCAAATCGACGATGCCCGCCACACCCTCACGGTGGCCCGCACTGCAGCGCGCCACGGGGCAGCCGTCGTCACCAGCGCTCAGCTCACGGGTCTCTTGCGTGAGGACGACAAATCTGGTGATGACAGGGTCGTTGGTGCCACCATCACCGATGTCGAAACAGGTGAAGAAATCGAGGTACGAGCGACCAAGGTTGTGAACGCCACCGGCGTCTGGCTCGACGAGATCCAAGACATGGTCGGCGGCTCGGAGCTCCATGTCACCGCCGCAAAGGGTGTGCACATCGTCGTTCCCCGCGAGGCGATCGACAGCGACAGTGGTCTGATCCTTCGCACACCGAACTCCGTACTCTTCGTCATTCCGTGGGGTCGGCACTGGCTGATCGGCACTACCGATACCAGCTACGAGCTCGACCGCGCTCACCCCGCCGCCTCGGCCTCTGACATCGACTACATCCTCGAACACGCCAACCATGCCCTCCGCCGACCGCTTACGCGAGCTGACATCGTCGGCGTCTACGCCGGTCTACGTCCGCTGGTGTCGGGCGAAGGTGGCGACACCGCACGCCTCAGCCGTGAGCACGCTGTGCTTGAACCAGTCCCGGGTCTGATCTCCATCGCAGGCGGAAAATACACGACCTACCGCCTCATGGCGGCCGACACGATCGACATGGCCGCAGATGGGCTCGATCGTAAGGTGCCAAAATCCTGCACCGACCGACTGCCGCTCATTGGAGCAGACCAGTGGAGCACGTTCAAAGATAATGCGGCGCGGCTTGCCCGTGAGTACGAGCTGACAACAGAGGCCGTAGACCGGCTGCTGTGGCGCCACGGCAGCCGGGTCGACGATGTCCTCGCTCTCGTCGCTAACGACCCGACACTCGGCGAGGAGTTGCCAGGCGGCGGCTACATCGCGGCAGAGGTCGTCTATGCCGCTCGCCACGAAGGTGCGCTTCACCTCGACGACGTGCTAGCGCGACGGATGCGTATTTCGATCGAAAATGACCAGCGTGGGCTGCTTGTCGCCGAACAGGCGGCCGCCCTGATGGCACCCGAATTGGGTTGGAACGATGACCGCAGACGTTTGGAAGTCGAGCGTTGGCAGACCCGAATCGATGCCGAGTTAGCGGCCAACGCCGCACCCGATGACGGCACCGCCGACGAGTTCCGCCAATCGGCCATCGATAGTCGAGGTCTCGCCGATGCATGAACGTCTGTGAGCTGCGAACAAACATCGGCCAAGCGCTGAGCCCGGGGCCGTACACTCACACCGATGGGCAGTTCAACCGGCACCCTCTTTCGGGTCACCACATTTGGCGAGTCTCACGGCGGCGGCGTCGGCGTTGTAATCGACGGCTGCCCTCCCCGGCTCGCCCTGTGCGAGGCCGACCTTCAGTTTGATCTCGATCGTCGTCGTCCAGGCCAAAGCCGTTTGGTCACTCAACGCGACGAGTCCGACACTGCCGAGATCCTGTCCGGCGTCTTTGGTGGCTACACCACGGGTACTTCGCTGGCTGTGCTCGTGCGCAACAAAGACCACAACTCCGGCGCCTATGACCATTTGCGCGACGTCTACCGGCCTTCGCACGCTGATTTCACCTACGACGCCAAATACGGATTCCGTAACTGGGCGGGTGGTGGGCGCGCCTCTGCTCGCGAAACCATCGGCCGCGTGGCCGCTGGCGCGGTTGCGCGCCGACTGCTCGCCGAAGTCGCAGGCATCGAAGTGCTTGCCTGGGTTGATCAAGTTCGCGACATCACCGCCACCGTCGACGGTCTGACGGTCACCCTCGACCAGGTTGAGGCCGACCCCACTCGATGCCCGGATCCTGAAGCAGCCCGCGCCATGACCGAGGCAATCGAACAAGCTCGCCGAGATGGCGATTCACTCGGCGGCACCGTTCGTTGTGTTGCGCGCCACGTGCCAGCGGGGCTCGGTGAGCCCGTGTTCGAGAAACTTGACGCCGCCCTTGCCGGTGCGATGATGTCGCTCCCGGCAGCCAAGGGTGTCGAGATCGGCAGCGGATTTGCCGGCACGCTCATGAGCGGCCTCGCCCACAACGATCCCTTCGTCCCGGGACCCGATGGCCGGGTTCGCACCTCCACCAATTACAGCGGCGGCATCCAGGGCGGTATCTCCAACGGCGAAGACATCGCCGTGCGCGTCGCGTTCAAGCCGACCGGCACTATCGCCAGCGAACAGACCACTGTCACCCGGGAAGGCGAAGCCACGACGCTTGCTGCCAAGGGCCGTCACGACCCGTGTGTCCTGCCGCGCGCGGTTCCAATGGTTGAGTCAATGGCTCTCATCGTGCTCGCCGATCACTGGCTCCGTCAGCGGGCCACCGATGTGCTTCCAAACTTGCCTGAGCTCCCATAACGGAAGCAAAGCCGTGCAAGGTTCTCTTTTCAGAGGAGACGCGTGCGCACGAGTTGAGCAGCCGGCTATGTGCCGTTGGCGCTGAAGTGCTGATAGTCGATCGAGTCGTTCCAATAGCCGCCCCACGACCAACCGATCGCCTCGAATGCCTGCACAACCATGTCGTCGGCATGGATGAGACCAGGGGTCTCCGCACCACGATCGAGGTACGCCTCTCCCTCAGGCGGGTCCACGGTTGAGCCTCGCACCCATGGGTAGATCAGTGGGTTGATGTCGATGGCTGTGCCGTAGGCGTGCTGACTCCAGCGACTGCTGCCTTCAACGACACGACAATTGAACCCCGATGAGTTGTTGGCGCGCATCGACGCCGCGTCGTCGCCCTCAAAGGCCGTGATGAGTTCCATGCGCTCGATCGGGAACCGGGCAACGTAAAGGGCTTCGAAGACCGTCAGCAGCGCTTCAGCGTGATCGGCATGCACTATGAGTTCACCAATCTGATGGTTGCCGGCCAAATCATGGTGAGCGACAGTCAGAAGCCGCAGATCACCAGGAACCACGGGGCAGTCCGCCCGCCACGACGTGCCGAGAAGGCGCTCGTCCACGAGATGCACTTCGCCGGTGAACACTTCAAGAGGCACAGTGGTCGGAGCCAACGATTCTTCAGAAGCAGCAGTAGTCGGGGTCAGTAATGAGGTAGTTGTGGAGGACGCCAGAACCACGGCATCCTCAGCCAACGTGCTCCTCAATGCCCGACCGTCGTCGGATACACCGCCGCACGCCGCAAAAATCATTGTCGCCACCAACAAGAGCCAGCGTCGGAAACGCCTCACGGCTCAGCGATGAAACGGTGGCCGGGTCACCGTGGCCGCAACCTCGGTTCCACGAACGTCGATCACCACCGCGGCGCCATCTTCGATAGTGGGGTCAAGGAACGCAAGGGCAATGCCTTGTCCTCGAACTGGCGAAAAGTTCCCGCTCGACACAGCACCGATTTCGGCGCCGTCAAGCAACACTCGCTGACCTTCGCGAGGCGGACGTCGACCTTCGACCAGCAAACCGCGAAGGAGGCGATGCGGACCGCGGTCGCGTTCGGCTTCAAGGGCAGCTCGTCCTCGGAAGTCGCCCTTGTCGAAACGCACAACCCAACCAAGCCCGGCCTGGAGCGGCGAGATCCCAGGGCCAAGTTCATGACCGTGAAGGGGGAGGCCGGCTTCGAGACGAAGCGTGTCACGCGCTCCGAGTCCTGCCGGTGTGATACCAGCATCAAGAACCCGCTGCCAGAGCGCCGGAGCAGCATCAGCGGGCACGGCGATCTCAACACCGTCTTCGCCCGTATAGCCGGTGCCAGCGACAACGACGGGGGTGCCGCCGATGTCAACACGAGCGACGGCGAAACGGCTTACTGCTGCTGCCTCGGTCGACACCGTGGCAAGTCGCTCACGCGCTTCTGGACCCTGAATGGCGAGCACGGCTCGGCTGGACGTGACGTCGACAATCTCAGGGACAAAGGGTCCCTCGGAAAGCGCATTGACCACTCGATCAGTGTTGGATGCGTTGGGCATCACGTCAAAACAGGCCTGATCGACCCACCACACGATGATGTCGTCGAGTACCGATGCGTCGTCGGCATCAAGCAAATGGGTGTACTGCGCCTTGCACGGCGCCACTCGGTTCAAATCGTTTGTGAACGCCCACTGGAGGGCCTCAAAAGCGCCTTCGCCGGTTACGCGGACGGTGCCGAGGTGCGAGACATCAAAGACGACGGCCCCCGAACGACAAGCCCGGTGCTCGGCGATCGTGCCGTCGGCGTAGTTGAGCGGCATGTCCCAGCCGCCGAAGGGCACCATCTTGGCGCCCAGTCCGACGTGATGATCGTGAAGCGGTGAACGCCTCGGCTCAGGCGGCATCGGCGAGTCGGTATTTGGCATCAAGTTGCTGGATGTCTCTGCGATACAGCAGTTTCACACGAACGTCAGGATGAGTTTCCCTGAGGCGGCGAATCTTTCGATGCTTGGCCGTGACCAGCGACTGGCGCATAGTGGTGACCTCGATGTACGTGTCGAAGTCGGGCAGGTAGAAATCCGGGGTGAAGCCCGACTGCGGGCGACCGTCGTCGTCTGTCTCGAGCACAAACATGGTGGGCTCGTACTCCCAACGCACGCCGTAGCTCTCCAAGAGCGCGGCAACGTCGCGTTCGGACTCGTGGGCGAAAG